>CAZRZN010000021.1:0-24961 GCA_964604565.1 uncultured Rhodobacterales bacterium
CCGACAAGGTTCGGTCACGTCCGCGCCCGGTCTGGCCCCGCCGCAGACAACGGTCATTTTGCCCGGGTCTCGGTCCGTATTTTCCCTCTATCCACTGGCCAAGGCAAAGGATCTTGGCTAAACATCCGAACGGTCCGCCGCAAGGTGGGCCGGCAGTCCATGAAAGGCCCGGCGATGTCAGCACTCAAGATCAAGAAGGGGTCGAGCAAGCACTCGGCCTACAACCTGCGTCCCAATTTTTCGGATGTGCAGGAAACCCACACAATCGCCGTTCTCGTGGAAAACGAACCCGGCGTGCTGGCGCGGGTGATCGGGCTGTTTTCGGGACGGGGCTACAACATCGACAGCCTCACCGTGGCCGAGGTCGACCACGAAGGTCACCTGAGCCGTATCACCATCGTCACCACCGGCACGCCGCAGGTGATCGAACAGATCAAGGCGCAATTGGGCCGCATCGTGCCTGTCCACACGGTGAACGATCTCACCGTCGAGGGGCATTCGGTTGAACGCGAACTGGCGCTGCTAAAGGTTTCCGGAACGGGCGACAAGCGGGTCGAGGCGCTGCGTCTCGCGGATATCTTTCGCGCGAATGTCGTGGACTCCACGCTTGAAAGCTTTGTGTTCCAGTTGACAGGCACACCGGACAAGATCGACGCATTCGCCGATCTGATGCGGCCCCTTGGACTGATCGAGATTGCTCGGACCGGCGTCGCGGCACTGGCCCGGGGAACCTGACCGACCGGCAAGGCCTTTGTCCAGATATCTGACATGCGCTTGGTCTGGTGAAGGATCTGGCGCATGATGCACCCATTCCGTCCGATCACCGGTCTATGCTGCGCACAGGTGGCTTCTATCGTGGTGTAACGTGATCTCACTCTGGCCTTTCGGCCCGTGGAACCTTGGGTTCCTTCCAGCGGCGCATGGTCTTGGATGGCGACGGTGTCATCCTACATCTTTCACCCGCCAACCTTCCGCGCCGGTCATGCCTGCCGCGGGACGGCCGGAACAATGATGTAGCGCAACGGCTCAGCTGACGCGGCGTTTTGTCGGGAATTTGACCACGTTGTTTCCCACGACACGATCCGTGGCCGAACACTCGCACAAATCCTTGGCGAGCGTGGGCGCATGGCCCGCATCGACCCGGCGAAGGTTGCGGGCACGACGCATGTCCCGCTCTTCTCTCAAATCGAATTGAATCAAATCACCCGCATCAAGGTTGATACCGTCGTGGAGGCTCTGCTCCCCACCCGTATAATACGCGAGATTACCGTGATCCTCGCACCAGATCACGGCCTTGTGTTCACTGGTATCCGCCCACAATACAACGCCAAACATCTGATCCTGCATGATACACCTGTTGCTGATCCTTAGTTCAACGTGAACGAAACCTTAGCGACTCGACAGATTATTTTCCGCGTCGGCTTATTGCAATTTGTGGCGCGAATTGGGTAGGCTGGTGCCATTACGCGTCAGCGGTGACGCTAAGTAGTGACAAGTGCTGACGCAGTTTGGGTCAAAATGAATAATTACAGCATTCAAACCGGATCGAACTCCAGGGTCAGGACGTCATGGCGCAGTCGAATGTCACAAAATCGGTGGGGCGCAGACCCAACCCGTCCGAATTGAGAAGCATGCTTGGTGATAATCTGCGTCAGTTATCCCAGCGGGCGCCCTCTATCTCGGCCCTCTGCCGTGAACTGGGGATCAATCGCACACAATATAATCGCTACCTCGCGGGAGAAAGCTTTCCCCGCCCCGATGTCCTGCACAAGATTTGCCTCTATTTCGACGTGGACGCGCGCATTCTGCTGGAACCGGTCGCCGATATCACGGGCGAGGATTCCAGTATCCTGCGCAATCCGGCCATCGCCGATTTCCTTGGAAGTGCCTCCAGACCGGTGCCGGAATCTGAGTTTCCCAGTGGCTTCTACCGCTTTGTGCGGCGCAGTTTTCTTGATGAACGGATGTATGTGCGCGGCTTGATCTACGTGTTTCGCAAGCGCGGCGGCACGTTTCTCAAGGGGTTCGAAGCCAAGGACGCAATGCGCCAGCAGGGGCTGCACACGGAACCGGCCAACCGGGAGTTTCGCGGCGCCGTCATGCCGCAGGAGGACGGGATTGCCGCCCTCGTCAGCCGACGGGGCGCAACGACCGCCTCTTTCAACTATCTTGCCCGCATCCCGTCCTTCGAAAACAATTTCTGGTCGGGTTACGTCACCCGCACGGTTCGGGAAAATGTCGCCGGACGGCGGGTCGAGCGGCTGGTTTACGAATATCTCGGCGACGCGATGAAGGACGTGCTGCCCGCCGCGCGGAGCGCGGGCTTCTGCATGGAAATGGACCTGCTGCCCTACCAACGGAACCTGCTGAAGCCCGGCGAACCCTTCGACTGACACCGGAGCGGTCGCTGTGATACACCACCGTGTCGGAATCGGTGACGACACCCGCCCAATGCACGGCTATCGAAAAGCTGGATCAACTTCAGCAAAGGCCCGTGTTCATGTCCGTTCCGCCGACATACCTAGACAAGGTCCGCCGCCCGATCGCCGAGGCCAATGGACTGCCAAACGCACATTACATCGACCCCGCCATCTTTGAACAGGAACGCGAGGCCCTGATGTTCCGTCAATGGGCGGGACTGGGCGTTGCCGCCGACGTGCCCGAAGCCGGCGATGCCAAGCCGATCACCTTTCTCGGCATGCCCCTGCTTCTGGTGCGCGGACGTGACGACGTAGTGCGGGTCTTTCAGAACATCTGCCGCCATCGGGGCATGATCCTGGTCGAGGAGCCGCGCAAGATCGAGGGCGCGATCCGCTGCCCCTATCATTCTTGGTGCTATGGCACGGACGGCAGGCTGGTCAGCACACCGCATGTGGGTGGTCCGGGCCGCAACACCCATGATGCGATCGACCGGGCGACGCTGGGCCTGATCGAGGTGCGCAGCCACATCTGGCGCGATGTGGTCTGGATCAACGTCTCTGGCGACGCCGCCCCGTTCGAGGAAGTGATGGCCGATGTCATGACCCGTTGGGCCGAATTCGAACAGCCCCTGTATCACGGCGGCAGCGACAGCGTGCTGACCCTCGAACTGAAGACGAACTGGAAGCTCGCGGTCGAAAACTACTGCGAAAGCTATCATCTGCCCTGGGTGCACCCCGGCCTGAATTCCTACTCCCGGCTTGAAGATCACTACAACATCGAACAGCCGGGCCGCTATTCCGGTCAGGGCACCGAAGTCTACCGTCAGGTGACCAACGAAAACGGCGAGCCCTTTCCGGATTTCGCCGGGATTTCGGCGAAATGGGACACGGCGGCGGAATACATCACGGTCTACCCCAACGTCCTGTTCGGGGTGCACCGCGACCACGCCTTTGCCATCATCCTGCTGCCGGACGGACCGGGGCGCACGGTAGAACACATCCATCTGTATTACGCCGTGCCGAAATCCGACAGCGGCTTGCGCCAGCGCAACACGCAACTTTGGAAAACGGTCTTCGAGGAGGACATCTTTGTCGTCGAGGGGATGCAGCGCGGTCGCCATGCGACCGGCTTCGACGGCGGGCGCTTCTCACCCGCGATGGACAGCCCGACGCATTGTTTCCATGACTGGGTGGCATCGCAGTTGCAACGCCACAGCACCTACGCAGGGGCCGCGGAATGAAGGTGCTGGACGACATGCTGATCGCGGCCCATGCCCGGGACGACAGGGCCGCGCTTGTCGATCTCTATGCGCGCGCGGCAGACACGGTGAACGACCTTGACGCCGCCTGTTTCTACCTGACCCATGCCTATGTCTTTGCGCTGGAACTGGGCGATGCGCGCGCATCGGGACTGCATGCCCGGCTCAAGGCCGAGGGCCGCGAAGCCTGACCTGTCGACACCCTGCTCGCCAAACTGCCCGTGCGCGCCCGATCACGGATCGGGCAACCGGCTGCGCGGCTGGATCAGGCCGTGACGGCGTTGGGGGACCGGGCGGGTCCGTAGGCAAGCATGTCGTAGATATGCCATGTGGCATGGCCCAGCAGCGGCAGCGACAGGAACAACCCGGCAAAGCCCGGCAACATCGAGACGAAAGTGACCCCCGCGACGAAAACCGCCCAACCGAACATCGGCAGCGGATGGCGCTGGACATAGCCGAAGGAGGTGATCATCGCGGTCACGAAATCAATCTCCCGGTCCAGCAGCATCGGCAGCGACAACACGGTGATCATGTAGAGCAGCGTGGCGAACCCCGCCCCGACGATCGTGCCCACCGCCAGCATCGTCAGACCCTCTGCGCTGAAATAGATGTCAAAGGAGGTGGAAATATTCGTCATGGTCGACAGCCCGAGAAACAGGGCAAAGATCATATGCGCCAAGAAGAACCAGAACAGGAAGATCACGATGATGATCGCGCTCATTGACGGCAGTTGCCGCCGGCTTTGCCGTTGGATGACCAGAAGGATCTGGATCCAGTCAAGCGGGCGCCCCTGTGTGATCCGGCGGCTGACATCGTAAAGCCCCACCGCCGCGAAAGGCGCGATCAGGGGAAATCCGATGGCCGCGAAGACCAGCCAATAGGTCTGGCCGGTGATCCATGTCACCCAGACCATGATCCAGCCGCCCAGCACATAGGCCCCGCCAAAGAGCAGGGAAAACCCGGGCGCGCGCCGCATGTCACGCCAGCCGCGCCGCAGCGCTTCCGTCAGGAGCGCCACGTCGACCGGGCCAAGCTCCGGCACGCCGGGTTTGGGGGTATCGGGCATGGCTCTCCTCCCTTGGCTACACCCTTGGAAATGCCGGGAGTAAACCGGGTTTTCCCACCCAGCGTCAACCATGCTGAACGTTCGGGACACGGCACGCCGATGTTCAGGCGGTGATCCGACGGGCGTCGGCGCGTCTGCTATGCCCGACAGGGATAGAGCGGTTCACCGCGATCTGGCCACGATTGGACTGCCGCAGGTCGATCGCCCATGTCCCCCTGCGGGTCCCGCGCTGCCCCTCTGGCCGCTGAAAACCCTTGGGAAACCGGCGCTGCCCGGCCAGCCGTCAGTCTTCGGCCTGAGCGTCCGCGCGGCTTTTGCCGGACACGTTCAGGGCAAGCGTCGCCGCCATGAAGGGATCCAGATCGCCGTCCAGCACACCAGATGTATCGGCGGTTTCGTGATTGGTGCGCAGGTCCTTCACCATCTGGTAGGGTTGGAGGACGTAGGACCGGATCTGGTTGCCCCATCCCGCATCGCCCTTGGCCTCGTGCAGGGCGTTGACCTCGGCGTTGCGCTTGTCCAGTTCCATCTGATACAGCCGCGATTTCAGGGCCTTCATGGCAATGTCGCGGTTCTGGTGCTGGGATTTCTCCGAACTGGTCACGACGATACCGGTCGGCGCGTGGGTGATCCGCACGGCGGAGTCCGTCGTGTTGACGTGCTGGCCCCCCGCGCCCGACGACCGGAAGGTGTCGATGCGGATGTCAGCCGGGTTCACCTCGATCTCTATGTTGTCGTCGATCACGGGGTATGCGCCGACGGCGGCAAAGGACGTCTCCCGCGTGCCTTTGCCGAAGGGCGAGATCCGCACAAGGCGGTGCGTGCCCGACTCTGACTTCAGCCAACCGTAGGCGTTCTGACCCTTGATCTGATAGGTGGCGGATTTGATACCCGCCTCGGCGCCCGACTGCTCTTCTTGCAGATCAACCTCGAAGCCGCGCTTTTCCGCCCAACGGACATACATGCGCGCCAGCATCTGTGCCCAGTCGCAGGCTTCGGTGCCCCCTGCCCCGGCCTTGATTTCCAGAAAGGCGTCGTTGCCGTCGGTCTCGCCGTTCAGCAACGCCTCAAGCTCTTTCTTGGCGGCCCGGTCGACCAGCGACTTCAGCGTCGCCTCGGCCTCTGCGACAACCTCTTCGTCTTCCTCCATCTCGCCCAGTTCGATCAGTTCGACCTGGTCGGACAGTTCCTGTTTCATCGTGGTGTAGGTGTCCATCGCATCGACCAGTTGCTGACGCTCCCGCATCAGTTTCTGGGCGGCGGCCGGATCGTTCCAGAGGTCGGGATCCTCGACCCTAGCATTGAATTCCTCAAGCCGGTGCGACGCGGTCTGCCAATCCATCCGCTGCGCCAGCAGGTCGAGAGATTTCTCGATCTTGTCCACGCTGTTCTGTGTCTCTGCGCGCATGTTTTATGGTCCTGTTCCGGTCCTCTCGGGTGACGCGTGATACCAAGGGGGCGCGGCACGGGCAAGGCGGGGAAATCATCGCTGCCGACTTTCGCGCCCGGCGGTCCGTTGGCCCCACGAGGCCCCGCCGCAGGGCCGGATATCCTGTAGACGCCCCCCTATGCCCGGCGAGTTCAAGCGCGGGCCAGGCTCAATACAGCCCGCCGGAGGACAGTGTGCCAAAACCTGCCTTGGGTCCGACGATCGCCTTTTCCCCGGTCGATGTCGTCACTTCCTGCGAGACGGTGCTGCCATCAGGCTGGATCACGTCGAAGTTTCCGGAAATGGCAAATCCGCCGTCGAACATGATGCCAAAGATCGGCTCTTCGCCGATGCGAAAGCATTCGGAAACCACATTGGGGCCGCTGGCCGTCTCCGGCAGGCGCGCGCCGGAGAATCGGTCGATCTTGATGAATTGGCAGGCTTCGGGCACCTTGAAATTGCCGCCACCGTATTTCTTTACCGCTTCCCGCATGAATTCGGTGAAGACAGGGCCGCACATGCCGCCGCCGGACGCGCCACGTCCAAGCGACCTTGGCGTGTCATAGCCGATGTAGCAGCCCGCCACGATGTTGGAGGTGAAGCCCACGAACCACACGTCCTTGGCGTCATTCGTGGTGCCCGTCTTTCCGGCTGTGGGCACGCTGAGGTTGACGGTGCCGCTTGCCGTGCCCCGCTCCACGACGCCGCGCATCATGGAGGTCAGCTGATAGGCGGTGACCGGATCCATGACACGTTCGCGCTGGTTCACGATGCGCGGGCTTTGGCCCGTCGGCAGATCCGGGTTGGCACAGTTCACGCAGGTCCGTTCGTTGCCAAAGGCTTTTTCATGGGAATAGACCGTAGTTCCAAAGCGATCCTGCACACGGTCGACAAGGGTCGGTTCAACCCGCTCCCCGCCATTGGCGAACATCGCGTAGGCCGCCACCATGCGGAACAGCGTCGTTTCATCCGCGCCAAGAGAATTGGCGATTTCCCGGCCCATCCGGTCGTAGACGCCGAATTTCTCGGCGTAACTGGCAACGATGTCCATGCCCACCTCCTGCGCCAGACGGATCGTCATCAGGTTGCGCGACCGTTCGATCCCGGTGCGCAGGGGCGTGGGGCCATAATACTGGTTCGACGCGTTGCGCGGCCGCCAGACCCCGGCCCCGGTGTCCACCTCGATCGGGGCGTCCACGACGATCGTGGCCGGGGTATACCCGCTGTCCAGCGCAGAGGCGTAGACAAAGGGCTTGAAGCTCGACCCCGGCTGGCGCATCGCCTGCGTCGCCCGGTTGAACACCGAATGCTGATAGGAAAATCCGCCCTGCATCGCGATCACGCGCCCGGTTTGCGCGTCCATCGCCATGAACCCGCCCTGCACCTCCGGCACCTGCCGCAGGGACCAGCGCACGAAGGCATCGGACCCGTCCTCGGTTATGGGGCGCACATGCACCACGTCTCCGGCTTCGAAGTTTTCCGTGAGACTGCCCTGAAACCAGTCGGTGTCGGACCGTGGCAAGGTCAGCCCGCGCGGATCGTCCATCGCGACGTCCTCGATCCCGAGCAAAAGGCTATTCTCGCGCACCTCGCGCACAACGGCCACCTGCCATGGATTTCCAAGGTCGATGTCCCGGGCCACGCGCATCTCCGACAAGGCAGCGCGCCATGCGGCTTCCTCGCCCAGCGTCTCGACGGGAATCGTCTTGCCGGTGCCGCGCCAGCGGCCCCGCGCACGGTCATAATTCTCCAGTGCGCGGCGCAGCGCGACGGCGGCCTGTTCCTGCATTTCCGCGTCCAGCGTCGCCCGGACCGAATACCCCCCGGAAAAGAACTGATCCTCACCAAAATCTCGGCTCAACTGGCGGCGGATCTCGTCGGTGAAATAGTCGCGCGGCGGCAAAGACCTCTGATAGGGTTCAAAGTCCTCGGCCTGCACGGACCGCAGCGGCATCGCCACTTCGGTGGCAAAGGTGTCCCGGCTGATGAAGTTGTTCTCATACATCTCTTTCAGGACAAAATCCCGCCGTGCGAGCAGGCGTTCCTTGTCCCGGACCGGGTGGTAATCCGACGGCGCCTTGGGCATGGAGGCCAGCGTCGCAGCCTCATGCGGGGCCAGTTCGGACAGGGATTTGTTGAAATAGACCTGTGCGGCGGCGGTTACGCCATAGGCGTTCTGACCCAGAAAGATCTCGTTGAGATAGAGTTCAAGGATCTTGTCCTTCGACAGCGCATCCTCGACCCGGCTGGCGAGGATGATCTCCTTGATCTTGCGTTCTGCCCGCCGGTCGCCGGACAGCAGGAAATTCTTCATGACCTGCTGCGTGATGGTCGAGGCCCCGCGCACATCCCGGCCGCGGGATTGGATAGCCTGCACGCCCGCGGCAGCGATGCCCCGCAGGTCATAGCCCTGATGCGTATAGAAATTCTTGTCCTCGGCCGAGATGAAGGCATTCTTGACCATGTCGGGGATCTGCGCGGCCGGGGTGAACAGCCGCCGTTCCTGCGCGAATTCGTCGATCACGCGTCCTTCGGTCGAATAGATCCGGCTGATCGTGGGTGGCGTGTATTGCGCCAGATGCTCATGGCTGGGCAGATCGCGCCCATACATCCAGAAGATCGCACCGATAGTCAGCGCGACCATCATGGTGCCCATTGTCACGACGGCGAAGATCCCACCGAAAAACGAAAAGATGAAACGCAGCACGCGCCGCCCCCCTGCACAAAAGTCACCCCTCACTATATGGCAAGGCCGCGACGGTCAAAACACATCCGCGCGGGGTCTTGCCGATCATTCCCCGCATCGCCGCTATTGGCGGCGCAAAGGCGCGAGGGCCGCGTCCTCCAGCGTCCAGGCCGCAATCCCGTCGCGGATGCCTTCGGCCATGCGTGCGCGCCACGCTGGATCCTGCAGGTTGCGCAGATCCTCTGCCGTGGACAGAAAGCCCAATTCGATCAGAACCGACGGAATATCCGCCGATTTCAGCACGGAAAACGCCGCCTGACGCAGCGGATCCTTGTGGACACGACCCAGCGAGGCGCGGATGCCTTCCACCAGATGCCCGGCCAGCGCCTCGCTGCGCGGTTTGTTGTCCAACCGGGCAAGATCCATAAGGATCTGCGCCACCCGGTCATCGGACCCGGACAGGTCCAGTCCGGCCAGCAGGTCGTCCCGGTCGTGACGTTCCGCCAGCGCCGCCGATGCCGCATCCGAGGCCTCGGCCGCCAGCGTGTAGACCGCCGCGCCATGGGCCACGCCCTCCTCCAGCGCATCGGCGTGCAGCGACATGAACAGGTCCGCCCCCATTTCATGCGCCAATTTCACCCGCCCTTCGAGCGACACGAACCGGTCCTCCTCTCGGGTCAGCACCACGCGGTAATCGCCAGCCCGCAGCAGAACCTCGCGCAATTCCTGCGCAAAGCGCAGCATCAGGTCGGCCTCGGTGATTCCGCCGCGCTGTGCCCCCGGATCGATGCCGCCGTGCCCCGGGTCGAGCATGATCACCAGCGGGCCGTCGGGCGCGGGCGACGGGCGGCGCGCCTGCGGGCGCATTTGGATCCACGCCGGATCGGCGGGCGGACCGGCGCTTGCGGCAAAGGTGGCGGGATCGCTCCGGATCAGGGCCAGTCGCAGTTCGGCCCCCGCACCTTCCGGCCGGACCCGCAGTTCCGCGCTCTCGACCGCCATGGGATCGGCCAGTTCGGCGACGAGCCGGGACCATCCGGGACGGAACAGCCCCATGCGCAGCGACCTGACATGCGCGCTCCGGTCGATTGTCTCTGGATCGGCACCTTGCCAGTCCACTTCGCTGAAATCCAGCACGAGGCGATCCGGATCGGTCAGGGTGAACACCCGCCACGGAACCCCCTGCGACAGGTTCAGCGTGATCTCGGTCACGCCGGGCCGGCGATCTTCGATACGCCCGTCAAGCAGACGCGCAAGGCCCGTCGCGTCTTGCGCAAGCGCGCCGCCCGCCAATAGGCATACTGCCGTCAGCAATGAAAGAAATCTGCTCATGCGCCCGGTTCCGGTGGTTTCGTTTAAGAATAGCAGGCTGCGCGGGGCGACGCACGCCCAGAGATCGCGGCAAGAGGCGGCAGATCGCCAATTGGCCTGTGCCCGTCCATGGCCGCAAATCCGCACTTCGCACCTGCACAAGGCCGCGCAACAAACGAGATCGCATTTCGATTTGGATCAAGGGCAAAGAACGCCATCGCAGCCCTGAGAAATCAGATTAAGAATACCGCACAACTAACTGATAACATTTTTCTTTAACACATTCAATCAACTGGCGCGCAAGCCGCGCGACTGCATGAACCTCTGCAAACGGTCCAGCCCTTCCTCGATGTCCTCGGTGGATTGCGCATAGGCAAACCGCAGGGTTCCCGCACCGCGAACCGGGTCGAAATCCAGTCCCGGTGTCACGGCCACGCCCGCCTCTTCCAGAATTTCGCGTGCGAACACCCGGCTGTCCCGGGTGATATGGCTGATGTCGGCATAGATGTAGAAGGCACCGTCCGGCGGCGCAAATCGGTCGAATCCTGCGCGGCGCAGACCGTCCATCATCAATGTCCGGTTACGCTTGTAAACTTCGACGTTGGCATCCAGTTCCTCTCCCGCGTCGATCGCGGCAAGGGCCGCCACCTGCGAGGCATGGGATGGACAGATGAACATGTTCTGGGCCAACCGCTCTACCTGGCGCACGAGGCCGTCAGGCACCACAAGCCAGCCGATCCGCCACCCGGTCATCGAGAAATACTTGGAGAAGGAGTTGATCACGATGACATCATCGCTGATTTCCAGCGCGCTGATCGAGGGCTGATCGTATTCGATGCCGTGATAGATCTCATCCGACAGAAAGGCCGCGCCGCGGGCCTGTGCGGCCTCTATCAGCGCCTTGAGTTCGGGCCGGTCCAGCATCGTCCCGCTGGGATTCGCGGGGCTGGCGACCAGCAACCCATCGTAGTCCACCTTCGCCAGATCATCTGGCGTGGGTTGCAGGCGGTTCTCCGCCGAGGTCTGCACCTCCACCGGGATCAGGTCCAGCGCCTTGAGGATCTGCCGGTAGGACGGGTAACCCGGCGCCCCCAGCGCGACGCGCTCGCCGGCATCGAAAAGCGCGGTAAACGCCAGAATGAACCCGCCCGAAGAGCCCGGCGTCACCACGACCCGGTCAGGATCGAGGTCGATATCATACCATTCCTTATACAGTTGCGCGATCCGCTCACGCAGTTCCGGCAAGCCTTTCGCGACGGTATACCCCAGCGCGTCCTCGGACATCCGGCGAATGACTCCGTCCCGTGCGGCCTGCGGCGCGGACGTTCCGGGCTGACCCAGTTCCATGTGGATGATCCGGCGACCATTCTCTTCGGCCAGCCGCGCGGCCTCCATCACATCCATCACGATAAAGGGATCGACTGCCCCACGTCTTGAACTCCGCATACCGGCCTCTCTAGTGTGGTTTGCGAGACACTTACGAGTCCGAGGAGCAGCCCGTCAATGACCCGCCCCCCTTTCCTGCCCCGACTGATCGCCCTGATCATGGGACTTGCCCTTATGTTGGGCGCTGCGTCTCCTTTGCGCGCAGGGATGACGTTGCTGCGGGACGCGGATATCGAATATTCCCTGAAACAACTGGGCGCGCCGGTGTTGAGCGCCGCGGGCCTCAGCCCCGAACAGGTGCGCATCCTCGTGGTTGACGACAGTTCGTTGAACGCATTCGTCGCGAACACGCAGTATATCTTTCTGAATTCCGGCCTTGTCATGCGGCTGGAGTCCTCAGAAGCGCTGCAAGCCGTGATCGCGCATGAGGCCGCCCATATCGCCAACGGCCACATCACCCGGCGGCTTGGCAACATGCGCGCCGCGCGCACGGCTGCCGGGCTGGGCCTGATCCTTGCCACCGCGGCCGCCGCCGCCGGGGCGGACGGCCGGGCAGCGGCTGGCTTGGCCCTCGGCAGTCAGGGTTCGGCGATGCGCCTGCTTTTCTCGCATACCCGCGCCGAGGAATCGGCCGCCGACATCTCATCGGTGCGCTACATGCTGCGCGCAGGCGTCGATCCCAAAGGCGCACTGGAGGTGCAGGAATTGTTCCGCGGACAGGAGGCACTGTCCGACCGGCGTCAGGATCCCTACATGCGCACCCACCCGCTGACCCGGGACCGGTTGCGGGCACTTCAGGGGCTGGTGGCCAGTCAGCCATCCCCGCCGGACGATCCAACCGCGCAATACTGGTTCAACCGCGCCAAGGGCAAGCTGACCGCCTTCAAACGCGCCCCGTCCTGGACACTGCGCCGGTTGAAGGACAGCGGCAGCCGCGACATCGAACTGATGCGCGAAGCGGTGGCCCATCACCGCCAGTCGGACATGACCAAGGCCCTGCGCGCCATAGACGGCGCCATTTCCCTGCGTCCCAACGACCCCTTTCTGCTGGAACTCAAGGGTCAGATCCTGCTTGAATCCCGCCAATTCGGCGCCGCCGTGCAAATCTATCAGGCCGCCGCGAACCGTGCCCCGCGCGAGCCGCTGATCCTTGGCGGTCTGGGCCGGGCGCTGCTGGCCGCCGGACAACCCCAGCAAGCGCTGCGCGCGCTGGAGGCCGCGCGCGGGCGCGACTTTTCCGATACGCGCATCCTGCGCGACCTGTCAGTGGCCTATGCCAAGACCGGACAGAACGGCATGGCCTCCGTCGCCACGGCCGAACGCTACGCGCTGTCAGGCCGCATGAAAGACGCCACCCTGCACGCCCAACGGGCCATCGGCACCCTGCCGCGCGGATCCGGCCCGTGGCAACGTGCGCAGGATGTGTTAAACGCCGCCAAACAGGCGGAATGACCCGTCACCCTCATTCTGGAGAACCCATGTCCAAAAGCCATTCTTTCATGCGCGGCACCGCCGCAGCCCTTTGCCTCATGGCCGCCCCGATGGCGGCACAGGCCCAAGAGGCCTTTGACTTCGACACGATGACCCCGGATCAACAGGCCGCCTTCGGGGCGCAGGTCCGCGCCTATCTGCTGGAAAACCCGCAAGTCATCATGGACGCGGTGGCCGTGCTCGAAGAGCGCGAGCAGGCCGCACAGGCGGCGCAGGACGATACGATCGTCGCCGAAAATCGCGAACAACTCGTGAATGATGGATATTCATGGGTCGGCGGCAATCCGGACGGCGACGTGACCGTGATCGAGTTCATGGATTACCGCTGTGGATTTTGCCGCAAGGCCCATCCCGAAGTGGCAGAACTGATCGAGTCGGACGGCAACATCCGCTATATCGTCAAGGAATTTCCGATCCTCGGAGAAGCCTCGATGATTTCCTCGCAATTTGCAATCGCAACACAGATCGTCGCCGGGGATGAGGCGTATGAGGCCGTGCATGACGCCCTGATCACACTGGAAGGGAACCCCGGAAACGGTCCCCTGCGCCGCATCGCGGACAGCTTCGGCCTTGATGCGGAGGCGATCATGGCCGAGATGAACAGCGATGAGGTCATGCGCCGCATCGCCGAAACCCGGCAGCTTGCACAGGCAATGCGGATCAACGGCACGCCCAGCTTCGTCTTCGGCGACCAGATGGTGCGCGGCTACGCACCGCTTCCCGCGATGCAGGAGATCGTGGCGCAGGAACGGGCAAGCGACTGAGCCCGAGCCTTTGATTACCGAAAATCGCGGCCCTTTCCGACCAGATCGGAGAGGGCCTTTTTCTATGGCTCAGGGACCTGCTGCCAGAACAGGATGGGAGCCGACGGGCGCAGGCCAGTGCCCCCTGCCGACGACATCAACGACACAAGCCAAGGCCCGGCATATCGTAAGAGGCCAAGGCCTGTCCCGCCGAACAGGACGCGCCTTTATTCGGCAGCCTGCGTTTCCGTTGACTGCGCCTCGATCTCGGCGGCCTTCTTTTCGACCTCTTCAATGATATGTTCGATCATCTGCGCGTTTGACATCTTGTGGCTGGCTTTGCCCGCCAGATAGACCATCCCGGAGCCTGCACCGCCGCCGGTAAAGCCGACGTCGGTCATCAACGCCTCGCCGGGGCCGTTCACGACGCAGCCGATGATAGACAGGCTCATGGGCGTCTTGATGTGCTCAAGCCGCTCCTCAAGCGTCTCGACCGTCTTGATCACATCGAACCCCTGTCGCGCGCAGGACGGGCAGGAGATGATATTGACCCCCCGGTGGCGAAGTCCCAGCGATTTCAGGATCTCGAATCCGACCTTGACCTCTTCGACCGGATCGGCGGACAGCGAGACGCGGATCGTATCGCCGATGCCCATCCACAACAAGTTGCCAAGGCCGATGGCGCTTTTGATCGTGCCGGAGGTCAGGCCGCCCGCCTCGGTGATGCCAAGGTGGATCGGCGCGTCGGTCTGTTCGGACAGTTGTTGATAGGCCGCGGCGGCCATGAAGACATCCGACGCCTTGCAGCTGATCTTGAACTCGTGAAAGTCGTTGTCCTGTAGGATCTTGATATGATCCAGGCCGGATTCCACCATCGCATCCGGGCAGGGTTCGCCGTATTTTTCCAGCAGATGTTTTTCCAGACTGCCAGCGTTCACGCCGATCCGGATGGAACAGTTGTGATCGCGCGCGGCCTTGATCACCTCGCGCACCCGGTCCTGACTGCCGATGTTGCCGGGATTTATGCGCAGACAGGCGGCGCCCGCCTCGGCGGCCTCGATCCCGCGTTTGTAGTGGAAATGGATGTCTGCAACGATCGGCACCGGGCTTTCACGCACAATTTCCTTCAGTGCGCGGGACGAGTCCTGATCAGGCACGGAAATCCGGACAATATCTGCGCCCGCGTCCGCGGCCGCCTGCACCTGCGCTATGGTGCCGCGAATGTCGGTCGTGGCCGTGTTGGTCATGGTCTGGACGCTGATCGGGGCATCCCCGCCCACGGGCACCGCGCCGACCATGATCTGGCGGGATTTGCGGCGGTAGATGTTGCGCCACGGGCGAACGTGGTTAAGGCTCATGCGCTATCGGTCCTGTGTGTCGACTCCGGTTTCAGGAAGGATAGTCCCCCGCGCCCTGCGACGCCACCCTTGGTCAGTCACAATGCGCGAGAGGACGTTACTGATCCTGAAGCTGCAACTCGGCCACGACCTTTGCAAGGGTCTGGTTCTGCGTCAGATCGGCCACCTGCATCTCTCGCTGGATGGCATCCGCCGACAACGCGAGGTCACGACCGAACTGCCCGCTTTGCCCGTAGGGACCGAATGTTTCGCCGTTCACCGCAAAGAACACCCCTCCAGCATTACCGGAGAAGATGGTCGGCGGCTGATCGGTCTGCGGCACCTTGTAGGTCTCGCCCGGTTGCAGCGTGCGGGCAAAGATCTTCTTGCCGGAGGGGGCCGTCACCTCGACCCAGGTTTCGGCGGTGGCGACAACGGTGATGCCCGGTTCCGGGGTCGCTGTCACGCGCGGAATATTGGGCTGCGGCGCTTCGGCGACGGCGCGCTCCGCCTCTGCTTCGGGTGCCGGCGCGATGGACGGCTCCGCCGTGTCCGGGGCAGCTTCGGCAACGGGGGGCTGAACAGGTTCGGGCACGAGACTGGCCAGAGTCGCGGGGCGGGCCACCGGCGGGATCGTCGGCTCTGATGGCGCGGTTTCGGTCGGGGTCAGATCGGCAAGGGTGACAGGCTCATCAGACGCGGCGGCGGCCACCGATGGCGCGGCGAGGCCAAGCGAGACCAAAGCGGTCCGAAGATCCTGATCCGAAGAGCCGTCCGCCCGCCGATAGCGCGTCGCGAGATCGCCCGCCGCGAGGGAGATGTTGCCGGTCACCCGGCCGGGGTTTCCGGACGGGCCATAGGTCTGCCCATCGACATTGAAATAGATGGCACCGGATTCACCGACGCGGATGCGGGGATTCGCGGCCGTTCTCGGCACTGAGAATGTCTCACCGGCGTTCATCACCTTGGAGAGCAGGACGCCGCCTGTCTCATCCCGCACTTCGACCCATGCCGGGCGCGCCGCGATGACAGTCACGCCCTCCTCTGCCGAGACCGTTTCGGCCGCAGCCCTTGCCGGTCCGGGCAACACGCCTTCGGCGACCAGACGTTCTGCCAATGCAGCACCGGCAAGGGAACTGTCCTGCACACGCGGTAGCCTTGACGCAGCGGTGCCGCCGAACACACCCACGCTTTCAGGGTCGAGTGACGAAATCGGCGCATCCCGCGCCACGAGCACCGGCACATCCAGGGCCTGCGGCCGATACAACCGGTCAAAGGCTTCGGTTGTCGGGGGCGTGAACACGCCGGCCGCCTCGCTTTCCTCACCATCGGGGCGGGCACTGGGGGCGATGGCCGCTTGCAGGGGATCAAGTTCGCTCAGCACGATCGGGGTCTGGTCGACAGGGCTGACCTGAACGCGCTGCACTTCCTGAAGCACGGCATACCCGCCATAGCCGATGCCGCCGATCAGGGCCAACAGAACGAAGGTCGACCCGATGGCCCCGGGTTCGATCCGCGACAGCAGGCTTTCGCGCGCAGGCGCGAAGGGCATCTTCGGCTCGGACAAGGGGTTGCGGGACCGGGCGCGCGGCGAGTCGTCGTGGTTCGGCTTGCGGATGACCGACGCCTCTTGCAGCATGCCGTGCGCGTCGGAAAAGCCGCTTTCGGCGCAGAAATGCGAAAACGCCTCATCCGGGTCCATACCCAGATAGCGCGCGTAGGACCGCACATAACCCGCGATGAAACCCGGGGTGTCGAAGGCCGAAGGGTCGCAATTCTCGATGGCGGCAATATAGCTGGCCTTGATCCGCAGCTCCCGCTGAACGTCCAGCAGGGACTTGCCCAAGGTCGCCCGTTCACCCCGCATCACGTCGCCAAGCTGCAAGGCAAAGTCATCGAAACCCTGCGTCACGACCTCGTCGCCGTTGTCACGGTCCTGGGATTTTCGCCCGATCATGACAAGATCGCCCCACTTCTGCCCATCTTTAAGTGCCTGCCCGTTCCGACCTGCTTGATTCGCGCAAGACGGTTATTGAGGGCAGGTTAGCACATCTCAAGGCCTTTGATAGGTTATCGGCGGATTATCCTGCGAGTTCAGCGCGATTCAGCGCACAATGGCTCCATAGTTCATCCATTGCATGAACCAGACGGTCCATTTCCTTGGGTCCGTGCACCGGCGAGGGGGTGAAACGCAGCCGTTCGGTGCCACGCGGCACAGTCGGATAATTGATCGGCTGGACGTAGATCCCGTAACCCTCCAGCAGCATGTCCGACAGCTGTTTCGTATGCACGGGATCGCCGACGATGACCGGCACGATGTGCGATCCGTGATCGATGATCGGCAGGCCCATGCCCTTCAACCGGGTCTTCAGAATACTTGCCTGTGTCTGATGGGCCTCGCGCATCTCCGGATGCGTCTTCAGCCAGGCGACGGATGCGGCGGCGCCCGCTGCAACAGCCGGCGGCAGCGACGTGGTAAAGATGAATCCGGGTGCGTAAGACCTTATTGCATCACACATTTTATGGCTTGTCGCGATATAGCCACCCATGACGCCGTAGGCCTTCGCCAGCGTGCCGTTGATGATGTCGATACGGTGCATCAGCCTGTCGCGTTCCGCGACACCGGCCCCGCGCGGACCATACATGCCGACCGCGTGCACCTCGTCTATGTAGGTCAGCGCGCCGAATTCATCGGCCAGATCGCAAAGGGCCTCGATCGGGCCAAAGTCGCCATCCATCGAATAGATCGACTCGAACGCGATAAGCTTGGGCGCGGCCGGATCGTCAGCCTCCAGCTTTGCACGCAGATCGCCGAGATCGTTGTGCCGGAAAATTCGCTTGGCGCCGCCATTGCGGCGGATGCCCTCGATCATCGAGGCGTGGTTCAATTCGTCCGAATAGATGATCAACCCGGGAAACAGACGCGGCAAAGTCGAAAGCGTGGCGTCATTGGCGATATAGGCCGAGGTGAACAGCAGCGCCGATTCCTTGCCGTGAAGGTCCGACAACTCGGCCTCCAGCCGCTTGTGATAGACCGTGGTGCCGGAAATATTGCGCGTTCCGCCGGATCCGGCGCCGGTCGCATCCAGCGCCTCGTGCATCGCATCAAGAACGACAGGTTGCTGGCCCATGCCCAGATAGTCATTGCCGCACCACACGGTTATCGGTGTCTCGGAGCCGTCGGGGCGGCGCCACGTCGCGTGGGGGAACTGTCCCTTCTTTCTCTCGATGTCGATGAAGGTACGGTAACGGCCCTCCTTGTGAAGACGGTCAAGGGCGTCATCCAGTTTCACGGTGTAGTCCACCGGGATCCTCCTTCTTTGTCGCAACCGGCAGTTTCTGCCATTACTTTCCAGCGCGGCGCTTATTCAATTTCGTGAATAGATAGAACCCGCAATTCCTCATGTCCACCGTTTTGGGCCGGACCTTCCGTCGCATCCTTGATCTGCATCAAACACCCTGCCCGGCAACCCACTCCTGACGGCACGGAATGTCGCCTATCGGAAACATGTTCACCACGGCGCGGCGGGCCACTTCCCATTTACGTCAGGGACATCTAGGTTCGGTTGAGAAGATGCAAGACGCAGGAGCGCCATGACGACGCGCGACGAGATCGAGGACATGGTGGCGCGCATCGCCCTGCGCGATCGATCCGCTTTTGCCGCGCTTTACGACGCCACGAGCGGCAAGCTTTTCGCGGTCTGCCTTTCGGTCCTGAAGAATCGCTCCGACGCCGAGGATGCCCTGCAAGAAGTGTTCCTGCGGATCTGGAAACGCGCCGACCGATATGCCGTGACGGGGCACAGTCCGATGACATGGCTGATCACCATCGCGCGCAATATCGCAATCGACAGACTGCGCGCCAAGGCGCGGGCCGACAACGACACGGGGGGCACCGATGCCGATGTGTTGCCGGATGCCCGCCCGGGACCGGAGGCCACGACCATCGCCGCATCGGAAAGCCGGCGCATTCTGACTTGTCTTGATGAATTGCCCGGAGAAAAGGCCGATGCGGTGCGCAGTGCCTATCTCGAGGGACACAGCTACGCCGATCTGGCGGACCGGTTCGACGTGCCCCTGAACACGATGCGAACATGGCTGCGCCGCAGCCTGCAAAGCCTGAGGGAGTGCATGTCCCGATGAGCGCCGATCTGCCCGACCTCCCCGATGACGACGACACGCTGGCGGCGGAATACGTCCTTCGCCTGCTGGATCCGGAGTCCGAACGCGCCGTGGCGCGCCGCGTTGTCGAGGATGCGGCCTTTGCCGCGCTGGTGCACGACTGGGAAGCGACGCTGGCGGCGACAGCCGATGAACTCGACCCCGTTGCACCGCCATCGCGGCTGCGTGCGCGGTTGATGGACGGCATCGCTGAAGGCGATAGCTCCGCTCGCCCGTCGCGGACGCGGCGCTGGTGGCTCGGTGCTGGCCTTGGGCTGGCCGCGCTGACGGCAGCACTGGTCCTCTACCCGAGGTCGGTGGCCCGTGACCCGGAGTTCACGGCGATCCTTGCCTCCGCGGAGGAGGATCTGCAACTCTCCGCGAGCGTGACACGCGATGCCCTGCGCGTCGCACGGGTCTCTGGCGGGGCGCGTCCGGACCGCGTTCTGGAGCTTTGGCTGATTGCCGAAGGAGCGGATGCGCCGGTTTCGCTCGGTGTCCTGCCGGACACGGAGATTGCCGAAATCGCCCTGTCGTCCGATCTTGTCGCGCAGATCCCCGGAGGCACGCTTGCGGTGTCGGACGAACCTCCCGGCGGCTCTCCCACCGGGGCGCCAACCGGGGATATTCTGGCCGCGGCTCCGCTGGTCGCGCTTTGAAGACCCTGTCTGGACAGCCCTCCGCGCTCTGCTAGGGTCGCGCGCGATCCAGAAGGAGAACATCATGTCCCTCGACGCCACATTGGCCCGCATCGATTCCGACCTGCCCGCAGCGCTCGACCGCCTGATGGCCCTGTTGCGCATTCCGTCGATTTCCACCGATCCCGCCTATGCGGAGCATTGCCAGCAAGCCGCCGACTGGCTGGTTGAGGATCTGCAAAGCCTTGGGATTCCGGCTGAAACACGACAGACTCCGGGGCATCCGATGGTCGTGGGCCATGTCGAGGGCGATGGACCCCATGTCCTGTTTTACGGCCATTACGACGTGCAACCCGTCGATCCGCTGAACCTGTGGGACCGCGACCCGTTCGATCCGCAGATCGAGGACACGCCCAAGGGCAAGGTGATCCGCGCGCGCGGCGCCGCCGACGACAAGGGACAGTTGATGACCTTCGTCGAAGCGTGCCGCGCATGGAAGGCGGTCCACGGCACGATGCCCTGCCGCATCACCTTCTTCTTCGAGGGGGAGGAAGAATCCGGCTCGCCCTCACTGATCCCTTTCCTCGAAGCGCATAAGGAGGAGTTGAAGGCCGATGTCGCCCTGATCTGCGACACCGGTCTGTTCGCAAGCACCGTGCCGTCGATCATGACCCAACTGCGCGGAATGTTGCAGGAAGAGATCGTGCTGACCGGCCCCGACAAGGACCTGCACTCTGGCATGTATGGCGGCGCCGCAATGAACCCGATCCGGGTTCTGACGCGGATCCTTGGTAACCTGCACGATGCGCAAGGCCATATCCAGGTGCCGCATTTCTACGACGGTGTCCCCGAACCGACACCGGAGGTGAAGGCCCAGTGGGACGCGCTCGAATTCGATCACGCAAGCTTTCTGGGCGATGTCGGTCTGTCGGTGCCCGCCGGTGAGCAGGACCGCTCCGCGCTGGAGATGATCTGGTCGCGCCCGACCGCCGAGATCAACGGCATCCTCGGCGGATACACCGGCGAGGGATTCAAGACGGTGCTGCCCTCATGCGCCTCGGCCAAGATCAGCTTTCGCCTCGTCGGTCAGCAGGATCCGCACGCCATCCGCGACCATTTCCGGGCCTGGGTGGAGGCACAATTGCCCGCGGACGTGACCGTGGCCTTCCACGGCCACGGCGCATCGCCCGCCAGCCAGATGGCCACCACGCATCCCGCATTCGAGGCCGCGCGGGGCGTGCTCGGCGCGGAATGGGGCCCGGAGGCGGCCTTTACCGGCTGCGGCGGGTCGATCCCGGTCGCGGGATATTTCAAGTCGATCCTCGGCATGGATTCAATGCTGATCGGCTGGGGCAAGGATGACGACCGGATCCATTCCCCGAACGAGAAATATGACGTCGAAAGCTTTCACAAGGGGATCCGCAGCTGGGCACGGGTTCTGGACGCGATCCGCTGACCTCTCTGGCACGGGGGCCCGGGATCGGCGGCTGTGGCGGCCCGATCCGGGCTCCCGCATCCCGGTCCTGCGCTGCGGTCTGGCGCCGCCGCCGCCAAATACAGGGACGCTGCCCGCCCTGCGACCGCACCGCCGCATCGGTCAAGGCGCCAAGAATCCTCTCAATCGAAGGCAAAGGCGCAAATCACGCCACAATGCTGTCGGCATGACGCCCCATTCGGTCGGCATGTCTGGGCGTATGAGAATCTATCGCCCTTCGCCCTCTCGCAAGCTCGACGCCGGTGACTTCCAACGGCGGGTCAATCGTATCGCCCCCGGTTTCCGCCCCGGCGCGCAGGACTCCTATTCCGGCAGGGGCAGCGAAACACCCATAATTGGGATCATCCTGATCGGGTTCGCCTGGGCCTATATCCTTGCCTCCCTCGGCAGTAATCGCAACCGGATCGACACGTCGCTGGAGCAAGGCAGCCTGTCAGCCGACGCGCAATACTGGATCATATCACTTCTTGCCGCCCTGCTTGCGGCCTCTTTGGTGATGCTGGCGCTGCACTTGGTCAGGGCCGTGGCCACCCGCGGCGCGCGACGTCGGAAATCGCGCGCGCTGGTCTTCGGTGCCCTGATGGCCTTTGGCCTTTTCTACACACCCGAAGCTATCTGGACCACGGGGTTCGACATGCTCGACGGCAAGTCGCAGACTTTTCTGGCAGCAGCATCGGACATGATTTCTGACGCCTTGCCGGACATCAAGATAGACAAGATCACATTCGCCTCCTCGGGTGGGTAGCATTTCGGATCCGGCGCGAACCGAAGGCGATATGGCCGGGCCGGCCCAAGCCCCCACGCTTGGAGCCTTCCTGCCGAGGGTCTCCAGCTTCACGCGAAGCTCTCACCCGCCCCGATGGCTGTGGCCTCACAGACAATGGCAAAACAGACCGAAGCCGTCCGCTCGGCACATCCATTAACAAACGCCCTGACCGAAGCCCGCGTCCCGGTGGGGCCTGCTCCCGGGCATGGCAGCGTCTCAAAGCGCGACATCAACTGCCCGAGGCGTCGTTTACACGGCGTGATCAAACGGTCTGACGCGCCGCCAAAAACCAAACTTGAACCACGGTATCAAGCGATCATGACGACCCGGGATCAATCAGGATCGCCCTGAAATCATTGACATTCGTGCCGGTCGGACCCGGCACAAAGAGATCGCCAAGGATCTCGAAGGCCGCGTAGGGGTCCTGCCGCCGGACAAATCCACGTGGATCCTCCCCTCGCGACCGCAATCGCGCGAAACTGCCCCCATCGACAAATCCGCCGGCGTTGTCCTCTGTCCCGTCGATCCCGTCCGTGTCCGCCGCAAGCGCCGTCACCGCGTCCAGACCTTCGATCCCCTCGGCAAGGCCCAACAGAAAGGCCGTGTTGCGCCCGCCCCGTCCCGGGTCGGCGCCCAGCGTCACCGTGGTTTCCCCGCCAGACAACAGCACCACCGGAACCGTGAAAGGCCTGCTGCGCAGCGCCACCTCCCGCGCCATCGCCGCATGGACGCGGCCTACGTCATGCGCCTCCCCCTCGACCGCATCCGACAGGATCGCCGCGGATATGCCCTGCGCGGTGGCACGGGCCGCCGCCGCCTCCAAGGACAATCCGGCAGAGGCGATCACACGCACCTCATTGTCCGAAAACCGGGGATCCTCCGGTCTCGGCGCCATGCAGTCATCCGTTGAAAGATGCCGCAGGATGTTGTCCGGCAACTCGATGTTGCGCGCCTCGATCATCGCCAGCGCATCCTGCCGGCTCACCGCATCCGGGACCGTCGGCCCCGAAGCAACCTGCGCCGGATCGTCCCCCGGAACATCCGACACCACCAGCGACACCACCTTCGCCGGATGCGCCGCCGCCGCCAGCCGCCCCCCCTTGATCCGGCTCACATGCTTGCGAATGGCATTCATCACGCCAATGGGGGCACCGGAAGCCAGCAGCGCCCTGTTCAACGCCTGCTCATCCTCCAGCCGCAGCCCCTCCGGCGGTGCCGGCAACAGCGCCGAACCACCCCCGCAGACCAGCGCCACGACCAGATCATCGGACGTCAATCCCTCCACCGCCGCAAGGACCGCCTCGGTCGCCTTCAGACCGGCGGCATCGGGCACCGGATGCGCGGCCTCCAGGACCGGCAGATACCGACAGGGCGCGACATAGCCGTAACGCGTGACCACCACGCCCTCCACCGGCGCCTGCCATAACGTCTCAAAAGCACCTGCAAGCTGCGCCGCCCCCTTTCCCAGCGCCACGACCACCGTCCGTCCCTTCGGTCGCGCGGGCAGCACATCGGCCAGCGCCCGCATCGGATCCGCCGCCGCGACGGCTGTCTCGAAAAGATCGGTCAGAAAATCCCGTGCGTTCATCCTGCGGTCCCTCCCTTCTTCGGGCCGTAAATATCCCGGGGAGTGTGAGGGGCTGGCCCCTCACTCCGTCCCATCCGCCCGTTTGGCCGGCCCATCATTCCGTCTTACGCCGCATGGATCCGCCCAAGACGTTCGATCGCCGCCAGCACAGGCGCCAGCGGCGGACATGACCTGCGCGTCTCAAGCGAGACATGCAGCATGAACTGATCGCAGGTCGCCATTACATCTCCGTCGGCCGCCCGCTTCATCTCATGCCAGAGGCGCAGCTGCTTACCCTCGCCCAACGTCACGCGGGTTTCGACGAAAATATCTTCTCCCGCAAGGGTTTCCGCCAGATATTTGATGTTGGTCTCGGCGGTGAAATAACTGTTTCCCGCCGCCACATAGGCGGCATCCGCGCCGACATGCGTCATCAGTTCCTCCGACGCATCGCTGAACACCTGCCCATACCGACCCTCATTCATGTGGCCGTTCAGATCGGTCCAGTCCACCGGGACCTTGCGGCGCACGGTAACGATCGGCACGCGGTCCGCCAGGGGCGCACGCAGGCTGTCGTCATGCGCGCGGATCAGCTTGCCCGCCGCAGCGCCCTGCCCCTTGAGCGCCCGCAGGATTGCCACCAGATTATCGTCGCGCTGCCGCTCCAGTTCGCGGATCGACAGATGACCCGATTGCGTATCGGACTGCGCGGCGATCAACTCCACCAGCTCGGGTGTGAATTCCGGCACATCCGTCAGTCTGGTCCAGGGCCATTCCAGCGCAGGACCGAATTGCGCCATGAAATGCCGCATCCCCGCCTCGCCGCCCGCCACGCGATAGGTTTCGAACAGGCCCATCTGCGCCCAACGCAATCCGAAACCGTAGCGGATCGCATTGTCGATCTCCTCGGTTGTCGCGATGCCGTCCTTGACCAGCCAGAGCGCCTCTCGCCAGACCGCCTCCAGAAATCGGTCGGCGATATGCGCGTCGATCTCGGCCCGCACATGCAGTGGGAACATCCCGATGCCACCCAGAATGTCTCGCGCCCGGGCGAGGGTTTCAGGGGCAGCGTTCGGTCCCGGAACAAGCTCGACCAGCGGCAAAAGATAGACCGGGTTGAACGGATGCGCGACGAGGATCTGGCCCGGGTCGGCCGCGCCCTCCTGCAATTGCGAGGGCGTGAAGCCGCTGGTCGAGGAGGCAAGA
>CAZRZN010000021.1:25061-31859 GCA_964604565.1 uncultured Rhodobacterales bacterium
GGCCGCGCCCTCCTGCAATTGCGAGGGCGTGAAGCCGCTGGTCGAGGAGGCAAGAACCGCCTCCGGGACGCAGGTCTGCTGAATCCCGGCATAGACCTCACGCTTCAACTCGATCCGTTCCGGCACGCTTTCCTGGATGTAGCTGGCGCCAGCGACCGCCTCTGCAAGGCTGTCATGAAAGGTGATCGCGCCCCGCGGGGGCATCGGCGCCTCGTAAAGCATCGGCAGCGCCCGCTCTGCACCGGTCATGACATCACCGATCTTGCGCTCCGCCTCGGGATCGGGGTCGAACACTTGCACGTCCCAACCCATGAGCGCAAAGCGCGCCGCCCAGCCGCCGCCGATCACGCCACCCCCGATGATCGCTGCCCGTTTCGCCACTTCAGACTCCCGTCCCTGTTCCTGCCAGATTGACGCTTATGCTACGCCGCTCCGCACCGGATCGAAAGCGACCTTTGCCCGTGACATATCCGGGACCTGCCGCGCCACCGGCAATCGGACGGAGCTTCAGGTCCGGTCCAGCAGGTCCAGATCGTAGCCATACCAATCGAGGATCTCACGCGCCGCGCGCAGGCGCTCCGCCGGATGGCCCTTGCGGTCCATGATCCAGACCCGCGTGCCCGCACGATCGCCAAGCGCCGCCGTTCGGTTGTCCGCATCGAGCCAGTGGATCCAGACCTCCTGTGACCCAAGCGCAAATCGGCCCTGTCCAAGAGCCGTCACGGGAATCACGGCATCGCCAAGCGTCACCTGCCGCGCGTCAAAGCGCAGCGGGGTCCCGGGCCTCAGCCCGGCGCCCTCGACAACAACCCAATCGCCGACCAGTCGCGTCAGCGTTGCATCCGTCTGCGACCCCACGGGGGCTGACGGGTTGCGCAGTAATGGTTCAGCCGGTTCCGGGGTAACGGCGCAGCCCGCCAGCCACAAAGCGGCAAACAGGAGACGACTCACCCCAGACGTCCCGACACAAGCGGGGCCAACACCGCGCCGAAATCGTGGTGCGCCGCCGCCGACCAATGCACGCCGTCCTCGTCCGAGACAGTCACATAATCGCCCGCTCGCAAGAAACCGCAACCTAGACGCTCCGCCGCCATTTCCAGGTGCCCCTCCAGGCCCTTCTGCTGCGCTTCGGCCCCGGCAAAGACCTCGCGCAGGCTGCCGGTTTCGCGCACCGGCGGCGGTGCGATGAGCAGGATGTCCCGGACGACGCCTTCGGCACGCGCGGCCAGCGCCATGTGTTCGACCGACCGGGCGATTTCCCACGCGCTGACGGAAAACCGCGACTTGAGATCATTCGTCCCCAGCATCAACAACATCAGGTCGATGGGTTTGTGGCTGTGCAGGATCGCCGGTAGAACCGCGATCCCGTTGCGCATCCCGCCCTCGACCATGTCGTCATGGACCGTCGTGCGGCCCGGCAGTCCTTCGGAAATCACCTGATGGCCCGGTCCCAAGGCGGCGGACAGCACGTCGGGCCAGCGATCGCCGGGCGGATGCCGCAGGTCGACGCCGGGTGCCGGAAGGGGGCAAGTGCCGTGGGTGTTGCTGTCGCCGTAACAGAGAATGACCTTCATCGTGCCCTCCAGAGTTCCGGCCCCATCCAGACCGCAGGCGCGCGGCGGGTCAATCCCTCAATTGTAACCTTTTGCCCGGGTTCTGCCCAACCGATGCTCCGGTCGTGCCGCGAAGCGACGTCATGCCCGTCTCACGCCAAGCCCCCGCAGGAGATGTCATGCCCATGCCGCTTTCCGATGCCCAGGCCCGGATCAAGACACAGCGCCGCGCCCGTCTCTTTGATCTCTACCGATCCGAAGCCGCCCCGGACGAAGATGGCAGGATCCGCCCGGGACCACGCGACATACACCTGGCCCCAGCGCAGGCTGCACGCCTGCAACACGCGGCAATCGCATCGCTCAGCCGCGGAATCCCATGGCCACTACGAATTTTTCGGAGGAATCGGAACGGCTCGCCGGTGGCTTGAAATTCGCCACCTTGTCAAAGCGTTGCTTGAGCTGCTGTTGAAGCGACCCTTCTGCACCGCCGGCCAGCACCTTGGCGACAAAGGTGCCGCCCTCTTCAAGCACGTCAAACGCCAGCTCCGCCGCCGCCTCGCACAGGGCGATGATGCGGATATGGTCGGTTTGCTTGTGCCCGGAGGCGGAGGCCGCCATGTCGGACATCACCACATCTGCCTTGCCGTCCAGCCATGCCTTGACCTTGTCGTCCGCGCCTTCGTCCATGAAGTCGAGCTGGTGGATCTCGGCTCCGCGGATCGGATCCACGGGCTGAAGGTCTATCCCCAGAACAAAACCCTGCGGCTTGCCGGATTGCTCTGCCAGCGCATTGACGCGGGGCACCGCGACCTGACACCAGCCGCCCGGCGCACAGCCAAGGTCCACGACTCGCGCGCCCGGCACCAGAAATCGGTATTTTTCGTCAATTTCGAGGATCTTGAAGGCGGCACGCCCGCGAAACCCCTCGACCTTGGCGCGCTTGACATAGGGGTCGTTCAACTGCCGTTGCAGCCAGCGCGTCGACGACAGCTTGCGTCCGCGCGCGGTCTTGACCTTGGTCTTGAGGTCGCGCTGCCCGCGCCCGGAACTGTTCTTCGGCTCTTTCGCCATGAATTGAGTCACCTAACTTCGTTTGGCCGAGGATATGACGGCAGGGGTGTCAGGGTGCAGGCAAAAACGCCATGCCCGCCCGGCCGTCTACAGCGGTCCGTCTTCCAGCACCCCGTCGGCGGACATCTGGGCATACAGCAGTCCCTCACGCAGTCCGCGGTCCGCAACGGACAGCCGATCCGTGGGCCAGAGCCGCAAAAGCGCCTGAAGGATCGCGCTGCCCGACATGATCAGCGCGTGACGGTCCGGCCCTATGCGCGGATCCCGCCGCCGCCCCGCCGGTCCCAGTTCGAGATATTCGGCGATCACCGCCTCGATCTGATCGGAGGACATGCGCAGCCCGTCCACCTTGGTCCGGTCATAGCGGCGCAACCCGAGATGAGAGGCCGCCACCGTCGTCACCGTGCCCGACGTTCCGACGATCTGGAAGCCTTCGCGCGCCTGTTCATCCTGATACGGTGCGAATTCGGCGAGGTTTTCCTCGAAATACCAGCTCATCAGGGCATAGCGGGCGGCGTCATCCGCCACGTCGGAGAATTGATCGCGCAGCGTCGCGACGCCAAGCGGGACAGAGATCCAATCCACGACCTTCGCGCTTGGAAACGGACTGTCGGGCGGGTGGAATCCGGCATGCAGACGCATGATCGCGCGCGGTCTTTCACGCGGCGCGACCTTGGACAGGTCGATCCAGACCAGCTCGGTCGACCCACCCCCGATATCGACCACCAGCAATTGTTCGGTCTTGGTCGAAACCAGCGGCGCGCAGGAGATGACCGCAAGGCGGGCCTCTTCCTCCGGCTGGATGATCTCGAGTTTCAGGCCCGTCTCGTTCTTGACGTGACGGATGAAATCGCGTGCGTTCCGGGCGCGGCGGCAGGCCTCCGTCGCGACGAGGCGCATGCGCGTGACCTTGTGGCGCTCGATCTTCTGGCGGCACACGTGCAAGGCCGACACCGTCCGGCCCATCGAGGCGCGGCTCAGCTTGCCGGATTTTTCCAGCCCCTGCCCCAACTGGACGGATCTGGAAAAGCTGTCCACAACATGAAATTGACTGCCCTTTGGCTGGGCAATCAACATGCGACAACTGTTTGTGCCCAGATCCAGAGCGGCATAAAGCGCGTTCGGATCGGGTCGTGACGGCGCGGGGCTCTCGACCGGTTTCGGGAAAGCGCCCGCTGCCTTGGGACGCTTTGGCGCCATGGGTTTCGCGCCTTTTCCGAGATTAAGTTGTCGCCACGATACGCCCGGGATCAGCATCGCGCAAGCGTCATGTCCCCCTGCGCCAAACGGATTGGCCCAAGGGGGATCGCGGACGCAAGGTTTCCACGACGACCCGCGCGCGCACCGCCCTTGGATTCACCATGAACCCGGAACTTCGTCCACAGCGGCCCGCCCGGGCCGACAGGGGCCGCCGCCCGCCGTGGAACGGGCTTTTCTCGCGGCACTGACAGGCCCCGGCCCGCCGGATGGTTGCCGGACCGGGGCAGCACGATCCGGGCGACGCATCCGCCGACCACAGTTTTTCTCATCATCAAGGTGAGACATTCGAGGGCGCCGCCGGGTTGGAACCTCCCGACCCACAGCCTAAGCTGTCGCGCATGACGCGGAATAAGTCGAAAAACGGCGCAGGAATGCGCCACGTCCCGCGTAAGAAGCACACAAGACACAGGGAATCGCAGAAATGGCAGAACTGACCATCGTTTACTGGCGCGACATCCCCGCCCAGGTCATCGTCGGCAAGGGTCGCCGCGGCGCCAAGGTTCAACTGCCCGAACGCTTTGAGCAGGCCATCGACCGCGCCGCCATGAAGACGGGCGCGGCAGGGACAGATGACTACCTCGCCGAATGGCGCAAGATCCCCTCCGGCCCCGTCGAGGGCGATCCGCAAGAGGCCGCCAATGCAGCCGCTGCGCGCCTTGAGGCGGAATTCGACAACGAGCGTATCAAGGCGCTCATCGCCAATGACGGCTGGGCCTGACGCCCTGTCCCCGCAAATGCATCTGAAGGAAACACTGATGGCCCTGCTGAACTTCCGCAAGCGCGAAGCCGCAACGCCCCGCACCGGCAACCCGGAGATGGAGCGTTTTCTTCAGAACTATTCCATTGAGGTCATGCCCCGCACCGCCGCCAAGGTGGAGGATTTCCGCGCCCTGCTGCCGCAGGGCACCCGGGTCTACATCGCCCATATCGAAGGCACCCCGATCGAAGAGATGCTGGCCACGGCCAAGCGTCTTTCGGCGGACGGCTTCAACGTGATGCCGCATTTCCCCGCGCGCATCATCAAGGATGCCAGAACACTGGAAAACTGGATCGCCATGTATCAGGGTGAGGCCGGTGTGGACCAGGCGCTGCTGCTGGCCGGCGGCGTTGCGCAGCCGCACGGGGAGTTTCACAGCTCCATGCAGCTGATGGAGACCGGGCTGTTCGACAAGGCGGGATTCAAACGGCTGCACGTGGCGGGCCATCCCGAAGGCAACCGTGACATTGATTCTGATGGCGGCGACGCCTTGGTGATGGAGGCGCTGCGCTGGAAACAGGCATTTTCCGAGCGCACGGATGCGGACATGGCGCTGGCCACGCAGTTTGCCTTTGACGCCGGGCCGATCATCGCCTGGGCCGACCGGCTCATGGCCGAGGATATCCGCCTGCCCATCCACATCGGGATCGCGGGACCGGCGAAATTGCAAACATTGATCAAGTTCGCCATCGCCTGCGGTGTCGGCCCCTCGCTCAAGGTGCTGCAAAAGCGGGCCATGGATGTGACCAAGCTGCTGCTGCCCTACGAGCCGACAGAGGTTCTGGCCGACCTTGCCGCGCACAAGGCCGCGCATCCGGGCTGCAACATCGAGCAGGTGCATTTCTTCCCGCTGGGCGGCATCAAGAGCAATGCGGAGTGGGCCATCGCCAACGGCGGCGCATCCGCACAACCTGCCGCAGCGCACGGCTGAGCGCATGACCCGACCTGCCCTGCTGTTCGATCTGGACGGCACCATGCTGATGACCGATGACATTCATCGGGCGGTCTTTGTGGACCTGATGCAACCCTATGGGTTGGAGATCACCGAAGATTTCTATATGGCCCATGTTCACGGGCGGCTGAACACGGACTTCTTTGCCGAGTTCCTGCCCCATCTGGACGATCCTCAGGGCCTGTCCGATCTGAAGGAGGCGCAGTTCCGCGCCCGCCTGCCCAAGGTATACGAACCGATGCCGGGGGCCGCCGCGCTGGTGGCCCGGGCACAGCAGTCAGGTTGGGCCTTGGCGGTGGTGACAAACGCCAACCGCCTCAACGCCGAGGCCATGCTGGCGGCGATCGGCTTGCGCGACGCCTTCGAGGTGCTGGTGATCGGCGAGGAATGCATCCGCGCCAAGCCGGATCCGGAACCCTACAGTGCCGCGATGCGCAGATTGGGCATCGCGCCGGAATGGTCCGTGGCCTTCGAGGACAGCCCCTCGGGCCTGCGGGCGGCTGCCGGATCGGGCGCCTTTACCGTGGGCCTGCGATCAGGCCTGACCGATGACGATCTGCGCGCCCACGGGGCCCAGCTCACCATCGAGAATTTCAACGATCCCGCGCTCGAGACCGTTTTTGCGCGCCTGACAGGAGAGACAGTGCCATGACCCGCACCATCATCGAGTCAAAGACGAAAACCGCGATCATCGGCTTTGATGAGCCATTCTGTGTCATCGGCGAACGCATCAATCCAACCGGGCGCAAGATCCTCAACGAAGAGCTGGAGCGCGGCGATTTTTCCCGCGTGGAGGCGGACGCCCTGGCGCAGGTCGCCGCCGGTGCCAATGTGCTGGATATCAATTCCGGGGCGGTGTTTTCCAACAAGATGGCAGAAGATCCCCGCTACGCCGACAACAATTTCGTCGAGCCGACGCTGATGAAACACCTGGTCGAGGTCGTCCAGAAGGTCACCGACTGCCCGCTGTGTATCGACAGTTCGGTGCCCGGCGCGCTGGAAAACGGTCTGGCCGCCGCCGAAGGGCGCCCGCTGCTGAATTCCGTCACCGGCGAGGAAGACCGCCTTGAGATGGTGCTGCCGCTGGTCAAGAAATACAATGTGCCGGTCGTCGCGATCTCGAACGACGATACCGGCATCTCCGAGGACCCCGAGGTGCGGTTCGCCGTCGCCAAGAAGATCGTGGAGCGGGCCGCCGATTATGG
>CAZRZN010000022.1:0-31603 GCA_964604565.1 uncultured Rhodobacterales bacterium
CTTTCAGAACGCGCTGCTCAATCTTCTGATCAACGCGCGGGACGCGATTCCGGGGGGCGGGAGCATCTGGATTTCCGCCTTCGCCAGCGGGACCACCGGGACCGGTGCCGCGGACGGGCGCGCCGGTTCGCCGGACCCGACGGAGGGACCACGGGTCAAGGTCTGCGTCGCCGACGACGGTGCCGGCATGGAGGACCATGTGCTCAAGCGGGCGATAGAGCCATTCTTCACCACCAAGAAAGCGGGGTCGGGGTCAGGTTTGGGCCTGTCGATGGTCCGTGGCTTCGTGGAGCAAAGCGGCGGTATTCTCACCTTTCAGAGCCGCTCCGGGGCCGGAACGACGATAACCCTGGATTTCCCTGCCGAGGGCGGGGTTCCTGCTGCCTCTGCGCAAGCGGAGCATGACCCCTTGCCCCTGCCGGATATCAATGTGCTGATGGCAGAGGATGATCCCGGCCTGCGGCGCCTGCTGAACCGCGTGCTGGAGAGAGCCGGAGCAACGGTGACAGCGGTGGGCAGTTGCGATGAGGCCATGCTGCTGGAAGAGGATTGGCCGCAATTCGACCTGCTCATCACGGATATCGTGATGCCTGGCTCCGCGCAGGGAGACGTTCTGGCCCAGCGTTTTTCGGACCGCTGCCCGGACACGCCGGTCATGATCCTTTCGGGAAATCCTGAAATCACGAATTCCAGCGTGCCGGGCGAATCCGCGAAACTCGCCGTGCTCCTGAAGCCCGTCGTCAAGGCGGAGTTCATTCAGAGGATTTCCGATCTGCTGCATGGCGCGCGGGTCTGACCATGGTTGCCATCCGGAACGCGGATGTTCTGTCACGCGACGCTGACGGCGGCCTCTCACGTCTCGACGCGGGTCAATCGGGTTCCGGGGGCCGGGATGGATCAATGACGCCTCGGGCCCGCGCATGCGTCGGTCCGGTCCGGCCCGTTTGTTCGAAGGGGGGTGCCGATGGGCCAGTCAGAAAGGCCTGACAAAACGGGTAAGAAATGGCGCGGCACATCGTCGGGCAGGGTGCGGCGCAGCCGGTCCGCCGAACGCCTGACCCCGGGTCCGCAAGGAAAGACTTGCAACCCCGCAAGGTCGCGGCCATTCAGTCCTGCGTGAGCCAGTCGTCAAACCCACCGCCGTCATCCTTGCCCGCCCTTGGCTGGTCGACGTTCCATGACGATCAACTCGCCCCGGACGAGGTGGCGCTTGACCGCATGCGCATCGCGACCGTTCACCGCAGCAGGCTGACTGCCGAGTCCGAAAGCGGCCCGGAAAAACTGCGCCTGCCCGCCCAGACAAACACGACGGACTTTGCCGTCGGCGACTGGGTTCTGGTGGCGCCTGAAACAAGGACGCTCGTCCGACGGCTGGAAAGGCAAACGCTGCTGCGGCGGCGGACCGAGGGCGGAGGTGCCCCTCAGCTGATCGCGGCGAACGTGGACACCCTGTTCATCGTCACTTCGTGCAACGAGGATTTCAATCCCGCGCGGCTGGAACGCTATCTGGCGCTGGCAAACGAGGCCGGGACTACGCCGGTGATCGTGCTGACGAAAGTCGACCGGACCGAGGAGGCCGACGCTTATGTCGCGCAGGCGGCGGCGCTCCAGCGCGGTCTGGCGGTCGTCACCGTGAACGCAAAGGCGCGGGAGGCCGCGCATGCGCTTGGTGCGTGGTGTGGTCCCGGCCAGACCGTTGCGCTGGTGGGGTCCTCCGGTGTCGGAAAATCGACGCTGCTGAACACTTTGTCGGCAAAATCGTCGGAGGACGCGCAGCCGACCGGCGACATCCGCAAGAGCGATGGCAAGGGGCGGCACACGACCACGTCACGCTCGCTTCACGCAATCATCGGAGGGGGCTGGGTGATCGACACGCCGGGAATGCGGACGTTGCATGTCAGCGATGTCTCTGACGGGTTGGACAGGCTCTTTGCCGAAGTTGTGGAGCTTGCGCCGCACTGTCGTTTTCGCGATTGCAGCCACGCCCATGAGCCCGGCTGCGCGGTGCAGGCCGCGGTTGCCGCGGGAACGCTGGACCCGGCGCGCCTTGACCGATGGCGCAAGCTGCTGGAGGAGAACCGGGCCAACACGCCGGTCCAGACGGGCGCCCGGGGCAACAAGTCCACCTGGACCAGGGGCAAAAAAACCTGAGCACGCGGCGCACGCGTCGTCGGTCCTTGCCACCGCATACGCGTGATTTCGCAGGGCCGTCTTGCCGGAGGCACGTTGCTCCGAAGGTCCCGTTCCGGATGATGCGCGGTGCGCGCCCCCGTCGACGCCGGTCTTCGTGCGCAAACCTGCCAATTTCCCGCCGCTGCGTGCCTTTGCGCTGCGCCCTGCAGGACCGCCAAAAATTGGGTGTCGCCAAATCCACCTTCGTGAGCGACACGACCGGCGGCGGCGCCGGACCGAAATCTGCCGCGATCCATGCGCGCTGACAGGCCCATTCCTGCTGTCAGCCGTCTTCATCGGTGGTATGTCCCCCAAATGGACCGCCCCATCATCCCAAATCAAGCTGCCCGGCGTCTGTTTCTGGACCGTCACCTGTTGCTGAGACCGGAATCGGGGTCCGGCACGGGCGCCGATCTGGACGGCGTGCTCAACGGGCTGGGATTCGTGCAGGTTGACAGCGTCAACACCCTTGCGCGGGCCCATGACCTCATCCTGTGGTGCCGGCGCAGGCGCTACCGTCCGCCGGCCCTTGAGACTCTGGTCGCGCGCCGCCGGACCGCGTTCGAGCATTGGACCCACGACGCTTCGGTGATCCCGATGGCCTTCTATCCCATGTGGCGGCTCAAGTTCGAACGCGACGAGGCGCGCATGCGCAAACGGTGGCCGAAGTGGCAGAGAGACGGATGGCAGGCGGAAATCGACACCGTGCTGCGCCATGTGACGGACCACGGTCCCGCCTCCTCGATGGATGTCGGAAATGGCGAGGCGAAACGCTCTTCGGGGTGGTGGGACTGGCATCCCTCAAAGACGGCGCTTGAGTTCCTCTGGCGATCCGGGCGGTTGGCGATCAGCCACCGAAAGGGGTTTCGCAAGTTTTATGATCTCAGGGAGCGTGTGATCCCGAAGGATTGTCTTGAGACCCGGCTCAGCGATGCGGAGATCGTCGAGTGGGCCATGTCCGCCGCTCTCTCGCGGCTCGGCTTTGCCACGAGCGGAGAACTGGCCGCGTTTTTCGACATCCTCACGCCGGATGAGGCGAGGGCCTGGTGTGCCGAGGCGCTGGTGGCGGGTCGCATTCTCGACGTGCAGATCGAACTGGCGGACGGCTCCCTTCGGCGCTCCTACACGACGCAAGCGGCATTGGATCAGGTGCCATCGCTGTCCACGCCTTCTGCACGGGTGCGTCTCCTGTCGCCCTTCGACCCGGTGCTGCGGGACCGCAAGCGCGCGGAGCGGCTGTTCGGCTTTACCTACCGGATTGAGATCTTTGTCCCCGAGGCAAGACGGACCTATGGGTATTACGTCTTTCCGGTGCTTCAGGGCGACCGCCTGATCGGTCGTATCGACGCGAGCCGGGCGGGATCCGTGTTGAAGGTGCGGGCATTCTGGCCGGAGGCGGACATTCGCATGGGCAAGGCCCGTTCCGACGGGATGATCGCCGAACTGGAGCGGATCGGGAGCCTTGCGGGAACGAATGAAGTAGCGTTTGCCGATGACTGGATGAGGGCATGATCGGCAGGGGGACGGCGGGGCGATGGCCGCATGTGACGGGCCCCGCGCAGATTGCGTCCAACGGCGTGCGCCAAGGTCGATGGGCGCCGGTGCCGGATGGGCGGTCCTGTTAACGCCACCCTCTCTCTCCGTGCGCCCATGGGCGGGACCGGCTAGATGGGCCGAGGCTGCAGATCCTACGGGGTTGCGCGAGGAAACCCGACAGATCTAGCTGCGCGCCTTGCGTTTGGGCCGCAGGCGACGCGGGAGGAACCGATGGTTCATCCGCGTCGCCCATGGCGCCAAGGCGTCATGCGTTCGTCCGGATCCGATCATGGATCCTTTGCCGTCGGGCGGCAATTGCGCTTGTGCGCCATTGCGGTCCAAAAGGGGAGATATTTCAGCAAGATGCGCTCAGACCGCATTCGACAGTTGGTCCGAATAGCCGATTACGGTGCAGTTGCGCCCGCGGGATTTCGCCTCGTATAGCGCGGCATCCGCCGCGGCCATCCAACCGGCAAGATCATGCGCGGCATCTTGCATCGCAACCCCGACACTTGCCGTAAACGCCAGATTGCGCGCGCTCTTGACCGTCGTGGCGGCAATCGCGGCGCGCAGGCTTTCCGCCAGCCTGAAGGCCCCCTGCCGATCGGTGTCTGGCAAGAGCACCGCAAGTTCCTCGCCTCCCAGCCGCCCTATGAAGGCGTGATCGGGGCAGTTGGCCAGCAGGGCCGCGGAGGTGGCCTTCAACACATCGTCTCCCACCGGATGTCCGTTCGCGTCATTGATCGCCTTGAAGTGGTCGAGATCAATAAAGATGAACGCCGCGTTCCGGCCCTGTTCGAACACCTCCTCGGCGGCATCGACAAAGGCCCGCCGCGTCGCGAGGCCGGTCAGCCCGTCACAAGAGGCCAACTGTCGCAATTCCAGTTCATTCATCACGAGATCGGCGAAGCTCGCCAGGACCTTTTCCTTCTCGGGCGAGAACTGGCGCGGTCTGTAGTCGATCGCGCATAAGGCCCCCAGGGCGTAGCCGTCAGGCGATATGATCGGCGCCCCAAGATAGGACCGGATATGCGGCGGACCGGTCACAAGCACATTCTTCGCAAAGCGCGGGTCTTTGGTCGCGTCAGGCACGCACATGCAGTCGGTCTTGCGGATCGTATGATCGCAGAACGCGACTTCTCGCGCGGTTTCGCTGATGTCGAGACCCTGAATGGATTTGAACCACTGGCGATCCTTGTCGATCAGCGACACGGCGGCGACGGGCACGTCGAAGATGGTCTGGACAAGCCCCGTGATCTTTTCAAAGCCGTTTTCGGCCGGGGTGTCCAGCACGTCCAGCCGCTCCAACGCACATTGGCGCCCCTTCTCGTCACGGGTCTTGAGGCGGCTTGCAATTCCGGTCATGAACGTTCCTCCGCAAGACGCAGCAGGGCATCCAGCAGTTCGGCCTCGTAACTGTCGATGATGTCCCGGACGCTGAGGCGAACGAGTCCGTCATCGACACCGGCGACGCGCATCGCCTCGACCAGCGATCTCAGGCGTTCGACATGTTGGTCGGTCAATCGTTGCAATTGAGGCGGAAGACTGCCCCCCGCGGCCTTGTTCGCCTTGTCTTTCAGCACGGTTTCAAAATTCTCCGCGGCAGACGGCTTGGTCATTTCCCCATCCCTGTGATCGCTTGGGCCATCTTCGGCCAGACGTCTTAACAAATTGAATACGTCCGGCAGGGTTGTCGGTCATCGGAAACACCAATTTGTCCGGTTCAATGGGCCAATCGGCTCTCCTTGCGCCTGCGACCGGACGGTGGGGCGCTCCTGCACCGGGCACCCCGTGCGTTGATCCTGTGGCAGGGCATCACGACGCTGTCGCGAGCACGATGCTCGCAAGCACGGCTTCGTTGTCCGCCTGGATTTTCGCGACCCCCGAAACGCCCGGATTGCGGCGACGGTAACCATCGCATCAGGGGCGTCGTTATTGGCAATGTGAGGCACTTCTCACGCCGAAGGTAAGATTTCGTTAACCAGTGCGAAAGTAGACAGGAACCGCCGGAACCGGGTCGCCTGGCCATGAGCGGGAAGAACGCAGTTTGTTACATTGGGACAGCCTGAGACGGAACAATGTCGTCGTGCGGGGCGAGGGCGATCAAACGCTGGTCCTCGCGCATGGCTTCGGGTGTGATCAGACCATGTGGCGCCTGCTGGAGCCCCACCTGGATGGGTTCCGTATTGTCTTGTTCGACTACACCGGTTGCGGCGGTTCCGACATACGGGCCTTCGACCTGGAGAGGCACGCAAGACTGGAGGGGTTCGCCGAGGATCTGGGGGAGATTTGCGAAGCGCTGGACCTGAAGGGGGCCACGCTGGTCGGTCATTCGGTCAGCAGTCTGATCGGCCTGATGACGGCCATCGCCGCGCCGGAGCGCTTTGAAAATATTGTGATGGTCTGCCCGTCGCCCTGCTTTCTGAACCTGCCCGGCTACGATGGCGGCTTTGAGCGGCGAGACCTTGAGGAACTTATCGACCTCATGGACAGGAACTACATGGGTTGGGCGCACCAACTTGCGCCGCTTGTGACCGGGCAAGCGGCCGATACCGAATTATCCATGGAATTGGAACGCAGCTTCTGCTCGACCGATCCGATGACCGCCAAGACCTTTGCCGAGGCGACCTTCCTGTCGGATCATCGCGATCTTCTCTGCCGGGCCGTGCACCCGGTGCTGGTTCTGCAAAGCGCGCGCGATGCGCTGGCTGCGCCGTCGGTAGGGCAGCATGTCCATGACTCGCTTCCGCAAAGCCGGCTGGAGGTGATCGATGCGGATGGGCATTGTCTTCACATGTCGCATCCGGCCTCGGTGGCGCAACTGATCCGGTCCTTTACGAATGCCTGAACATCCCCAGGGCGACCGGTTTTCGGTCGACCTGTTTCCGGTAAGCTGTCTGGCAACGGACAAGGCCCGCCGGATCCGTTTTGCCAATGCGCAGGCTGCCGTCCAACTCGGCCGCCCCCGCGACGAACTGCTCGGGTCGAGCCTGGAGGTGATCCTGACACCCGCGGCGCAGATTTTTTGCGACAGCTTCGTCTTTCCCCTTCTCCTGACCGAGGGGCGCTGTGACGAAGTGGCGTTGACCGTGACCCGAGGCTGCGGTGAACGCGCGCCCGTCATTGTCAACGCCTGCACGGATGCGGACGATCCGGATATAGTCTACTGGAGCATCATGAGCGCCGAGAAGCGCGAAAAGCTACAGGAGGACCTGCTGTCCTCCCGCAACCTGCTGCAACGACAGGCACAGTCTTTGCAGAAACTCGCGTCGCGGGACGATTTGACTGGATTGGTCAACCGACGCGAATCCACCCGTCTGATCGAACAACTCATTTCCGCGGCAGACCGGGCCGATGCCACCATCGCCGTGCTCTTGCTCGACATTGACCATTTCAAGGCGATCAATGACACGCATGGACATCAGATCGGCGACAATGTGCTCCGGCAACTGGGCGCTTGCTTTGCCGACATGGTCCGCCTGCATGAGATTGCCGGGCGCTATGGCGGCGAAGAGTTCATTTTCGCGCTTGCCGCCGAGGGGGTGGAGGCTGTTCGGCCCTTCAACGCGCGTCTTCACGCCGCTGCGTCCAGCGTGACCGGCTGTGCCTTCCCGGTGACCGTCAGCATCGGTCTCTATTTTCGCCCGCCCCGATCCAACCAGACTTTTGACGACATATTCAAGCCCGCCGACAGGGCGCTGTATCGGGCAAAGGCGCTTGGGCGCAATCGGTCCATGATGGAACGGGACGGGGCTGTGGTTCCCTTCGCGTGAGGGCCGCGGGCTGTCCGGTTTGCGATGCAGGTTTGCGATGCAAGGCGGCCACCGTGGATCGGACGGGAGAACGTTCAGACAGGACCGCGATGGGACGGATCGCCAAGCTGGCGCGTCTTGCGTTGTCTCTCTGGGAACAACCCGCTTTGCCCGGGTCCGGCGCGGTCAGAAAAGGCTGTGCGCCTTTGTTGCTTTTCCTCGCCGCGCCTTTGGTATACCAAATCGCAAACCGGTCATCGGGTTGTCGGAGGGACCATGACACAGCTCAAACTCGCCGCGGGTATGTCGCGGCTGGGGACGGAATCCGCCTTTGTCGTGCTCGCGCGCGCCGGGCAACTGGCCGCCGAGGGGCGCGACATCATCAACCTTGGCATCGGTCAGCCGGATTTTCAGACGCCCGCGCATATCGTCGAGGCCGGGATCAAGGCGCTGCGCGACGGCCATCACGGCTATACGCCGGCCAACGGATTGCCGAAGCTGCGCGAAGCCGTGGCCGCAGATCTGCATCGCCGTCACGGCACGGAGGTGGACCCCGGAAATGTCGTGGCGGTGCCCGGCGGCAAGCCCACGATGTTCTTTGCCGTGCTGATGTTCGGTGAGCCGGGCGCCGAGATCATGTATCCCAACCCGGGTTTTCCGATCTACGAGTCGGTTATCCGCTATTCCGGCGCGACGCCGGTGCCGATCGCCCTGCGCGAAGAGAACGACTTTGCCTTCAGCGCCGAAGAGGTGTTGGGCCAGATCACGCCCGCCACGCGGCTGATCATCATCAATTCGCCCGCGAACCCGACTGGCGGTGTCACGCCCAAGGAAGAGATCGACAAGCTGGTGGCCGGGCTGGCCGACCATCCGCATGTCGCGATCCTGTCGGACGAGATCTATTCCAACATGCTCTACGGCGGGCGCGAACATGTCTCTCTCCTGCAATACCCGGAGATCCGCGACCGGCTGATCATGCTGGACGGATGGTCAAAGACTTACGCGATGACCGGTTGGCGGCTGGGCTACGCGGTCTGGCCGGATGCGCTGGTGGATCACGCGACCCGCCTGTGCATCAACGACCATTCCTGCGTCAACGCGGCCACGCAATATGCCGGGATCGCGGCGCTGAATGGCCCGCAGGATGCGGTCCGTGACATGGTGGCGGCCTTTGACGCGCGCCGCGAGGTGATCGTGTCCGAACTGAACGCGCTGCCCGGCGTGCGCTGCGCCGATGCGGCTGGCGCTTTCTACGCCTTTCCCAATATCGAGGGAACGGGACTGACGTCGAAACAGGCGGAAACCCGGTTTCTCGACGAGGCTGGGGTGGCAACCGTGTCCGGCACGTCCTTTGGCGCGTGGGGCGAGGGCTATCTGCGCTTTTCCTACGCCAATTCGACCGAAAACATCATGGAAGCGCTGGCGCGCATCCGCAAACTGCTCTGAGGGGGACAAAGAACATGAGCGAAACGCGACTTCTGATCTGCGGCGCAAGTTTCAACCAGGAAGAGCGCGACCGCCTGAGCGCGGCCTTTCCCGCGGCATACATATCCGGCCCGGATGAAATGGCGGGGCTGGACAACGGTCTGCGCTCTGGCGTGCGCGCGGTGGCCTACAAGGGGCACAAGCCCTTTGGCGGCGCGGAAATGGACCTGTTTCCGCAGTTGGGCGTGATCGCCAACTATGGCGTCGGATACGATGCCATCGACGTGGATGCGGCAAGCGCCCGCAGCATCGGGGTGACCAACACGCCCGATGTGCTGTCCGACGATGTGGCGGACCTTGCGGTGGCGCTGATGATCGCGCAGGCGCGCACGATGATCCGCGGCCACGCGCATGTGGCCTCCGGGCGCTGGGCCAAAGAGGGGGAGATGCCGCTGAACCGGCAGGTCACCGGGTCCACCGTGGGGATCGTCGGGCTGGGACGGATCGGCCGCGAGATCGCCGACCGTCTGGCGGCTTTCAAGATGGACATCCACTATCACTCGCGCTCCGAGAAGGAGACACCGGGCTGGACCTATCACGCCGACGTGGTGTCGCTTGCCGAGGCGGTGGATTTCCTCGTGATCGCGCTGGTGGGCGGGCCGGAGACCCGGCAGTATGTCTCTCGCGCGGCGATCGACGCGCTTGGACCGCGGGGCGTGGTGGTGAACATCTCCCGAGGGACCACGGTGGACGAGGGCGCGCTGTTGGACGCGCTGGAAGAGGGCCGGATCGCCGGTGCCGGGCTGGACGTCTACGAGAACGAACCCAACATCGATCCGCGCTTTCTGAAGCTGGAGAATGTCGTGCTGCAACCGCACCAGGGGTCCGGCTCGGTCGAGACGCGGCGCGCGATGGCGGAGCTTCAGCTTGCCAATGTCGCCGCCTTCATCGAGGGCAAGCCGCTGGTGACTCCGGTCAACTGAGACGCCTTGATCGGGCGCAATTGACCGGGCATGCGCTGCGGGGTTGACGGGGCTGCACGCGATGTTCGGCGCTGCGCTGACCTCGGACATCGCGGTCTTGATGCACTTTGGCCTCCGGCGCCGGCGGGATGCCCGGTCTTGTTACCGGGCATCGAAATCCGCCAGGTCGTCGGCAGTGCGGCGGGTGCCGCCTCAGATCGAGCCGGCCTCCACCATGTAGTTGCTGGCGCTGCACATGGCGCTGTCATCGGAGGCGAGAAACAGCGCCATGCGTGCCAGATAGACCGGTTCGATCAGGTCGGGCAGGCACTGGCGCTGGCGGTGTTTCTCGATCGATTCCGGCGTGACCCATAGATCCTTTTGCCGCTGCGTCATGATCCAGCCGGGCACGATGGCGTTGACCCGGATGCGGTGGTCGCCCAGATCGCGCGCCATGGTGCGCGTCAGCCCGTGGACGGCGGATTTCGAGGTGGTGTAGGCGGGCATGTTGCCGCCGGCCTCCCACCAGCTGTTCGATCCCATGTTGACGATGGAGCCGCCGCCGGCCTCGATCATGCCCGGGGCCACCGCCTGGATCGCAAAGAACATGTGGCGGATGTTGGTGGCCATCCGTTCATCCCAGTATTCGGGCGTCACGTCGCGCCAGTCGTGCCGGTCGTCCCGTGCCGCGTTGTTGATGAGCACGGTGGCGGGCCCTAGCTTTTCCGCCAGCTTGGCAAAGGAAGATTTCAACTGGTCGATGTCGCGCAGGTCACAGGGTTCGAAGACGATGTCGCCGTCGGTCTCGGCCACGAGGGCCTGCGCGGTGTCGGCGTCGAAATCCACGAAACCGGTGCGTGCGCCCTGTGCGGCAAAGGCCTTGACCAGTTCGGCGCCGATGCCGGAGGCACCACCGGTGATGAAAACGGTCTTGCCCTTGAGGCTGGGATAGATCGCGAAATCGGGCATGGAGTGTCTCCTTTGAGTGCGTGGTGCAGGGGGCGCTGCCCCCGCCGGCCTGCGGCCGACTCCCCCGGAGGTATTTGGGGAGAGAAGAAGCCACGGATCAGGCGGGGAACAAGACCGCCGGTCAGGCCGGCAGGTCGTCTTCGAGGAAATACCGGATGTTGTCCTCGAAGCTGGCATCGGGTGCAAGCCCGAGGCGGGCGGCTTTTTCGGGCCGGATGTCGAGCCGCCAGCCGTCCAGGATGGGCGCGAGTTCCGGCTGCGGGTCCCAAGTGATGAGCCGGGCCGGGTCCGGGCCGGCCACGGCGGTCATGGCGTCGATCATCTGGCGAATTGTCCAGACGCGGCCGGGCATGGTCATCGTCGGGTTCTTGCCGAGGGCCTCGCGCGGGATTTCCGCGCCCGTGATCAGGTTTGCCACGCATTGGCGGGGCGAGAGGTAGAAATGCGGAAAATCCGGATCCACCGGACAATTCGCGGGCTGGCCTTGCAAAGGTTCGCGAAAGATCGAGGACATGAAGCCGGAGGCGGCGCGGTTGGGTTTGCCGGGCCGGACCGAAATCGTCGGCAGACGGAAACCGCGCCCGTCGATGAAGCCGCGCCGGGCGTAGTCGTTCACCAGAATTTCACCGATGGCCTTTTGCGCGCCGTAGGAAATCTGCGGGTTCAGGGCGGAATGATCGGTGAAGGGCTGCGGCACCTCGCCGCCGAAGACCGCGATGGAGGAAGTGAAGACCAGAGCCGGTGCGGTGCCCATGGCGCGCGCGTGTTCCAGCACGTTCAATGTGCCCGTCATGTTGACCTTGTAGCCGAAGTCGAAGTCTTCCTCGGCATGGGCCGACACGATGGCGGCCAGCAGGTAGATCACATCGGTGTCTTGTGGAATGGCCGCTGCAACCGAGGCGGGATCGGTGATGTCGCAGCTCAGGCTGGTGACCGGAAAAGGCGCCTCGACCGTGGCAGGGTCGGTTATGTCTGCGAGGGTCAGCCGGGCAATGGGCCGGCTGCGCAGCGTGCCGCGGGCGGCCAGCGCGCGGGCAAGTTTCTGGCCGATCAGGCCCGCGCCGCCGATGATGACGATGTTCATTGGGTCTCTCCTCCCTCGAATATCTGTGGTGCCAGCGCGCCGGGATGCTGGATGACCTCCGCGGCAAGGGCGGCGGCCCGGGTCATCGCCGTGCCCAGTGTCTCTCCCGTGGCCTGCGCGGCCAGCAGGGCGGCGCCGAAACTGTCGCCTGCGGCGGTGCTGTCGATCACGCGGGGCACCTCTGGCGGGGTGCAGGTGACGGTGCCGTCCCGCGCCGACCAGCCATGGCAGGTGGATTGGCCGTTCTTGATGACCACGGTGGAGGCGCCGGCGGCGCGGTAGCGTTGCAGCGTGTCCTCCGGCGTGGCATCGCCGAAGGCCAGATGCTCCTCGTCAAAGCTGGGCAGGACCGTGTCGGCCACGGCCGCCCCTTGCAACAGGCCCGAGCGCATGGCCTCGGCGCTTTCCCACAGGCGGGGGCGCAAGTTGGTGTCAAAGGCGATATGGGCGCCACGGGCGCGGGCGCGGCCCAGGGCGTTGCACAACTGGCTGCGCGCATCGGGTGAAAGGATCGCCAGGGTGATGCCGGAGAACTGGATCAGGCTGCGGTCCCTGAAGAGGCTGTCCAGCCATTCCGGTTCATCCGCAAGGGTCCTTGCTGCCGATTGTCCGCGCCAATAGGCAAAACTGCGCTCGCCCTCGCGCGTCTGGATGAGGTAGAGGCCGACGGTGCGGGTGGGATCGCGGCGCAGGCCGTCTGTTCCGATCCCCTGCGCCGCAATGAAATCTGCGAGATCCGCGGACATCTGGTCGTCGCCGATCACGGTGCCGTAGCTGACCGACCAGTCGGCAGGCAGCAGGCGCCGTGCATACCAGGCGCAATTGAAGGTATCGCCCGCATAGCCAAGCTGAAAAAGGCCGGGATTGGACGGGGCAGGGGCCAATTCGACCATGATCTCGCCCAACGACAAAAAGGCGTTCATTCCGCGGCCTCCGGTATCGTCTGTGCCGGCAGCATCTTGCCGGGGTTGAGGATGCCTTTCGGGTCGAAGGCCCGCTTGATGGCGCGCATGTAGATCAGGGCGGCGCCATGTTCGGTCGCCATGAAGTCCTGTTTGCCGATGCCGATGCCATGTTCGCCGGACACGGTGCCGCCCAGCCGCAGCGCCGTATCGCCGAGCGCATGGGTGAATTCATGGGCGCGCGCCATTTCCTGCGGGTCGTTCGGGTCGACCGAGAGGCCCGCGTGAAAGTTGCCGTCGCCGACATGGCCGACGATGGTGGTGGTCAGGCCAAGGCGTTGCGCGTCCGCCTGCGCCTGCGCGATGGCCTCCGCCAGATGCGAGATCGGCACGCAGACATCCGTGGGCCAGATGTGCTTGCCCGCCCCCAGAGCGGCAGAGGCATAATGCGCGTTGTGGCGCATGGCCCAAAGGGCATTGCGGTCTTCCGTTGTGGTGGCGGTCCGCCAGCCGCGCGCACCGCAGTCGGCGGCGATCTCCTCGAAGCTGGCCATCTGTTCGGCCACGGCCGCAGGCGCCCCGTGGAATTCGAGGAACAGATGCGGCTCTTCCGGCAGGCCGGCATTTGCATGGAGGTTGAAGCCCCGCACCATCATGTGATCCAGGAGTTCGATCCGTGCCATCGGGATGCCCGACTGGATGGTGAGAATGACGCAGTCCACGGCCTCCTGCACGGAAGAAAACCGGCAGGTGGCGGCGGTCACGGTTTCCGGCTGCCCATGCAGGCGCAGGGTGAGTTCCGTCAGAATACCCAGCGTGCCTTCGGAGCCGATCATGAGATGCGTCAGGTCATAGCCGGTCGAGGATTTGCGCGCGCGTTTGCCGGTGCGGATCACCGTGCCATCGGCCATGACGGCCTCGAGTGCGAGGATGTTTTCCCGGATCGTGCCATACCGCACGGCCGTGGTGCCAGAGGCCCGGGTCGCTGCCATCCCCCCGATGGAGGCATCCGCGCCGGGATCCACCGGAAAGAACAGACCTGTCGCGCGCAGATCCTCGTTCAGGGCCTTGCGGGTGATGCCGGGCTGCACGACGCAGGTGAGATCCTCTGGTTGCAGGTCGAGAACACGGTTCATGCGGGACATGTCGAGGCTTATGCCGCCATGCAGGGCAAGATGCTGTCCCTCCAGCGAGGAGGCCGCGCCATAGGCGGTTACCGGGCAGCCCTCTGCGTGGCAGATTTTCAGGATGCCGGAGACCTCTTCGGTGCTTTGCGGATAGGCCACGGCATCGGGCGGCGTATTGGGAAAATAGGTCTCGTTCTGTCCGTGCAGCGTGCGATCGGCGGCGCTGGTGGTCAACCGGTCGCCCAGCAGGTCTTGCAGGGCGGCAAGGGCTGTCGCGTGACGGGTGTCATTGGCCATTCGTTGAACCTCCTGCGGAGAAAAGGGCAAGGGCGACGACCGCCAGCATGGAGGCGGCCATGCCGAAATTGATCCGGCGTTGAGCGGTCTCGGACAGGTTGAGCCGGTGCAGACTGGCCCCGGCCCAGAGCCAGCCGAGGTGGATGGGTATCCAGATGGCATTGGCGATGATCAGCTTGGCCGACGTCTCGAACCACAGGTTGTCCGGGGCAAAGGGGAAACCGGCGAAAAGTGTCGTGTTGACGGCATAGGCCTTGGGGTTGATCGCCTGAAGCAGGATGCCTGACAGGACCGCAGGCGGTGCCTTGGCCTCGATGAAGGCGATGCGGCTGCCGGCAAAGGCGATGCGCGCGGCCAGATAGATCAGATAGGCGATGGAGGCCGCCATGAGCACGGTCCGGACAACCGGAACCGACAGCACAACGGCGGCGACCCCGGAGATGACGGCAAGCGCCACGAGGTTGGTGCCGATGAAAAGACCTACAACATAGGCAAGGCCGGGCCGAAACCCGTAGGCCGCGCCCAGCCCGGCAGTGGAGAGAACACCGGGACCGGGCGTGATGATCAGGAAAAAGACCGCCAGCGCGAAAGTCAGCATCGGGCGGTGACCCGCGAATCCGTCAGACGTGATGTCATGGAACCTCTCCAGTGGCTGCCTGCTTGCATGCCGGCTCATTTGGTATACCATTTCCAGTGAACCGAGCCGGGGCGGGAATGTCAACGCCCGCCGGGCCGGATCCGGTGACGGTCGGACGGCGCTCGCGCCCCGCGGGGCGCATCGCCCCGCCCACCGTCCCGCAACACGCACGGGGAGGGATGTGCATGACCGACAAGGCAAAAATCGGATTTATCGGGGTAGGCCTCATGGGCCACGGCATGGCAAAGAACATGCTGGAGGCCGGGCATCCGATGATGGTGAAAGGCAACCGCAACCGTGCGCCGGTCGAGGATCTCGTATCGCGTGGCGCTGTGGAACTCGACAGCCCGCGCGCGCTGGCCGAGGCCTGTGACATCATCCATATCTGCCTGTCGAACGCGCCGCAGGTGGAAAGCGTCTTTCGCGGGCCGGACGGTATCCTGGCCGGTGCGCGAGAGGGGCTTGTGGTCGTGGAATGCTCGACATCGGACCCCAATGTCACGCTGGCACTGGCGGCCGAACTGGCCGAAAAGGGCGGGCATGTCGTGGATGCCCCGCTGGGCCGCACACCGAAAGAGGCCGAGGCGGGGACCCTGGATGCGATGGTGGGCGCCGATCCGGCGGTCTTTGAGCGGATCAAGCCGGTTCTCGAGTGCTGGGCAGGCAATATCAACTACGTGGGACCGGTCGGCGCGGGCCACAAGATGAAGCTGATCATGAACACCATCGCCATGAGCTACGGCGCGCTTTATGCGGAGGTAACCGCACTTGGCGCCAAGGTGGGCATCCCGCCCGTCACGATCCAGCGGGTCATCGGATCCAGCCGCCTTGGCAACGGATTCTTCGACACCTTCATGTCCTACGCGGTCGACCGTGACCGCGACGCGCATAAATTCACCATCGCCAATGCGTCCAAGGATGTCCGCTATGCCAACGCCATGGCGGCCGAGGCAGGGGCGCTGTCCCTGATCGCCTCCGCCACGCGGCAATATTTCGCGCAGGCCGAGGCGCAGGGCTTCGCCGAGGACTACGTGCCGATGATGGCCGACCACATCGCCCGCATGAACGGGCTGGACCTCGAGGAAGAAGCGAAAAAGGGGCGCGACTGACATGCTGACCCCGGAACAGAAAAGATTTTACGCCGACAACGGGTATCTCAAGGTGGAACAGGTGGTGACGCCTGACGAACTGGAGGAACTGCAATCCGTCACCGCGGGGCTGATCGAGGCCTCGCGCACGGTCAGCGAAAACAACGAGATCTACGATCTGGATCGTGGTCACGGACCCGATACGCCGCGCCTGACAAGGATCAAACTCCCGCACAAACAGCATCCGGTTTATGACCGGATATTGAAAGATTCGGCCGTCACCGACGTCCTGACGGATCTGCTTGGGCCCGATACGGTGCTGAACACGTCAAAGCTGAACGCAAAGGCTCCGGGCGGCGGCGCGGCGGTCGAATGGCATCAGGACTGGGCTTTTTACCCAGCGACAAACGATTCGCTGCTGGCCTTCGGTCTGATGCTGGAGGATGTGACCGAGGACAACGGCCCGCTCATGGTGATCCCCGGGTCGCACAGGGGGCCGGTACTCAGCCACAAGTCCGGCGGCGTATTTTGCGGCGCAATCGATCCCGCCGACAGGCAGTTCGAAAAGGACAAGGCGATCACCCTGACTGGCCGGGCCGGAGACATGACCGTGCATCACGTGCGAATCCTGCACGGCTCCGCGCCGAATGTCTCGGATCGTGCGCGGCAGATCCTGTTCTACGAATGCGCCGCCGCCGATGCCTGGCCCCTACTTGGCGCCTCCAGCTATATCCACGCCTTGGGCCAGCGGGCCTTTTGGGAGGACCTGCAAGACCGGATGATTACCGGCCAGCCCTGTCTGGAACCTCGGCTGGAGCAAGTGCCCGTGCGATTGCCCCTGCCTCCGGCGCCCGATATCAGCTCGATTTTCAAGACGCAGGAAAGTGGCGGCGCAAAGAGCGCCTTCGCCTGACCTGAGACGTCTGAGGGGGGTCGGTCGGGTTTTTTCGAGTATTTTTGAGAGAGAAGAAACGGCCGTCGCCCCGGTTTCTTCTCTCTCGAAATACTCTGGGGGAGACCGCGCAGAATGCGCGGGCGGGGGCAAAGCCCCCTTCTATTCAACCTCTATGGCGCTGCCCTCTGCCAACATCGCTTCGAGATCCAGCGGCGCGCAGAAACCGTCCTTGACCCTTGCCTCCAGTTCTTTCTCGAGGCGTGCCACCTCCGCAATCCTTGAGATGACCTGATCGATTTGTGCAAAGGGGATGACGACGACGCCGTTTCGATCGGCAACGATCATGTCCCCGGTGGATACATGGCAGCCACCGACCACAGCGCTGCCGCCCAGGGTTCCCGGGCCGGTGGCATGTGGCGAGTTCGGATTCAGCCCGCTGCACCAGGAGGGCAGGCCAACCGCCACAATCCCTTCGTAGTCACGCATGGGGCCGTCTGTGACAAAGCCGGCGGCGCCAGCGTTCTTGAGCATGCCGCTCAACTGGTCGCCGATGGTGGCGCAGGTCTGATGCCCATGCGCGACATGGACCACCACATCGCCCGGTGTCAGCCTGACAACTGCCGCCAGAGTGGCGATCAGATCGCCCGGGCCGCTGTCCGCCACCAGCGCCGGGCCTGCGACGGCACAAGCCAGATCGCGGCCGAAGCCAAGCGGGCCAATTGCCGTATGCATGGCCCCCATGCCGTTCATGGCGTCGCAGAGAAACGCGGTTTCCACGCCCTGAAAGGCGGCGATCTGCTCTGCTGTCGGGCGCGGTGCCCCCTTGATGAGGGTCAGCCTTGGCGGTTCTTCGATCATGGACTCATCTCCTAGGGGCTGGTTGGGTCGGTATCGGGATCGGGAAGGCGCCAGAGCAGGCGGACATAGGCCAGTCCGGAGGCGGTGGCGGTGCATCGTGTCTTTTGGAGCAGGATATCCCCGGAGGCGATGTCGCGCAGGCGGCCAAGCTCTTCCATGCGATCGCATTGCACCAGCGCCGTCAGGAGATCGTATTTGACCTCGATCCCGGCCAAGGCGCTGATGCGTTCCGGGGCCCGGTCGCTGAGGTCGCTCATGCGCGCGGAGATGGCTTCGGACCATTCGGCGCGGGTCTCTTCAAAGCACAGGGTCGCCACGGCAGGTGTTTCGGCGGGGATTCGCAGGCAGGGGGCATGGGCCTGATCGACGCATCCGTTGGGCGATGTGCCCAGGTCTGTCGCCGTGGCCACGCAGGAGTCGACGGCGGCAATGTCGATGCGGGGTTCAGCCATGGCGGCCGTTGCCGACAGTGACAGTGCCAGCAGGAACTGCGCCGCAGTTCTGGCGGCGTTGTATGGGGTCATGCGTCCTCCTCTCCGGGCGGGGCGTTGCGCGCCTTCTGCATGTCGCCCTTCGCGAGGCGACTTGCATTTGGTATACCAAATTGAAATGCTCGCACAAGACATTCGGGCCGCCAGAATCGGCGGCTCAGCCATAGGGAGGCAGGCCATGTCCGATACTCGCGCCAACAAGCGTTTCCGCTCTCAAGAGTGGTTCGACAACCCGAACAACCCGGGCATGACCGCGCTCTATGTCGAACGCTACCAGAACAGCACGTTCACGCGCGAGGAATTGCAGGGGGAGCGGCCGATCATCGGGATCGCGAATACCGGCAGCGACATCGCGCCCTGCAACAAGATCCACGTCTTTCTGATGGACCGCATCAAGGCGGGCATCCGCGAGGCGGGTGGCGTGCCAATGGAATTTCCGGTCCATCCGATCCAGGAGACCGGCAAGCGGCCGACCGCGGCGCTGGATCGCAACCTGACCTATCTCAGCCTCGTCGAAGTGCTTCACGGCTATCCGATCGACGGCGTTGTGCTGACCACGGGCTGCGACAAGACCACGCCCGCGATGCTGATGGGGGCCGCGACCGTCGATTTGCCGGCCATCGCGTTGAACGGCGGGCCGATGCTGGATGGCTGGTGGCAGGGCAAACGGGCCGGATCCGGCACCATCGTCTGGCAGAGCCGACGTCTGCTGGCCGAAGGCAAGATCGACTACGAGGAGTTCATGTCCCGGGTCTGTTCCTCTGCCCCATCGCTGGGGCATTGCAACACGATGGGCACCGCCAGCACGATGAATGCCATGGCGGAGGCGTTGGGCATGAGCCTGACCGGCAACAGCGCGATCCCGGCTCCTTTTCGGGAACGGATGGGGATGGCCTTCGATACCGGCAAGCGCATCGTGCAGATGGTGCTGGACGATCTGAAACCATCCGACATTCTCACGCGCGAAGCGTTCGAGAACGCCATCGTGGTCAACACGGCCATCGGTGGATCGACCAACGCGCCGCCGCATTTGCAGGCCGTGGCGCGTCACATCGGGGTCGAGCTGAACGTCAAGGATTGGGAGACCGTGGGCTTCGACGCGCCGCTGCTGGTCAACATGCAGCCGGCGGGCGAATATCTGGGCGAAAGCTTTTTCCGCGCCGGCGGGGTGCCCGCGGTAATGGGCGAGTTGATGAGCGCGGGCCGCCTGCACAAGGACGCCATGACCGCGACGGGCAACACGATGGCGGTGAACCTTGCCGGTGTGCAGAGCGTCGATCACGAGGTGATCCGCCCCTACGACAATCCGCTGCGCGAACATGCCGGGTTCAAGGTGCTTTCCGGCAATCTGTTCGACAGCGCGCTGATGAAGACCAGTGTGATATCCGACGAGTTCCGCCAGCGGTTTCTTCTGGAGCCGGGAAACGAGGGGATTTTCGAGGCGCGCGCCGTCGTCTTCGAGGGGCCGGAGGATTACCACGACCGGATCAACGATGCCTCGCTGGAGATCGACGAACGCACCGTGCTGTTCATCCGCAACGTGGGCTGCGTGGGCTATCCCGGGTCGGCCGAGGTGGTGAACATGCAGCCCCCGGACGCGCTGATCAAGGCCGGTGTCAGCCATCTGCCGACGGTGGGCGACGGGCGTCAGTCGGGCACTTCGGAAAGTCCGTCGATCCTGAATGCCTCGCCGGAGTCGGTGGTGGGCGGTGGGCTGGCCTATCTTCAGACCGGGGATCGTGTGCGGCTGGATCTCAACACCTCGCGCATGGATGCGCTGGTGCCTGAGGCCGAGTGGGCCGCGAGGATCGAGGCCTGGGAGGCGCCGGAGATCATCCACCAGACGCCCTGGGAGGAGATCTACCGGACGCATGTCGGGCAACTGGGCGAGGGCGGTTGTCTGGAACTGGCCACGGCCTATCAGAAGATCCGCCGAGATCTGCCGCGCGACAATCACTGACGGGCGGACGATGCTGCGCGGGGATGGGGGCTTTGCCCCCTCGGCCTGCGGCCTCACCCCCAGGATATTTGAGGCCCGAAGAAGAGCGGGCGGTTTTCACGGAAGGACAGGACATGGCGCAGAGCATCATCATCACCGGAGCCGGAGGCGGGATCGGCAAGAGCTGCGCGGAGGCGTTCCTGTCGGCGGGCTGGCGTGTGGGACTGGTCGGGCGGACGGCGTCGAGGCTGGAGGAAATTGCCGAGGCGCATGAGGGTGCGCTCGTCTTGCCCTGCGACGTGGTGGACGAGGCACAGGTGGACGCGGCCTTTGACAAGGCGCTGTCGGCCTGGGGGCGGATCGATTGTCTGTTCAACAATGCGGGTGTGTCGGTGATGGGGGCCACGATCGACGAAGTGTCCGTCGAGGACTGGCGCCGCTGCATCGACATCAACGTGACGGGATCCTTCATTTGCGCCAGGGCCGCCTTTGCCCGGATGCGGGCGCAGACGCCGCAGGGCGGGCGGATCATCAACAATGGATCCGTTTCGTCCTATGTGCCGCGCTGGGGCTCGGCCCCCTATACGTCCTCGAAACATGCGATTACCGGGCTGACCCGGTCGATCTCGCTCGATGGGCGGCCCTATGACATCGCCTGCGGACAGATCGACATCGGCAATGCGCTGACCGACATGGCGGAGAAAATGACCCGGGGCGTGCCGCAGGCGGATGGGTCCATTGCGGTGGAACCGGTGATGGATGTGGCGCATGTCGCTTCATCGGTGGTGCATATGGCCTCCTTGCCGCTGGCGGCGAATGTGCAGTTCATGACGGTGATGGCGACGGCGATGCCCTACATCGGGCGCGGCTGACGGGTATGCGCCCGCGCGGCCACGGCCGCGGGGTCTGCCGCAAGCTCGGGTCTTTTCGCGAAGCTGTGAAACGGGAGGGCGTTGTCCCTTCCTGATGCGGCGCCCCGCAGGGTTGGCTGGGCCGCACGAGGCTGGAATTGCCGCATCAGTCTGGCGGGGCGACCGCCTTGCGCAATCCGCGCTCCCGCTGCCAGATGTAGAGGCCGGAGGCGATGATGATCAGCCCGCCTGCAAGGGTCCAGATGGTTGGCAGCGTGTCAAAGAGCAGCCAGCCGGCGAAGGCGGCGAGAAAGATCTGGATGTAAACCACGGGCGCCAGGATCGATGCATCCGCCCAGCGGTGCGCCGTGGTGGTGGCGATATGGCCGCCCGCGCCGAAGGCCCCGATCAGCACAAAGGCGATCCAGTCGGAACCCTGCGGCCAGATCCATCCCTGAACGACAAAAGGCAACAGCGTGATCGCGGCGATGCCGGAGGACCAGAGTTGCTGGGTGGCGTTGGCCTCCACCCCGGCCAGCAGACGGGTCATCAGGAAATAGAGGGCGGCACAGGTGAGCGCCCCGAGGCTCAGGAACATCGCAGGCTGAAACTCGGCGCCCCAGGGCTGCATCACGACAAGAACACCGAAGAACCCGGTGCAGACGGCAAGGATCCGGCGCAGGCCGACGGTTTCGCCAAGGATCGGGATGGCGAGCAGCGTGACGACGATCGGACCGGCGAACATGATCGTGGTCGTCACGGTGATCGGCAGGAACTGCAGGGCGGAGAAGTTGAACACCGTGCTGGCCAGCAGGAACAGCGAACGCATGAATTGCCGGAAGGGCGCGTGGGACCGAAAGGTGCTGGGATCGCGTATCCCGTAAAGCGCCACCGCGAAAAGAAAATGCCCGGCGTAGCGGGCAAACACCACCTGAAGCGCGGGCAGACCCGCAAGGATCAGCCATTTCGCCGAGCTGTCGATACAGGTGAAGCCGATCACCGCCAGGGCCATGAGCAGGACGCCGGCAGCGGTGCGATCTTCGCGGGGTAGGGCCTGTGCCATGGATCTTCCTTGGGTCTTGTCGGCCCTGCGAACCGTCTTTGACCGGGCGTCGTTGATCGGGTGCAAAGCTGTTTGTCAGGGCATTCGGGATTGTCCCGGTTGGTTCTTCCGGCCCGTGCGGGATTTGCCTGCCGTCTGGCGTGTCGTATCAGGAGTGCGGCCACCCGGACGACGATCTCTGCCAGTCGCCGGTCCGCACGGCCCGTTCAGGGGGGAGGCCGAGCCGCCGACGTGTGGTTCGCAGGGCGGCGGTCGGCGACCGAACGGATGGCTGGCGGGGCGCGTTGGACACCGCCGGGGCGTCGCGCCGCGCCGGCACTGATCCGGCAGTGCCGGCGCGGCCTGATCTGGTTGCATCCGCACCGCCCGAAACCTGCGGCATGTGCCCGTCAACTCTGAAAATGGCTGACTTCAGCCGAGGGACCACCCGCCGTCGATGACATGGGCATGTCCTGTGGTAAAGGCGCTCTCGTCCGAGCCGAGATAGATGGCCAGCAGGGCGATTTCCTCGGCTGTGCCGATGCGTCCCATGGGTTGTCTGGCCTCGAAGGCGCGGCGCGCCTCTTCGTAATCACCCATGGCGCGCAGGCGGTCGTGCAGAGACGGGCTGTCCACGGTGCCGGGGCAGATGCAGTTCACGCGCACCCCCTTGGTCACATAGTCCAGAGCCACGGATTTCGTGAGGCCGATCACGGCGGCCTTGGACGTGGCATAGACGCAGCGGTTGGGCGCGGCGACGATGCTGCTGGCCACCGAGGCGATGTTGATGATCGCCCCGCCGCCACGGGAGATCATGCCCGGCAGCACGGCCTGCATCGCGTGAAACTGCGACTTGAGATTCAGGTTCATGGCAAAGTCGAATTCTTCGTCGGTGGCGTCAAGCAGGGGGCCCGCGTGAACGAAGCCAGCGCAGTTGACGAGAATGTCCGGTGCGGCTGTCTCTATGGCCTGCGTCAGGGCCGCCTTGTCTGTCACGTCGAGCGCGAAAGTCGTCCCGCTCAGTCCCTCCATCAGATCGGGTTTGAGATCGGTGGCGGTGATCTCGGCGCCCTCGCGGGCGTAGGCTTCGGCGATGGCGCGGCCGATGCCCTGACCGGCAGCGGTGATGAAGGCACGTTTTCCTTGCAGTCTCATGTCAATACTCCTTTGACGTTTCCATGCGTCGCGGCGTGCCGCGACGAGGTGGCATATGATGGTGGATGCGGCGGTTCCTGTCCGTCCCGGACCGGCTATGCGTCTTGGACGCGATGCTGAAGGGTGGCAAAGCGCTGAGTTGCAGGTGCCCGCGGTCTGGCGGACCGGGGACGGGCATCAGGGTCGGGCGGGGCGCGCCGGCTGTCGCCGTTCGGACGCGCGGCATCCCCTTTTGAAAAAGGTTTTCAAAAGGCGGCAAAAAGTCATCATAAACGGTTTTCGCCACAGGCAGCGACAGCATCACTTTTCTTGCGTGACGGCGGTTGCATGGCTGGTTGAATCCGTTTTGAAAACCTTTTTCAAAACGCGTGAGGGGCCCTTGGCAAGCGCGCATCGGCCACTCACCGAGCTGGCAATGACCGACGGTCTTTCTGCGCGGCAATGGTCTGCCGCTGCGGATCAGCGGAACCGCAAGCTGTCGAAGGGTCCATGCCGCGCGCCGCATCACATCACGGCGCCGATCTGCCAGGGGACGAATTCATAATCGCCAAGGCCCTGCAACTCCGACTTGGTCTGTTCGCCGGAGGCCATGCGCAGCCACATATCATAGATCTCGCGGCCCAGATCCTCGACCGATTTGCCCTCGCTGAGGATGGTGCCCGCGTTGATGTCCATGTCGTCCGTCATGCGGCGATACATCTCCGTGTTGGTCGCAACCTTCATCGAGGGTGAGGGTTTCGCCCCGAAGGCCGAACCGCGCCCTGTTGTAAAGCACACGAGGTTGCAGCCGCTGGCGATCTGACCGGTGACGGAGGCGGGGTCGTAGCCCGGGCTGTCCATGAAGGTGAAGCCCTTTGCGGTCACCGGTTCGGCGTATTTGTAAACGCCGGTCAGGGGCGATGTTCCGCCCTTGGCAGCGGCCCCGAGAGATTTTTCGAGGATGGTGGTCAAGCCGCCTTTCTTGTTGCCGGGAGAGGGGTTGTTGTCCATCGAACCCTTGTTGCGGGCGGTGTAATCCTCCCACCAGCGGATCATGCCCACCAGCTTCTCGCCGACCTCGCGGCTGGCGGCGCGGGCGGTCAGCAGATGTTCGGCGCCGTAGATCTCCGGCGTTTCGGCCAGCACGCCGGTGCCGCCCTGTGCCACCAGCAGGTCGCAGGCATGTCCGACGGCCGGGTTGGCGGTGATGCCGGACCATGCGTCCGACCCGCCGCATTGCAGCGCGACCATCAGTTCGGAGGCGGGGCAAGGCTCGCGCTCTGCCGCGTTCACGAGGGGCAGCATCTCCTCGACCTTGCGGATGCCGAGGTCGATGCACTTGCGCAGGCCGCCCACGTCCTGAATGTTCATGTTCTGGAAGAGCGGGCCGGGAGTCAGGCCATATGCCTCGATCAGCCAGTCGATCTGGTTCATCTCACAGCCCAGCCCGGCCATGAGGACCGCGCCCACATTGGGGTTGCGGGCATAGCCCCACATCACCCGCTGGAGCGCCTCGAACCCCTCCGACCCCTGACCGGCCATGCCGCATCCGGTGCCGTGGACAAAGGCCACGACCCCGTCGACATTGGGAAAATCTGCAAGCTTTTCAGGGGTGAAGTGGTTGGCGATCATGCGCGCGGCGGTGGCCGAACAGTTCACCGAGGTCAGGACGGCAATATAGTTGCGCGTGCCGACGCGGCCCGAGGCGCGGCGGTATCCCATGAAGGTGTCGATCTTTTCCGCCGGTGTCACCGGGCGCAGGTTGGTGCCGTATTCATATTCCGTATCGACGTTGCGGAAGTCGAGATTGTGGGTGTGCACATGGCTTCCGGCGGGGATGTCCTCGGCGGCGTAGCCGATGACCTGTGCATATTTGATCACCGGCGCGTCCTTCGGGATCGCCTCCGCGGCGAGCTTGTGGCCCCGGGGAATAAGCTGAATCGCGCCCTCCTGCCCGATTTCGAGCGGGGTGACGGCGGTGACGACATTATCGGCATCGGACAGTCGGACAGTGGTCATGGGGTCCTCATGGTGTTTGGGGCATTTCGCGCGTCGCGGCTTGCGCGGCGCCCCCGGGATGCCGGGGGCCGGAAGATGCCGGGGCAGTTGGATCGGTGAAATTTCGCATGTTTTCAGGACGCAGAATTCATGCACAACCTATGCACAGAGCATGCGCATGTCACGCGCAGACCGGGCTGTCCGCCTGCCAGCGGTGAATGGGGATGTTCGGTTGGCCCGAAAGGCGGGCGCGGGCGTCCTGCCACATCGCCTGCCACGCCCGCCAGTCGTGCAATTCGCTGTCCGGCGCCGCGCGGGAGCGGGCGACGAAGGCGGGGAAATGGTCGCGTCCGGTGGGCTGGCCCGTGACGTTGAAGCGGATGTCAAAGCTCCACCGGAAGGCGTCGGAGCGGTTGGCAAGCGAGGCATGCGGTGTCAGCGGATGGAACAGAACCGCGCCCCCGGCCCTGACCGGCAGGGGGGTGGCCTTGTCCTCATCAAGGTAGCCGGGCGCGATGGCGGTCTGGCGCTGCGGGCAATGCGGATACATCTGCGGCTTGCCGGGCACCACCTGAAGGCAGCCGTTTTCCAGCGTGGCGTCGGAGATCGCCAGCCAGACGGTGACCATGCGCGTGGCATCGCCGGTCTCATGCGCGACGGCGCGGTCCTGATGCCAGTCGGTGGCGGCGATATGGGCGCGCGCCTCATCGTCGTGCAGGTCGGTCGCCGGGGGTTTCAGGCGGACATGCTGAATGGGGTTGGAGGTCAGTTCCGGGCCGATCAGATCCTCGACCATGTCGAGCAGGCGGGGATGGGTGAGCATGTCGAACACGGCGGGACCGAAGTGGAAGGGCGTGTCGGCGGTGATGCCTTCGCCGGGCAGGGAAATGTCCATCGGCTGAAACCAGTCGCATCCGGCCTTGTAGGAGGTCAGCAGCTTTTGCCAGAAATCCGCGCCCGGCGCGGCGGGGACGCGGCCCTGTGCCTGCCAGCCGGCATAAAGATCGTCGAGCAGGGCGGCATATTCGGATTTGACGGCGTCGAGCGTGGCGCGGTCCAGCAGATCCTCGACCACGAGATAGCCTTGGGTGTCGAATTGCGTGATCTGGTCCGGAGTGAGCATGAGGGGCATGACATGAGCCTTTGCGGGGAGGTCCGGGGGCAGGCCCGGAACAGGTGGTGCGGGGTCGGTTCGCCGGGCAGGTGATGCTGCGGGGCGCGATTCGTCTGGGTCGGGACGCTGTCTGCGCAGGGGCTGTCGTGACGCCCGGTCCCCCGAACGACGGGAAGGGCCGGACCGGCGCAGGGGGGCGCCGGTCCGGTCAGGGATCTAGAGGAAGATCGTGATGATCGGCGGCCATGCCAGCAGCACCGCCAGGGCCATGAGCTGAAGGGCGATGAAGGGCAGGAAGCCGCGGAAGATGTCCGTCAGTGAGATATGCGCCGGTGCCACCGATTTGAGGTAGAAGGCGGCAGGCCCGAAGGGCGGCGACAGAAAGCTCACCTGCATGTTCATGCAGAAGACCACGCCGAACCAGATCGGGATGTAGCGCGGGTCGATCTGCGCGAACCAGCCGATTTCCTCGGCCGGCAGCCGGACCACGATGGGCAGGAAGACCGGCATGATCAGCAGCACGATGCCGACCCAGTCCATGAACATCCCCATGATCAGGAAGATCAGCATCATGATCAGAATCACGCCCATCGTCGGCATGTCCGCGCCCACGATCATGTTGGCCACATAGGTCGGCCCGCCCGACAGGGTGTAGGCGGCGGCCAGTGCGGCGGCGCCGATGGTCACCCAGATGATCGTGCCGGTGGATTTCAGCGTGCGCAGCAGGCTGTCCCAGACAATGTCCCATGTCATCTCGCGGCGGATCATGCCGATGACGAAGACCGCCATGGCGCCCATCCCGGCGGCCTCCGTGATGCCGGTGATGCCGCCGTAGATGGAACCGAGGACCACGCCGATGACGACGACGGGCGCGATCAGGCCCTTGCCCATCTCCCAGCCCTGCGCCGTCCGCTCGCGTCCGACGATGAAGAAGACGATCACACCGAAGAGGACGAAGGCACCGACAAGCCAGGGAATGTCCGCGACCATGCCGAGGAAGATCGGATCGACCCCCTCTGTCACGTTGTTCTGACCCAGCACCGTGAAGAACAGCGCGCGGACCAGCAGCACGCCGGTGATCCACATGCCGAAGCGCGCGAGGAACCCGAGGAACATCAGCCCCTTTTCGGAGCCTTTGGGCGCGTCCGGATCATCCGGCGGCAGCGGCGCCTGCGCGGGATCGAGCTGCGTGCGGATGATGATGTAGACGATGAAGAAGGACGCCAGCATGAAGCCGGGCAGGAAGGAGGCGGTGAACAGCGCCTTGATCGAGGTTTCGGTCACCAGCCCGTAGAAGATCAGCACGATCGAGGGCGGGATCATGGTGCCCAGACTGCCCGAAGCGCAGATCGTGCCGATGGCGAGGTTCTGGTTGTAGCCCAGCCGCAGCATCTGCGGCAGCGCGATCAGGCCCAGCAGCACCACTTCGCCGCCGATGATGCCCGACATCGCGGCCATGATGACGGCCATGATCGACGTGACGATGGCGATGCCGCCGCGCACGCGGCTGAGCCAGACATTCAGCGAGGAATACATGTCGCGCGCGATGCCGGAGCGTTCCAGCAGCGCCGCCATGAATATGAATAACGGGACCGATATCAGCACGTAGTTGGTCATCTGTCGGTAGACGGCCTGCCCGAGGACCGACAGCGGCCCGCGCCCGAAGTCGCGGAAGAGCAGATCCACGTCGAATTTCAGAACCAGCGTGACCACCGCAAGAAAGGCCGAGGCAAAGCCCAGCGGCATCCCGATGGCCAGCAATGCGAACATCGCCAGCAGCAGGATGAGGGAGAGTGTGCCGATATCGACCATTATTTCTTTTCCTCCAGGGTGCGGCGGATGTTCTCGATCTCGGTCTCGTCGATTTCGTCCGCCGGAGAGCGATGTTCAGGAACCTTGTTCCAGTCGGCGATCAGGTTCGACAGGGCCTGAATGGCGACGAGGACAATGATGATGAGGATGGCGGGTTTGACGGTGCCGGGCAGCGGCGGATCCCAGGCGGTGCCGAAGGTTTCCATCCGCAGCATCCGCACCCATGCGTCGTTGAAGCCGCCCCAGACCAGCGAAAAGGTGAAGAGCCAGATCAGGAAGACGGAGATGCAGTCAGACAGCCGCTGCATCCAGCGGGGCATCATGTCGTAGATCACGTAGATGCGGATGTGGCTGCGCTGCTGCATGGCGTAGAGGCCGGCCAGCAGAAAGACGAAACTGGCGATCCAGAGCGACAGTTCGTTGGCCCACATCGTCGGTTGGGTGAAAACATAGCGCGACACCACCTCGTAGAACATCACGATCACGATGAAGGCGACGCCCATCATGGCGATGCGCGCGCAGATGATCGACAGGATGTCGAAAGGGCCGCTGCGGTCGCCCTCGATCGCGCCCTGCGTGTCGCTGAGAAAGATCCCGGCGAGGAGCAGCGACAGCGCGAGACTGACCAGCATGAGCATGGCCAGCGGCTTGCCCTGCGGGCGGATGATCTCATGCATGCCGAGGGCGGTGTCGGAGATGAACTGGTTCACGACGAGAAAGGCGAAAAGCGCGAAGGTCACGCCGGCACAGCCGATCATTCCCATTTTGACGGGTTGCCGAAGCGATCCCAGCCAGACGCTGTCCTGTTCCATGCGCGGTCTCCCTGCTGCTCACGAAAGGGTGGTTCGCGGTCGCCGGTTCACATTTGTCACCTGCGGCAGCGGGTGACCCCGTAAGCGCATGACAGGTGCAAAGGACGGCGAAAGCGAAAAGGTTCGGTGCAAAAACGGCGAGCCTTGGAAAAGGCTCGCCGCGTTGTCACGTGGCGAATGCCGGGGCGATCACTCTGCGATCAGGCCGAGCGCGCCAAGGTATTCGCGGTGGCTTGCGACCAGTGCGGCCGCTTCGGGCGTCTTGGCGGCCCAGCCATCCCATGCGGTCTGCGCGGCCTTGCGGAAATCCGCGCGGTCCTCTTCCGACCAGTCGTGGAGCGTCACGCCTTCGGCCCGCAGCATGGCGGCGGCTTCGGCGTTCTTCTTTTCATTCGACAGGGCGGTGTGCAGCGTCAGTTTCTGCATCGCCGTGTCGATGATCCGGCGGTGCTGTTCGCTCAGCCCGTCCCAGACGTCCTTGTTGCAGGCGAGGTGGTCCGACGGCATCGAGTGGAAGCCGGGATAGGTCGCGTGCTTGACGATGTCATACAGGCCCAGACCGACGTTGTTGTAGAGACCCGAGGCGTCGGCACCGTCGATGATGCCGGTTTCAAGCGCGGTGAAAATCTCGGTGAAGTCCATCACGATCGGCGTCGCGCCCAGTTCCGCGAAGATCTCTGTTTCCAGTCCCGGGGGCGAGCGGAATTTCCAGCCCTCGAGATCCTCGGGGCCTGCCAGCGGTGTCGACGAGGACAGCGATTCCTGACCATAGAGCCACCAGCCGATCAGCTGCATGCCCTGACCGTTGTAAAGCTCCTGCGCGGCTTCGTAGCCACCGCCGTAATACAGCCAGGAGATCTGCTGCCAGGGCGTATCATAGCCGCCCATGATGTCGCCCACGAACTGGAACGCGGGGTTCTTGCCGGTCTGGTAGGCGCCGCCGGTCATGTCGCAATCGAGGATGCCGTTGATCGCGGCGTCCCATGTCTCCGTCGTGGCCACAACAGAGGAACTGTAGAACATCTCGATGGCGATTTCGCCGCCGGACATGGTCTGCACGTCGTCGATGAATTGCGCCGCAAGCTGGCCCGAGGGATGCTCGGTCGCGTAATGCGTCTGCATGCGCAGGGTGACTTCCTGCGCGGAGACCGCCGATGCGGCGACGGCAACGGCTGCGGCCGTCGTCAGAAGCTTTTTCATTATTTCCTCCCTGTGGCGGCCTGTGCCGCCGATCCGTTTTGTTGGGCCTCGGGCCCACCGGTCATGGATGGTTTGCCATCCGGCAGATGCACGCTAACCAATGCCATGTCGACAGGCAAGGATTTTTGGTATACCAAATTTCGCTCATGAGGGGCCGCGCTTTGCGGCGTGGATTATGCCGCGAATTCAGAGAGGTCGGTTGCGCAATGCCGGACGAGACATTGCCGGAGCAGATCGCGACACAGTTGCGCAGGGATATCCTGCGGGGCGACCTGCCGCCGGGCACGGCGATCAAGGAACGCGATCATGCGGCGGAGCTGGGCGTCAGCCGGACGCCGCTGCGCGAGGCGATTCGGATGTTGGCCAAGGAGGGGCTGGTGCAGTTGCGACCGGCGCGGTCCCCCGTGGTGGCGCGCCCGAGTTTCGAGGAGGTGGCGCAGAACATCGAGGTGATGTCCACGCTGGAGGTCCTGTCCGCGCGGCTGGCCTGCGCGCGGGCGACCGACGCGGAGATCGACGCCATCGCCGCGCTGGCAGAGCGCATGTCGCAGGAATACGACCAACGGGATATGCTGGATGTCTTCGAGATCGACATGGGCTTTCACCGGGCCATCGCGGCGGCTGCGGGGAATCCCGTGCTGGCGGATGTGCATCTCGCGCTGCTTGCGCGGCTCTGGCGCGCCCGTTACCTGTCGGCCAGCCGCAAGCGGTCACGCGAACGGGTCCTGCGCCAGCACGCGCTGATCGTCGACGCGCTGCGGGCGCGCGACGCGGATCGCGCGGCGGCGGAGGTGCAGGTGCATCTGGATCACCTGATGATCAACGTCGCCGATTTTTTCGAGTCCGAGGCCGAACAGGCCAAGGAGGAGCCACCCGCCGCGCCAGCGGTCGAGTGAGAAACCTGCAAATCAAGACCCACAAAAAAGGATTGGGACAGTCATGAAACTATTGCGTTATGGTCCGGCGGGACAGGAAAAGCCCGGCATGCTGGACAGCGAGGGCCAGGTCCGGGATCTGTCGTCCCATGTGACCGATTTCGCCGGTGCGACGGTGTCGCTCGAAGCGTTGGAGACCCTGCGCGCGCTGGATCCGGCGACCCTGCCGGTGGTGGACGCGCCGGGCCGGATCGGCGCCTGTCTGGCCTCGGTGCCGAATTTCTATTGCATCGGACTGAACTACGCCAAACATGCCGCCGAGACGGGCGCCGAGCCGCCCAAGGAACCGATCCTGTTCTCCAAGGCCACATCGGCGCTGTCCGGGCCGTTCGATCCGGTGGTGATCCCGCGCAATTCCGTAAAGGGCGACTGGGAGGTCGAACTGGGCGTGGTGATCGGCAAGACCGCCTCCTACGTCACCGAGGACGAGGCCCTGTCACATGTGGCGGGCTATTGCGTGATCAACGACGTGAGCGAACGGGCGTTTCAGATCGAACGCGGCGGCCAGTGGGTCAAGGGCAAGTCGGCGCCCACCTTCGGCCCCACCGGCCCCTGGCTGGTGACGGCGGAC
>CAZRZN010000023.1:0-8324 GCA_964604565.1 uncultured Rhodobacterales bacterium
AACCCCTGTTCGATCAGCCAGTGGGCGGCGGTCGAGGCGCTGAACGGGCCGCAGGGCTTTCTGGCGGAACGGGGCGCGGCATTCCGGCGGCGCCGGGATCTGGTGGTGGCGCGGCTGAACGACTGCGCCGGCGTGACCTGCGCGGTGCCCGAGGGCGCGTTCTACGTCTACCCCTCGGTAGGGGGCTGTCTGGGCAAGACATCCGCGGGCGGCAAGCGGATCGAAACGGATGAGGATTTCTGCACCGCCCTGCTGGAGGAAGAGGGCGTCGCGGTGGTCTTTGGCGCGGCCTTCGGGCTGAGCCCGCATTTCAGGGTCAGCTACGCGGCGTCGGATGCGCAGCTTGAAGATGCCTGCGACCGGATCCATCGGTTCTGCGCCGGGCTGACGGTCGATGTGCGCGCCCTTTGACCTTTGTAGGTGCGGTGCGCCCACGGGTAAGGATCGAACTCCGCCAGCGACGGGGCGGAAGGCTCGTTTGCAGGCGAGCCGGCACAAGAACAGGCACAGTCGCGATGACGACCGGCCTGTTTCTGCGAAGGCGCGGGACCGGGCGGGTGCGGCACAGCCAGCGCATGCAACAGTCGTCCCGCTGTCGCGCTTCTGAGCGAAACGGGATTGGGTGTTTACCGCGGGTGCGGGCTGCGCATCCGGACCACGTGAACGAGCAGGGACTGCTTGCTATGGCCGCTCTGGCCACGGCACGCGTGTGCAAGGCAGCCGCACCTGTCGCGAGATGTCGCGCGGCCAGGACGGGTGAGTTTGAGAATTTGCCCGTGAAATAGGCGGTTTTGGACCGACTCTGCTGCCCTTGCGCCCGGATTGACAATTTTTGCTACCTTTGCCCTTCAATCCCACCGCCTGATTCAATAAACCCGATGCATGCTGGAGTCATCTTTAACTCTTCTGCCCGTCGACGGGCGCAAATCCTTCGAAGGGTTCCAACCGTTGTTTCCGCTGTCGCCGGAAGATGTCCGCGTCTTGCTTGCGGCGGGTCGCAGGTAGACCGGCAAAGGCCTCTGTTCCCCGTGGAAAGCGGAGGGTCGGAGCCCGCGTCGCAGCGCCCACTGGCAATGGAGTGGGCGCCCGTATTCCGTGCGCCCTGGTTGCTACTGGCACCCAAAATCTGCGATCTTGGAATTTCGCCGGGGCCTGTCCCAACCCGCGCAAGGGCGCGGCGGAACGAGGCAGGTGCTGCCACCGCGCCTTGCCCCTCTTGGCAAGCCGCACCGGGCGGCGTATACGCGCGGCCTGATTTCTTTTGACCTTTCGGGGAAGGACCGTGCCATGCAGGGCAGCGCCAATCTCAACATCATGATGAAGGCGGCGCGCAAGGCGGGGCGTGCGCTTGTCAAGGATTTCCGCGAGGTCGAGAACCTTCAGGTCTCGATGAAAGGGGCGGGGGATTTCGTTTCGCGCGCGGACTTGCAGGCCGAGCGTATCCTGCGCGAAGAATTGATGGGCGCGCGGCCCACCTATGGCTGGCTTGCCGAAGAAAGCGAAGAGGTTCCCGGCGAAGACCCCACCCGCCGCTGGATCGTGGACCCGCTGGACGGGACGACGAATTTCCTGCACGGCTTGCCGCACTGGGCGATCTCCATCGCGCTGGAACACAAGGGGCAGATCGTGTCCGGTGTGATCTTTGACGCGGCCAAGGACGAGATGTTCTATTCCGAACGCGGCGCAGGCGCGTGGTTGAACGACTCAAAACGCTTGCGGGTGTCGGGCCGGCGCAAGATGATCGAATGCATCTTTGCCACCGGGATTCCCTTTGCGGCGCAACGCACGCTACCCGCCACGATCAAGGATCTGGCGCGGGTCATGCCGGAATGCGCCGGGGTGCGGCGGTTCGGGGCGGCGTCGCTGGATCTTGCCTATGTGGCGGCAGGGCGCTTTGACGGCTACTGGGAGCGTGAGTTGCAGCTCTGGGACATGGCGGCGGGTTCCCTTATCGCGAAGGAGGCCGGCGCGATGGTCGAGGGTGTCCGGGAAGATCAGGACCCGTTGGAAAGCGGCAGTCTGCTTTGCGCGAACGGCGAGGTCTTCAACACTTTCTCTAAGCTTCTGCGCGACGCCTGAACGCCGCTTGCCGCTGTGACAATGGTGCTGGCGGGACCGTGCCTGAAAAATGCCCTGAGCGTGGGTGTTTCGTGCGGTGCGCCGCGTGATGCATCCGGGTTTGGTGCGGGTGCAGGGGTGGCGTCATGCGCTCCGCCTGTCTGGTAGAAGGGTCAGCGCCCGCTGGCCCTGTCGGCGCCTTGCTATTTTCGCCGGATCCTGGGGACCTGTGTATGGCTCTTGCGGGCGCGGGTGCGCGGGACGCGGCTGCGTTCGAATGAATACTCCGCCTCCGGGTGCGGGGGATGACCATGCGTGCGGTCCCAGAAGCGCGGCCCCCCCCGGCGCAGCCACAGCGGGATGACAAGGATCAGGCCCACGACAAAGCCGCCGACATGGGCCCAATAGGCCACACCCCCCTCGTCCGCAGGGGCGTTCCACCCGCCAAAGAGTTGCATGCCGAACCACAAGGCCAGCATCAGCCATGCGGGGACAGGGATTACGCGGAAAAAGACGATCAGGATGATCAGGATGTCCACCCGCGCCTTGGGAAACAGCAGCAGGTATCCCCCCATGACTCCCGCGATCGCGCCCGATGCGCCGACCGTTGGCACAAGCGAAAACGGTGCTGAGAGCCAGTGGATCAAACCCGCCCCCAGACCCGCGACGACGTAGAACAGGCTAAAGCCGATGTGCCCCATTTCCTCTTCGAGATTGTCGCCGAAGATATAGAGAAACAGCATGTTCCCGGCGATATGCATGATGCCGCCGTGCAGGAACATGGAGGTGAACAAGCCGGAAAATCCGTATCCCTCTGACAGGAAGCGCGGAATCAACGCATACTCGGCGTAGAAATTCATCAGTGCGCGCGGAGAACCCTCGAGTTGCCACGACGACAGGAACACCAGCACGTTGATGGCGATCAGCGCATAGGTGACGAAGGGTGTGCGCCCCGAGGGGTTGTGATCGCGGATCGGAAACATGGATGTGACATTGGCGCCGATGCGCAAGAGGTCAAGCACGAAGGCAGGCCCCGGCCCGGGCCACCTCGCGAGAACGGGACGTGGGAACCTGCGCATGGTGGCGATTTTTGGCGCGACAGGTCAATGAGTTGTGGTGTTTTCAGCCATTGGACCGAGCAAAGCCGGCCTTGTGGAGCGCTGGGCCTGAACGCTCAAATCTGCCGCAGATTTGCATTATCGGACGAGGCTGGGGGCGCTTGGCCCCGGTGGAGCCGGGTCACGAAGCTGGGCCAGATAAGTGTATTCCGCCGGCTCTCATGATCGTTGGGGTGGCGCCATGTTGAAAACGTCACACCGGCTCCGTGGACAGATCTGCCGGTTAAGAGGCGCAAGGCGCCAATTCGGGGCATCGCTCCTCTTGTCCTCCGGCTCGGGGCCGGGCGCACGGCGCCCAGGCCCCTTGTCTTTCGGTGTCCGTCAGGCCCCTCCGCCCTGCACCTCTTGTCCGGCCAGCAGCGCCGCGTTGCCGCCCGCCGCCGTGGTGTCGACGCAGACATGGCGTTCGGCACGTGTGTGCCCGCGGTCCGGCATGCCGGTGATCAGCGACAGGATCGCGCCGGGCCGATTGGCAAGCGCCTTACGGTAGGCCCGGCCCGTGTCGGCGTCGCCCCACCAGATGGCGCCGGAAAAACCGTCGGTGCTGGACAGCGCGTCCGGTGGAGTGCCGTCGGCAAGCGCCGCGCAGCCGCCCAGGGCGCGCACCGCCTCGGCCTGCGCCTTGGCCGCGTCGGCCCCCGGTCCGAGGCAGAGCAGCGGCGGGCGGGCGTGCTGGTTGAGCAGGTTCGCCTCACCCGTGGGGCCGGGCAGTTCGTCGCGGCTGGGCGCGGGCACTTTCTTTGCGGCCTCCGCGATGCGCTTGGCAAGGTCCGGGGCTTTCTTGTCCGCGCTGTCGAGAGTCGTGGTGCCCGAGGGGGCCGGGTGGGCGCGGTAGCGGTCAACGTAGAGAGGCCCGCCCGCCTTCGGCCCGGTGCCGGACAGGCCTTCGCCGCCAAAGGGCTGGCTGCCGACAATCGCGCCGATCTGGTTGCGGTTGACGTAGATATTGCCCGCCTCGATGCGTTCGGTAATGTGCTGCACGCGTTCGTCGATGCGGGTTTGCAGGCCGAAGGTCAGCCCGTAGCCGGTGCCGTTGATCGCGTCGATCACCTTGTCGATCTGACGTGCCTTGAAGGTGGCGACATGCAGCACGGGGCCGAAGATCTCGCGCGTCATGTCCGCGATGCCGTTCACGCGGATCAGGGTTGGCGGCACGAAGGTTCCGGTTTGGGGCACCGGCACCTGTTGCAGCACGCGGCCCTCGCGGGCGGCCTCTCCGATATGGTCGAGGATGGTGTTCTGCGCCTCGACATCGATCACCGGGCCGACATCGGTGGCGGGGTCCCATGGATCGCCGATGGCGAGCGACTGCATCGCACCCTTGAGCATATCCAGCAGGGTTTCGGCCACGTCTTCCTGCACGTAAAGGCAACGCAGCGCCGAACACCGTTGTCCGGCCGATTGAAAGGCGCTTTCGACGATGGCTTGCACTGCCTGTTCCGGCAGGGCGGTGCTGTCGACGATCATGGCGTTCAGGCCGCCGGTCTCTGCGATCAGCGGGGCGCCGGGTTCCAGATTGCCGGCCATGCTGCGGTGGATGATCTGCGCGGTTTCCGTCGCGCCGGTAAAGGCCGTTCCGGACACCTCGGGGGCGGAGGTGAGTGCGGCGCCCACGTTGCCCGCGCCCGGCAACAGTTGCAGGGCCGTTTCCGGCACGCCCGCCTCATGCAGAAGGCGCACGGCGAAATCGGCGATCAGCGGCGTCTGTTCCGCCGGTTTGGCCAGCACGGCATTCCCGGCCGCCAGCGCGGCGGAAATCTGCCCGGTGAAGATCGCCAGCGGAAAGTTCCAGGGCGAGATGCAGGCAAAGACGCCGCGCGGCGCGTCTGGGCCATCCTGACCGCGGGCGGCGTAATAGCGCAGGAAGTCCACCGCCTCGCGCAGCTCCGCGAGCGCGTCCAGCATCGACTTGCCCGCCTCGCGGTGCAGGATCGCGAAAATCTCACCACGGTGGGCCTCATACAGATCGGCGGCGGCGTTCAGGATGCGCGCACGCTCCGCCGGATCGGCCTCCCATGTGCGCGCCGCGGTTGCGGCGGCCTTGGCGGCGTCCGGGCTGGCCCAAGTGACCTGACCGACGATGTCAGACAGGTCCGCAGGATTCGCGATTTCCTGTGTGGTGCCGGAGGGCGCGTCGACGGCGAGCCGGGGCGCGGCCTGCCATTGATGCGTCCTGTAAGCCGTGCGCGCGGTGTCGATCTCGGCAAAGCTGGGACGATGCCGCAGGTCGATCCCCATGGAGTTGCGGCGCTCTGGCTCAAACAGTTGCGGTCCCGTCGGCAGGGCGCGTGGCCTTGGCGCCTCGAACGGGTCTGCGGCGACGGTTTCCGGGGCCACGTCCTCGTCTACGATCTGGTTGACAAAGGAAGAGTTTGCCCCGTTTTCCAGCAGGCGTCGCACCAGATAGGCCAGCAGGTCGCGGTGCGCGCCGACGGGGGCATAGATCCGGCAACGCGTTCCGTTTTTCGACATCACCAGCCGGTGCAACGTCTCGCCCATGCCGTGCAGGCGCTGGAATTCATAGGTCTTTGGGTCGTCGGCCATGTGCAGGATGGCCGCCACCGTATGCGCGTTATGGGTGGCGAATTGCGGGTAGATGCGGTCCGTCATCGACAGCAGTTTTTTCGCATTGGCAATATAGGAGACATCGGTGGCCGACTTGGCGGTGAAGACCGGGAAACCGTCGAGCCCGGCAACCTGTGCCTTCTTGATCTCGGTGTCCCAATAAGCGCCCTTGACCAACCGCACCATCAACCGGCGGTCCAGCCGTTCGGCCAGCGCATAAAGCCAGTCGATAACCGCGCTGGCGCGCTGACCATAGGCCTGGACGACGACGCCGAACCCTTCCCAGCCCGCAAGTTGCGGATCGCTCAGCACGTCTTCGATCACGTCGAGCGAGAGGGAAAGGCGGTCGGCCTCCTCGGCATCGACGTTGAGGCCGATGCGGGCATTCTTTGCCTGTAGGGCAAGGCTGCGCAGGCGCGGCACAAGCGCGGCGCGCGCGGTATCGGCCTGCAATTCGTCGTAGCGGGGATGCAGGGCTGACAATTTTACGGAGATGCCGGGATTGTCGCGCGGCGCCTTGGACTTGGCACCGCCCCCGATGGCGGTGATCGCCTTTGCATAGGCATCGAAATAGCGCTGGGCATCGCCTTCTGTCCGCGCGGCCTCTCCCAGCATGTCGTAGGAATAGCCATAGCCCTTGGCCTCCATCGCGGCACCGCGTTTCATCGCGGCGTCGATAGTCTCGCCCAGCACGAATTGCGCGCCCATCTCGCGCATCGCGCGGCCGACCGCGGTGCGGATCACCGGCTCGCCCAGCCGTTTTATGGCGCCGCGCAGATGGCCGACCGGCCCGGGCCGCGAATCTTCCAGAACCTTGCCGGTCAGCATGAGCGCCCAGGTCGACGCGTTGACCAAGGGCGAGGTGGAGTGACCAAGGTGCTTGGACCAGTCGGACGGCGCGATCTTGTCCTCGATCAGCGCGTCGATCGTGACGCTGTCGGGCACACGCAGGAGCGCCTCGGCAAGGCACATGAGGGCGACGCCCTCTTCGGTCGAAAGTCCGTATTCGGCAAGAAAGACCTCCATCAGGCCGGGCCGGGTGCTGCCGCGAATATCACGGACCAGTTGGGCGGCGGACGTCGATATGGTGGCGCGCTGCCCGGCGTCGAGCGCGGCCTGTTCGCGCAGGCTGGCGATGGTTTCCGCCTCAGGGGCATAGGTCATCGCGTCGACGCGCGCGCGCAAGTCGGTCATCTGGTCCTTCGGCATTGCAGGGCCTCGCTGTGTTGGATGAATTTGATGAATTACATGTAGCGCGCAGTGCATTCCAAAGCGCGCCAATTTATTCTAGATTACAGGCAAGCTCGCGGACGATTTTACCGTATTTATGTCCTCGATCCTTTTTTCGGCCTGCTTTTTCGAGGATGCGCGATGCAAACGGACAATTCTGAGATCGATAGCTTCGACCGGTCGATTCTTTCAACCCTTGCGGGTGAGGCCCGTATATCGATCACGGAACTGGCACGCCGGATCGGCCTGTCGAAGTCACCCACGCAGACCCGCCTGCGGCGGTTGGAGGATGCGGGATACATTCGGGGATATCGCGCGGTGCTGGATCCGATCCGGCTTGGCCTCGATCACGTCGCCTTTGTCGAGGTGAAGATGGTGGACACGCGCGAGGACACGCTTGCCCTCTTCAACGAGGCGGTCGCGACGATACCGGAAATTGAACAAGCTCATCTGATCGCGGGCAATTTCGACTACCTCTTGAAAGTGCGCACACAGGACATGCCCTCCTATCGCCGGGTGCTGGCGGAGAAAGTTTCCACCTTGCCGGGGGTGGCGGCCACCTCGACCTTTGTGGCGATGGAGGCGGTGAAGGATACCGGTGTCGCGGATGTGACTTGACCGGCGCAGCGTATGAGGCACCCTTGCCTTCATGAAATATGCGCTTGCCCTGTTGACCCTTGCCTCACCTTTGTTGGCGGATGGCTGTCCTACCGCGCCTGACCACAGCGCCGCATTGGATCCACTCTATCAGCAGTTGCAGAGCGCACCCGATTCCATGGCGGCACAGCAGATCTCCAGCCGCATGTGGGGTTACTGGGTCGATGCCCCTGACGAGCCAAGTCAATCCATGCTGGACGAGGCGATGCGCGCCCGGTCGCAGTTCGACTTTCTTCGCGCGTTGGACCGGCTGGATGCGCTGGTGAGTTACTGCCCGTTTTACGCCGAGGGCTATAACCAGCGGGCTTTCGTCAACTTTCTGCGTGAGGATTACGCGGCGGCCCTGCCGGATCTGAGTCGCGCGCTGGAGCTGAACCCGCGTCATATCGGGGCGCTGTCCGGCAAGGCGCTGACCCTGCTCGCTCTCGGGCGCGACATGGATGGACAACTGGTCTTGCGCGAGGCGCTGGACCTCAATCCCTGGCTGAGTGAGCGGGCCCTGTTGACGCCGCTGCCAGAACAGGAATTGTGAGGACCGGACCGGTTTACTCTGTCCGCACAGCGGGTATTGTCGCCCAGATGGCCCGCGTGGTGGAATGGTAGACACAGGGGACTTAAAATCCCTAGCCGTAAAAGGCGTGCCGGTTCGAATCCGGCCGCGGGTACCAAGAAATCTCAACATATCGGTGAGGTCCG
>CAZRZN010000023.1:8424-30842 GCA_964604565.1 uncultured Rhodobacterales bacterium
CCGGTTCGAATCCGGCCGCGGGTACCAAGAAATCTCAACATATCGGTGAGGTCCGATTCGTTCATTCAGGAAACGGCCCAACAGGGGCATCCTGCAGCGGTGCGGGTCAGATTGGGCATCGGTGGAGGCTGTGGCAGGCCCCCTTGTTGACAGCAACACGGTCCTGCCGGGGCATAGTCGTGTCCGACGTCTCACCCAAAGCCGTGGTGCGGTCCTGATCTGCCTACCTCGCTGACGGTCGCAGGATGCCGGACAAACGCAAGCCTGGGCTGGAAACTTTGTCTGCAGCGCGGCGCCTATGTCGAGTCTGATCTTGACGACAACCACGCGGAACATGGCCCGGCGCTGCACATGGCATCCCGTCAGCGCAAGAAATTCACGAGCTTCACCCAGCGTCGGCCAAGGCGGATATTTGGGCACGCATGATCCCGAGGAAGTCGCCGCTCTCTGGACGCGCCGCCAAGGGCGAAAAGACTACGGGGCGCAAGCCCATCTGCTCGGCCCTTACAAGCGCCTCTGGCGGAGGCGCCGCCTCCCAGATCAACAGGCGTGCGCCGGTTTCTGCCGCCATGTCGTCAAGCGCCTGCCATTGCCCTTCATCGGGCATGGCACCCGCCTCCCATTCCAGTGCCGCAATCTCCAGCCCGTAGGCACGGGCGAAATACTGATAGCGGGGATGGGTGGCAAGGATCGTCGTGCCCTGCAATCCGGCCAGAGTCTCGCGCGCCATTGCGTCGAGCGACCTCAGATCGTCGACAAGCGCGGACCGGGTGTCCGCCAAGGTGTCCCGCAGGGCCGGTATCCGCCGGTCCATCATGTCGGCCAGCGCCTCTGCCTGCCGGGCCGCCTGACCGAAATCAAGCCAGGTGTAGCTGGCGGTGCCGGTGTGCGAATGCTCGCCATCGGCGCCATGGCTATGGGTCACCGACCGCGTCGCTATCAGCGCATCTGCGAAACCCGTCGACGTGTCCACAAGGCGCGACCGGGGCAGCGATGTGCGGGCCGTCCACGTCGCGAACCCCGCCCCGTTCAGCGCGATGACGTCGGCCTGCTGGATGGCGGCAATGTCGGACAGTCCTGGGCGCCAGAACGATGGGTCGCTGTCATCAGGAACGGCAAACAACACATCGACGGCGCCCCCGCCAAGCCGCTCCGCCATCCAGGCCAGCGGATAGTTTACCGCGGCCACGACAGGCCGGTCCTGCGCCATGGCCGTGGAGGCGGCGCAAGCCGCGAGCAGCACGAGGCGTGCAAGCATCAGTTCGTCCCCCGCCCATGCGCGATGTCGTCTGGCGTCAGCATCCAGTAGTCCGAATGCCCCTCGCTGACATCGACCTCGATCATCAGGCCGGTGGTTGCAGCGCCTTCCGGCAGTGTAAACTCTGTCAGCCCCTCGGCGCCGATCTCCAATCTCATGATCAGGGAGTTGTCCGCATTCAGAACCCGGATCGTCCCGTCCGTGGGCACTCGGCCAGAGGAAAATTTGCTTTCCACAGTCACCATCTCCCCGGTGACCGATGCAAAGACCCGCAGGTCATGCGCCGTGACCGGACCGGCCGCGGCGATGCTCAAGATAATGGCTAGTGCGCGGATCATTCGGCACCCCAAGGTTCGAAATGGACCCAGATCACGGCGCCCAGTTCATGCGCCTTGTCTTCGCCTTCGAATTGCATCGGATCTTCGGCCGTGTTCAGCGCGGCAAAGCCCCACCAGCCCGAGGTGGGCACCGCGTAGGTGAAGACACCGTTTTCGTCCGCCTTGATGGTCTGGGTGATCATAAGGTCGGAAGGTGCGGCCGCGCTGCCGTCCTCATTATAGTATTCCACCTCGACCTCGGCATTCGCAACGGGGATGCCGTCCAGCTTCACCACACCTTGAAAGACGTTGCCCTCCCAAAGTGCAAAAGGTTTCGACAGCGGAACGATCTCTGTCTTGAGGCCCAGTTCGGCATCCCAACCCTCATCATCGCCATAGGCCGAAAGATAGGTCTTGGTGAAATGGGTGATGAAGGCGTCTTCCTCAGGCTCCCAATAGGGTTTCGGCGTCATCGCAAAGACATAGGTGCCGGGCCGCTCCAACCGGTATTCCGTGCTGTAGCCGACGTCCCCCATGACGGTCGTTTCCTCAAGGGTTTCCAGCAACGACGTCGTTTCGCCGTCGTGGGTGACGGTGAACTCCTCCGGCATTTCGAGCACCATGCCCAACCGTTCAAACGGATGCGAGAAGGACAGCGACAGCTCAACTGATCGCCCCTCTTCCTGGCTGATCATATTGTCCGAAGGGATGATCATGCCGTAATGCGCTGCGGCGGCGGTCGCGCTGGCGACAAGGGCGGCGGCTGTGAGGAAGGTCTTCATCAGGGTCTCCGTTCCGGGTTCTCGATGGGTGTCCAAAAGATCAAAGCGCGAGGATCCATGACACGAGCTTCGCTCCGTTTGCCGTGACGGCAAGGACAAGCCCTGCGGCAAGAAGCAGCGCGCAGGATAAAAGTAATACGAGTTCGGCACCGGCAAGTTTCACAATCGTGAAACGTCCCGCGCCAAGGCGTCGGGCGGTCGCCATCTCAGGGGCGCGCAAACTCCATGACAGGAACAGCGACAGGCCGATCGCCCCCATTGCGGCCACCCCGATGATGACTGTCACGGCGTCCAGAAGGGTCGCGATGCGAAAGATGCGGTCCACCAGCCCGCCGATGACCTCGGCCGGGACGGTCATCTGCACCGGGTTTTCGGGGTCAAGGTATCGCCCGCGGAGAATGGTGCCGGAGCGCGTATCATTGGGCACAACAATCACCGCCGACAGGGGATATTCGCTGGCCGCGCCGTGAAAATGAAAGCTGTCGATGTTCTCGGGTGTGATGCGCTGGAACTCCGTGATGGCGGCGTTGGCGGTCACGTTTCCGTCGGCATCCGCCGTCACCACATCATCATGCCCGTGCCCGATGCCCGCGATGACCCAAGCGGTTTTCACATCGGTAAAGACCGCTTCGTCGTCAGGCGTGCCGGTGGACGGCAGAACGCCGGTGATCTGCAATTCGAGCGGATAGATCCCGTCGAGGTCGAAAAGGTTCTCGGGCGAGGACACGACCGTATCGCCGGGGCCGAGGTCCAGCCGGTCCGCCACCTCTGCGCCCAGAACCGCTTCGCCCAGAATGGCGAACTGACGACCCCGGGCCAGGTCGAGGCCGCGAAAGTCGAAATAGTCCAGCGACGTGCCGACGATCCGGGCACCGTTGGTCTGGAAGGCCGTGTGCAGCGGGATCGGCAGTGCAAGGCCACTGTCCCAGACCGCATCCTCTGCGCCGCGGGTCACCGGGGGTGCGCTATCTTCGGAGAAATAAACCGCGCTCATGACCAGATCGAGCTGGCTGCCCCGCGCGCCCAAAACCAGCGGGGTCGCCTCCGCCCGACGTGTCAGCGCCTCTTCGGAACCACGCAGCAGGGTCTGCGTCACCAGTGGCACCGCCAGGATCACTGCGCCGACAAGGATCAGAACAAGGCTGCGGACCCAAGTCCATCGCAGATGGGCAAAGGCGAGGAACAGCGCATTCATGCCGCCTGCCTCATCGTGGCAAAGTCGATCACCCGGTCGAAACGGGGCAGCAGATCATGGTCGTGCGTGACGGCAAGAACCGTGGCGCCAAGATCGCGCGCCCGAGCGAACAGCAGGTCGAGGATCACCTCCTTCGTCTGGGGGTCGAGATTGCCGGTGGCCTCGTCGGCGAGGATCAGCGCGGGCTGCGTGACCAGCGCCCGACATATCGCCACGCGTTGCTGCTCCCCACCGCTGAGCGCGCCGGGATGGCTCTTGAGCCGATGTGCGATGCCGCAGGCCTCGGCCAATTCCTGCGCGCGCGACCTTGCATCGCCGTCCAGCCGAAGGCCCGTGCCCACCCGATAGGGATAGAGAATATTCTCGAATGCGTTGAGATAGTCGACCAGCGCGAAGTTTTGAAAGATGAAGCCGATGTGCCGCGCGCGAAACCTGCGCCTGCCCCCGTCGTCCAGCGCGGACAGGTTCGTTCCGGCGACTTCAAGGTGCCCACGGTCTGCCCGGGACAGCCCGGCCACCAGGTTCAGGAGGGTCGTCTTGCCCGTGCCGCTGGGTCCTATGACACCGACACGCTCTGCGGGGGCCACCTCCATGACAGGCACATGAAGCGCGAAGCCGCCTGCCGGATAGGAAAACTCAAGGTCGCGCGCCGCAATCAACTTTTGTCCCCCTCGTCCGGCGGCGGCGCGTCGGCATTTCGCTCCAGCGTGCCCGCGTCGGTGCGATCGACATCCGTCAGGGTAAACCCGATGATTTTCCACGTGCCGGCCTCGGGCGCCATCACCAGATCTGCTGCGTAAGCATTGCCGCGCATATGCATGTGTTCGGAATGCCCCACCACGCCAAGAACCCGCCATCTGGCCTCTATGGTAACGGTGTTATCCTTCGGGCGCGCGCTCATGCCCAGCAGCGACACTTCGTGAATCTCCTGATCGGGGTTCAGTCCGCCACCGGCCATCGCGCCGACCCGTTCGAGATAGAGTTGCTCCAGCGCCGGGCCGGTGACCACCTCGGCGAGCCGGTCGTAGATCGCCGCCTCGCCGGTCTCGCCGAACGCCTCATAAACATCGGCAAGCAGTCCGGGCAGGAGCAGCGGACTTTCGCGTGAAAATTCCAACGGTGACATGGCACCCGCCTCTGAGAGCGAAGCGGCGGAGTCCCGGGACGGGGCAAGAAACATCCACGCCCCGGCAGCGAGAGCGAAGAGCAACACAATGCCTGCGATGATGTTTCTGTTCATGGTGACCGGGACCGCGCTGTTCTTGTCGTGCAGAAGACTAATGTAATAACGCCGGACCTCAAGGCAGCCCGGCGGACACCCGTCTTGGGTCGCCCGATCGTTGGCAAAGACCGGTTCCTGCCCGACGGCGTGGTTGCCGGCTTTCGGCAAAGAGCTGTTGAGCTGTGGTTTGTGATCCGTCATCGGTCTGCGCCGCTTTCGGGGAGGGAGACAGGCCGGTGGGGTCATCCGCCTCGCAGGCAGCGAAAGAAAACGGACATGAAAGGGGCAGAATTGGCGCTTTGGTGGCCGGGGCCACATGCACGCGTCCGGTGGGGTGGGCAGCGAAAGGCATAGGGCCCTTGGGTTCTCAGGGATGCGAGCCTTAGGCCGGTTGCGGGATGTCGGGTCTGCCGGGCACCGAGTGGACAAGGTCGGTTTCTGGAAGGTCGCAAAGCCAACGATCGCACGGACCGGTCCTTTCAAGGGGTTCCATGACGCGAAAAAGGCATCCATGATACAGTCGAGGATAGCGCGAAGGTGGCGCGTTCCAGCGGGTGAGGGCGCGCCGTGGGTCCCGAACGACTTGGCAAAGACCGCGCATCTTCGGCAGGCTCGGCCCGCTGGCGGGGACACGGATTTGCGGCAGGACGCCATTTGCAACCTGTGCCAATGAAGGCCGAGAGGAGAATTGTGCATGGTCAAGACCGACAAGGAAACTGATAAAGTCGCCGATGAGGAAGTCCTGCGCCGTGTCGCGCAACTTCGCAGCGCGGTGCGCGAAACCTTCGGCTCTGTTGCGATGTCGATGATGGCGTTGCCGCGATATCGGCATCTCCCGGTCGGCGATCTGCAAAATCTGATCTTGGAGCCGTTGATCCGCGACCGTATTTCACTGGCAAGAAAAGCCTCCGACGAGGGGCCGTTGGCGGATATTGCGGGTATGGCCATCTGGGCCAGCGTGAGCGACGAAGTCGACACAAAAATCCGCGAGCAGATTGCAGAGGGTGTCTTTCCGATCCGGCTGGGCGCAGAAGAATGGACCAGCGGAAAGATCAACTGGCTGTTTGATGTGCTCGCACCTGATCAGACATCGGTCGCGTCGGTGATTTCCAATTTCAGGCAGCTGGCGAAGGAGGGAGAATTGCGACTGCATCCCTTGGTGACGCGCCTTGTGGACAAGGAAACGCTGGAAAAGCTGGGCGCAAGGGCAATGCGGTCCTCCGAAAAGGCAGATCCGGACTGACAGGACGGCAGAGCGCGGCAGTTGATGCCTGAAGGACGCGCCGCCCCGGACCCTGACAGGAGTTCGGCTGGGCGCGCTATTCCTGAGGCCCCCGGCGTTTTGCAAGAAAGGGATACGCGCTGTCCTGCAGGATACTGGCGCCACGCTCATAGGCCGGTTTCACCGATTGCGTATCACTCCGCTGGCCCGAACCCGTGGCGATGGGCAAAGGTCTCTTCGGGCCGTCGTCTGAACCTTTGAGGCAGGCCGAGCATGACAGGCTCAATCGAACATGCCTGCGACGGCTTTCAGAACGATGTCTGGTTCCTGATAAAGGACCAATTGTCCGGCGTCCTCGACCACCGTCAGTTTGACCCGGTCCGCATGTCGCGCTGCAAAGTCCCTGACGCTGTCTATTGCCACCACAGGGTCATGTGCGCCGTGGATCAGATGCACGGGCACGGGGGATGCCCTGTCGAAGGCAGGGGTCCAGTCCTGCACCACAAGTTCGCTGTCGATCGAGAAGGCCGCATTGCCCTGCGCCACGCTGAACCGATAGTCGTTCAGGAACAGGCTCTGAATGTCACGATCCTTGAGCAACTCATTGTCCACGGGGGCGTGTTCATACATCGAGGCAAGGAATGTCTCCGCCCCGCCGCTCTTGATCTGTCGAATCCCTGCGTTGAGGATGAACGGCAGCACCGAGCGCATGTAGCGCGCGGTATAGGCCACCAGACGCTGACGTCGGCTCATGGAATCGAACTGCCGGGTGGACAGGATCGGGACGCCACCCGACACGTGCACGATCCCGCGCGCGTCACATGCACAAGCGGCGTCAGCGGTGTAGACGGCACCCGCCATATGGCCCACGACAACCGGCCGCGTGATGCCCCGACGGTCAAGGATCTCCGCCATGTCCGCTGCCAGCCTCGCCGGAGCCTCTTGGGCAGGACCGAACTGGGGGGACGAGGTCCCGAACGATGGGCGGTGCGGACATATGAGGCGAAGATTCAGTGCGTGCAGCCTCTGCCGGAGCCTTGCAATCCCGCCAGTTCCATCGAGCATCCCATGAATGAACAGGACCGGACGGCCATCGGCGGGCCCGTGCTCCTCAATGGGAAGGTGCCGGCCGGACAACCGTTCACTGGACAGCCGTCCGCTGACCGGGGTGGCCAATGCCGGGACCGGATCGGGTTTTGGCAGGGTTTCTGCCACGCGCTGCATCGCGTTGATATGCGCGACGAGTTCCGCCTGAGACCGTGTCTGCGTCTTTGACTGGATCTTCTTGATCTGTGTGCGCACGGTCGCAACCGATGTCCCGCGCTCTTGAGCGATGGACATGGGGGCCATGCCATCGCTCAAGAGCGCACAGATTGCACATTCGCTGTCGCTTAGTCCGTGAGTGTCGACCAGCAGTCGTTCGGTTGTCGCCGTCCAGGGCGAACTGAGTGCGGAGAGCAGTGCGACCGTCTCCGTTTGATCGCGGCGAATGGCCTCCGCCCGAAATGCGACCGGTCGCATGCCGTCAGAGGGCGCGATCTGAACAACCGCCGGAGCGGGCGCCGCATCGCTGCCCAAGGCATGAAGAAAGTGAAAGAGAGTGTCCCGATGTGCCTCTGACATGCCGTGTTCCAGCGCCTGCACGCGCCGCCCCTTGCCGAAACGGCGGTCCGCCTCGACGTTCTGCCAAAGGATTTGGCCGGCCTGATTGATCAGCATGCGCGGCCCGCTTTCAGGGATGCGCTCTGGCGTATCGTTCATGCGTTCGATCAGCCGGAGTGCCAGTTCGAAATGCGCCGCGATCTCCGGATTTGACACCTTCAGATCGCTGAGATGCAGGTCCTCCAGCCCGGACATACGGGCGTCGATCCAAGCGTCCCAGCGGAGCATGAAGCTGTCGTAGTCCCGGGGATCCAACGCCGTGCGGTAGATCATCTCGACCAGTTTCAGTGCTTGCTTGTCACGATTTTCATTCAATATGCATGCCCTCTCAGCAGGTCGCAGAAGGCATGTGAACCTGCACAAAGGGGAGTAACCCAAATGGTGTATTGGGCCGGAGATCTGTTGAAGCTGCGTTGTTTTCAATCATTTGGGCCATCTCCACGATTGACATAGATTGCAAACAATTCTTTTCTTAATCAATCTTCTTGCTGCCAATCCGCATTCAGGGGCTCCAGTTGGTTCGCTTGGGGGCTGCCGCGTGTATTTTATTTATCTCGTTGTTTTGAAGTAATTTTCTGGCCGCCTATGCCCGCCGGGTGGTTTGAGCCGGTGTTCGGGTCTCAGCAAGGAAAGTCGATGGGGACCGCGTTTTCCAACGCGGATTTCGGAGCATGTCCTCGGGCGGCTCCGGTGGGTGGAGAGTGAGCCGATGGACCTGAATGGAACGCCTGAAAACGACACTCTGGAGGGGGGTGCCGAAGACGATACCCTGCGCGGTCTTGCGGGCGACGACCTCCTGCAGGGTTACGGGGCGAACGACCTTCTCGAAGGCGGCGAAGGGGACGACACGCTCGAAGGTGGCGAGGGCGCAGACACGCTGGAGGGCGGCGACGGCTGGGATATCCTGAGCGGAGGCATCGGGAATGATCTGCTCAATGGGGGGTCCGATTTCGGGTTTGACAGCCTCAGCGGGGACGCCGGCGACGATACCCTCGAGGGAGGCGACGGCAACGATACGCTGAGCGGCGGTCTGGATGACGATGAACTGTCCGGCGAGGGTGGTGATGACCAACTCTCGGGCGGGGAGGGCGTCGATGTGCTGTCGGGCGGGGACGGCAATGATACACTGGCCGGAGACGATGGCGGCGACGTCTTGCGAGGCGACGGAGGTGAAGACCAGCTGTCCGGCGGTGACGGGGACGATCGCCTCGAAGGTGGCGCGGACGCGGACGAACTCGCCGGCGATGCAGGTTCGGATACGCTGCTGGGCGATGTTGGCGATGACACGTTGTCGGGGGGGCTGGACGACGACACGCTGGAAGGGGGCGTGGGCGATGACGTCCTGAGCGGCGATGACGGTCTGGACGATCTCTCTGGGGGGGAGGGCGACGACACGCTGCAAGGCGGCACCGGCGCAGACAATCTGGACGGTGGCGCGGGCGCGGACAGCCTGGAAGGCGGCGACGAGGACGATACGCTGGACGGCGGGACAGAGAACGACACCCTGCTTGGCGGTGACGGTGACGATAGCCTGCGCGGCGGAGATGGCGTTGACAGCCTAGATGGTGGACGGGGCCGTGACGCGCTCGAGGGCGGCGAGGGCAACGATATCCTGTTCGGTGGTGAGGGCGTCTATGGCGATCTTCTCGACGGCGGTGCGGGCGATGATGCGCTGGATGGTGGCGAGGGGGACGACACCCTGCTGGGTGACATTGGAAACGATACTCTTTCGGGCGGCGCGGGGAGCGGCGCCGACAGCATCGAGGGTGGCGCGGGCGAGGACCAGATCGACGGTGGCTCAGGCAACGACACGCTGCTGGGGGGGGACGATGCGGATACCCTGCTGGGTGGCCTTGGGGACGACAGCCTCGAGGGGGGCGGCGGGGCCGATGTGCTGGACACCGGCGACGGCACCAATACCGCGCGGGGTGGTGCTGACGATGACACGATCACTGGCGGCGATGATGATGACGTCCTCATGGGGGATGGCGGCGCCGACCTGATCGAGGGCGGGTTCGGCGATGATACGATCGACGGTGGCGACGGCAACGATACGCTGCGCGCGGAATTCGGCGGCGACAGTGTGCTGGGCGGGTTGGGTGACGACCTTATCGAAGGCGGCTTCGGCGCCCAGATCCTGGAGGGCGGCGCAGGCAACGACACCATCGAGGGCCGGGAAAGCCAGGACACCTTGCGCGGCGATGACGGCGACGATCTGCTCAGCGGCGACGGCGACCCGGATCTCCTTGAAGGCGGCGCAGGCAATGACACGCTGTTCGGCGGCGATCTGAGCGATACGCTTCTTGGAGAAGACGGAAACGACCTCCTTTCCGGCGAAGACGAGGATGACACGCTGTTTGGCGGTATCGGACGCGACACGCTGCATGGTGACGCCGGCAACGATCAACTCTGGGGCGGTGCGGATGATGATGCGTTGTATGGCGGGATTGGCAATGACTCCCTCTACGGAGAAGAGGGCGACGATATGCTGGCCGGTGATGCCGGGGTCGACAGTCTGGAGGGCGGTGCCGGCGATGACCAGCTGTCGGGCGGCGGCGACAATGATGAACTGTCGGGCGATGCCGGGGCCGATACACTGTCGGGTGGGGACGGCGACGACACGCTGAGCGGCGGCGATGGTGACGACGTATTGGCTGGCGAGACCGGGGATGACGTCCTCGCCGGTGATGACGGCAATGACCTCCTGTCCGGCGGCGCGTCGGACGACGTTCTCGGCGGCGGGATCGGGGATGATACGTTGCTGGGCGATGACGGTCTCGACATCTTGTCCGGGGATGCGGGCAACGACGTCCTCGACGGGGGGCTGGGTCAGGATGTGCTCTCGGGCGGGGCCGGTCTGGACACGCTTTACGGCGGTGAAGACGACGACACGCTGGCCGGTGACGGCGACAACGATCTTTTGCAGGGCGGCGGCGGATCGGACCGTTTGGAAGGGGGTGACGGAACCGACACGCTGCACGGCGGCGCGGGCTTTGATCGCCTGTTCGGGGGCACCGGCAACGATCTCTTGCAAGGCGGTCTGGGCGATGACGTCCTTGATGGCGAAGAGGGCGATGACACGCTCCTCGGTGACGAGGGGAACGATATGTTGCGCGGGGGTGCTGGCAACGACTCCGTGACCGCTGATATCGGGACCGACGCGCTCTATGGCGATGACGGCAATGACAGTCTGTTCGGCAATGATGAGGCCAACATCCTGTCCGACGGCGATGGCGACGACAGTGTCGTTGCGGGTGGCGGTGACGACTTCATCATCGTCGGTGCGGGATCGGACACGATAGACGGCGGCGATGGCGAAGAAACCCTGAGCTACGAAGGCAACGGGGTGGATCTGTCGGTCACCGCGGAGCCGGGTGCGGGAGATACTCCGCGCGTCCGTTTAGAAGGAGAGGCGGACGGCGGCACGGTTGACGACGTCATCACCAATGTCGAGAATATCGCCCTGACGGACGGCGCAGACACGCTGTCGGTTCTCGACGATGGCGGATCCTCCGGCGTGCCCCTGTTCGAGATCGATCTGGAAGCGGGACGGGACCTTCTGGATTTCTCGTCAGAGGAGTCGGTCTATTTCTCCACGGGCGTCTTTTTCGAGGATGGACGCGCCTATTCCGCCGATAGCGGGTTGAACGATCAATATTATGAAACGCGCTTGCTTCTGGGATTGCAGGCCCAGAAAGCGCGCGATCTTCTGGACAACGAAGCGGCATCGGTCAGGACCAACACCGGTATTCAGTTCCTGAACACGGAAATCGTCTCCCTGACAGACAGCGATGATCGCGGCATCGTCGGTGCGGATACCGCAGGTGCGTTCGATGGTCCGGTCGAATTGCAGGGCCTCGACGGGCGCGATGTCCTCTGGGCGACCGACGAGGCCGAGGCGGGAACGATCCTCGACGGGGGTGACGGCAACGACCTTGTCGTGGCCAATGGCGGCCGCGAAATCGTAACCGCCGGCGGCGCCGGCCGGGACGTCATCATCAACTTCTCCAAGGGCGGTGAATTGTTCGGGGACGAGCGCACCGGTCTCGTCGTCGGGGAAAACGGTGGTGTCACATCCGTTCCGGAGGATCCGTCGAACGGGGACCATTTCTGGTTCGCGCCGGAAACCACGATCCTCGATCCGCAGAAGCACGACATCCTGTCCTTTTACGGCGTGCCGCTGACGGGCGGCGACGCGGCCCTGACCTCGGCATCCTTCTTCCTTGGTGGCGCGAACAGTTTCGTCCTGGACGTGATCAACGCCTTGATCGGCTTCCAGTCCTTCACCACGCCGCTCACGGACGGCTCGACCGGTGTTTTGCAGCACTTTTACGACACCTGGCTGCCGAACATCGTTTACCTTGCCCTCAATGACGGCGCCATGTCCGTGGTCAACGTCAACAGCGTGTTCTTTGAAATCATGCTGGGCGGAAAGACGCCCGGCGATCTCACCGTGGATGGCAAGAACACCAACATGTTCGGGTCCCAGCTTGTTCTGGACATGAATTTCGACATTCCGGATCTGGGCAACCCTGTCATATGGACTCCGACCTCGGAGGTGGGCGGCGCCCTGGCCTTGGCGCAAAGCGCGGCGAACCAGACCGGCGATCTGGGCATGCTGTTCAATTTCCCGAGCGCCGTGAGCCTGTTGCTGTCCCTCGCAAACGGCATCGGCGCGAATATTGTCAAGGCAGCCCCGGCCGGGGTCGGGATTTTCATCCAGGCGCTCGGCCATTACGCAACCGTGGACGCTGCTTTCTGGATCGCCGGATCGGCGATACGCCTGACAAAAGGCCTGGAATGGGCGGAGGACAAGGATCCGCTGGTCATTGACCTGGATGGCGACGGAATAGAGACGATCCGCATGGAGCGGGCAGGCGTCTTCTTTGACCAGAACCTCGATCGCTTTGCCGAAGCGACAGGCTGGGTCGGGCCCGATGACGGCTTTCTGGTGCGCGACCTCAACAACAACGACCGCATCGACAACATCAGCGAGATGTTCGGCCAAGAGTTCGGTGGCGGCTTTGCGCATCTTGCGGAATATGATGATAACTCGGACGGACGGATTGATGCCAGCGATGCGATCTGGTCGGTGCTGCGGATCTGGCGCGATCTGAACACCGACGGAGAGACGGACGTCGGCGAACTGCAAAGCCTCGATGACCTGGGCATCCTGTCGTTCGATCTCACGCCGGAACCATTGGACATCACCAACCCGCAAGGCGCCGATCTGCTATCAAGCGCGGTGGTGGAATTCGACGAAGGTCCGGTGCGCCGGATGTATGAGGCGATCTTCCGCACCGCCCCGACCTACACGGTCTACGATGGCGAGGACGGGCTGGCGCCATGGCAGAGCGACATCGAAATCGAGAGCAAGGGCTACGGATCGGTAACCGATCTGTCGATCGCCATCGCCAACGATCTCGATCTGGGCCGGGTGGTTCAGGACACAGCCGCCAGCATGACGTCGCCGGACATCCTGACGCTGCGCAAGCAGGCGGGTGCGGTGCTGGATTTTTGGGGGCAGACCCTCGAACGCACCGCCGAATTGACGCCCGTGCTGCTGGGCACCGATGGTGAGGGCAATCCGACCCTTGCCGACTATGGTGTCTATGTCGAGGACGCAACGGGCGGATACTGGACGCTCAATACCGGAGCGCCGGTGCTGGACGCGGGTGGGGTGGTCATCGACCGGCCCTCCATGCAGGATCTGCTGGCCCAACCGGGCTGGCAACTGGAACAGACCTGGTCGCCGACCGCGCGCGAGGCGCTGCCCGCGCACCGGGCAGAGGCGCCCTACCTCGTGCGGCTGGTCGAGGGCCGCGCCATAGTCGATGACTACGGCATCCAGAACGCGGATGGATCCTGGCGCCTGGCAAGCGGGCGCGAGATCGTCGATGGCAACGGTGCCGTGATCGCCCAGCCCACGGTCGAGGACATTCTGGCGCTGTCGCGTGAGGCGGGGCAGGAATGGCGGGTCGAGGAAATCGGGTTCAACCCCTATGCCGATGTCCCGGTCGATCAGATCGCCGTGCGGATCACGGATGGTGTCGTGGTCGATTACAGCGTTCAGGTCACCGATCAGGACGGTGAATTCTATGTCTGGGCGCGCAATCTGGACCGCGCGCTGGAGTTGCAGTTCAAGACGGGCGACAGCCGCGAATTCAACCTGCGCAACTACGCCCTGGACTTTGAGACCCTCAGCGAGGTCGATGTCTCCGCCGACAGCTTCTACCGCGTCGAACTGATGACACCGGGACAGATGCAGTTTGCCACCTCCGTCGGGGGCATCGACTTCCGCGAGCACATGCTGACCGCGACACTGGACAACGATACCGGCCTCATCGACTACCGCGTGGTCGAGGGCGGATCCTACACGTCCTCCGACGATCAATACGAATCCGTCATCGATCCGATGATCGAGCTGACGGGGCTGATCTTCGAACAGTATTTCATGATGAGCATGCGTCTGTCGGTGCGCATGGCCCTGCAAAGCGGTCTGAGCGATGTCGCGGTGGGCATCGAATACGATGCGGAAAACGACGCGTTCCGCCCCTCCACGGACCGGGAAATCGCACCCTTCCTGGAGGCGATCTTTGCCGGGGCGCCGGCCAGCAATCTCGACGATGCCGTGACCGATTACCTGACCGAATGGTCGGGACTGCTGACACAGTTCATTCCGGATTACCTGCCGGCGGACCCGGATCTGGTGTTCGATCCCGCCGTTCCGGTGGATCAGGCGTTTCTGTTGCAGATGGTCATTGCGGCCTATGAGAACGTGCCGATCGACCTCGACATCTTTGCCGTGGCCAATGCCCTCGCCGTGGATGAGCGGCGGATCGTGACCCACACCCCCGAAGAGACCGAGCTGACACCCGCCGACGGTGTGACCTACTGGTATCTGTCCGAAGGCAATCAGCACGTGCGCGGCGGCTATGCGTCGACCGACCAGGTCTTTGACGACCGGACGGAAATCGACATCTATTTCATCGGCGCGAATGCCGGGGATGACGTGATCTACGACCGCGATCTGGGGGACCGCGACCAACTGCGGTTTGCGCATGTGAAATCAACGGACGTGGACGCCGTCCGCGACGGTGAGGACCTGATCCTTTTCTACAATGGCGGGGCGAACAATATCCGCATCACGGATCAGTTTCTTGGTGAACGGAACTTGCTGCTGCCCAACGGCATTCGAACCCAGACCGGTGTCGAGGAGATCGTCTTTGCCGATGGTGTGGTCTGGAACCGTCCGCGCCTGGCCTTCGAGGTCGTGGACGAGGATCGCGCGGCTCTGGTTGAGGCCGATGCTTACTATGGGTCCGGGTCGGCAGATATCCTGTGGGGCGGTCTGGGCAATGATTACATGTCCGGTGGCGCAGGCGGCGACACCTATGTGATCCAGCCGGGAGACGGGCAGGACGTCATCGACGACGTGGGCGCCTTTTCCTTCGGACCGGTCGAGGCCGGGCTGGATTTCTTGTGGTTCCGTGGGGATGTCACGGAAGAGAACCTGCGATTTACCCGCGACGGCGATAGCGCCGACCTGCTGATCACCCTGCTGGACGCAGACGGCAATGCAACCGGTGACACCGTCACTGTCGTGGGCCAGTTTGGCGGCTTCAGCCTGAACCTCGATCTTTTCAGCGAGGCTGTCGGCTCGGATGTCGGGCTGGAGTACGTGTCGCCGCAGTTGATCGAGAAGATCATCTTCGAGAACGGCGGCGCGCTGGAATTCGAGCAGGTGGTTGACCGGGTCATCGCCAACGCCAAGACGGACGGTGACGATGCGATCTATGGCGTCCTCAACTCGAACACGCTGGATGGCGGGGCGGGCGATGATTTTCTGACCGGTTTGCAGGGGTTCGATACCTACATTTATGGCCGCGACTACGGGCGCGACGTGATCTTGGACAAGGATCTGTCTGCCGCGCTTTTTGGGACCAAGGACGACCTGCTCACCTTTGTCGATGACCTGCGCTGGACGGATCTGGAGTTCCTGCGCGACGGGGCCAGCGATACGCTGACGCTGCAAGTTGCGGGAACGGATGACGCGGTCATCCTGACCGACTATCTCGAATATATCTTCCTTGTCGGCTTCACCAACCTGATCGAAGAGATCGAATTCGCCGATGGCACGGTCTGGGATCACTACAAGCTGCTGCAGCATTACGTGACCATCGCCGCGAGCGATGGCGACGACACGATCTACGGGTTCGAGCATATTCAGGACCGGCTGGATGGGGGACAGGGCAACGACCGGCTCGAAGGACTTGGCGCGAATGACACCTATGTCTACGCGACGGGGTATGGCAACGACACGATCTTCGACTATTCGAACGACTACCTGTCGGGTCCGGGCAAGAATGATCTGCTGCACCTCGACGGGATCGCCTCGGGCGATGTCACGATCTCGCGCACCGCGCTCGACCTGATCTTTACCATCGCGGCCACCGGCGAAAGCGTCACGCTGGAAAACCAGTTCGTGCGGGCCGGGGCGCAGCGTCATGCGGTGGAGACATTTGCCTTTTCCGATCTTGATGTCGCGTTCACCGATTTGAACCCGGAAGACATCGACCTTGTCGGCACCGACGCCGGAGAGCTTATAACCGGCTCCAACTTCGCCGAGACACTCGACGGGCGCGGGGGCGACGACACGTTGGTGGGGGCCGATGGGGGCGATACCTACCGGTTCGACGTGGGCTATGGCGCTGATGAAATCATCGACCTGCGCGTGCGGGCCTCATGGGCCGATCGTGAGGGCGTGTTCATCCCGGTCGATGACGTGGTGGTCTTTGGCGACGATATCGACCAGGACAACGCGATCTTTACCAAGGACGGCGACGACCTCGTGATATCGGTGGCGGACCGGCCCGGTGACACGCTGCGCATCCGCAACCAGTTCCTTGATCTCGACAACGGGGTCGAGCGGTTCGAATTTTCCGACGGATCCTTCCTGCTGATCTCGGATATCGAGGAGCGGCTGAACATCGAGGGCGGCAACCGCGGCGACAACCTGATCGAAGGCAATCCGACCACGCCCAACACGCTGGACGGACGGCAGGGCGACGATACGCTGATCGGCGGCACGGCGGCGGACCTCTATGCCTTCGGCGCGGATTACGACTTTGACCGGATCGAGGAAACCGCCGACGTCGCTGGCGTGATCGACCGTGTGCAATTCGGGGCGTCCGTCACCCGTGACGGGCTGCGGTTCAGCCGCAGTGGGGACGATCTGGTGATCGATCTGGGCAATGGGTCGGACGTGTTGACCATTGTCGGGGGACTCGTTGGAACCGGGATCGAGGTCTTCCGCTTTGCCGACGGCTCCGAACTGACCCTGTCCGAGATCATCGACGCGATGCTGGCCGGAACCGATGCGAACGAGCGTCTGCAAGGTCTCGACACGCGCGACGATACTCTGTCCGGTGGGGCCGGGTTCGACTTGCTGGAAGGTGGGGAAGGGGACGATACCTACCGCGTGAATGCCGGTGACGGCGCCACGACCATTCGGGACACGGGCGGCATCGACCGGCTCGAATTCGGGCTGGGGATCACCCGCGAAACCGTGCTGTTCGAGGTGCTAAACGGCGACCTGATCCTGACGCTTGTCAACAGCGCCGAACGAGTGGCCATTCTGGGCGGCTACGACACGACACCGATCGAGACTTTCGTCTTTGCCGATGGAACGGAACTTGGCATCGCGGCCCTGCGCGCCGAATTGCTGCTGGACAGCGACAGCAGCGGGCAGGCGCGATATGACGGGGACGATGTCGAACCCGGTCTGGCGATCCTACCGGGCGCGGGCCACGACGCGGTGCACCTGACCGATGGGGCCGAAATGGTCTTTGGTCTGGGCGATGGTATCGACCGTGTGACTGTGGCGCCGGGGGCGGAGAATACGGTCCTGCGTTTGCCGGACTTCAATGCCGGGGTCACCGAGGTGCGCCTTGCAGATGGGTCCGCGCGCGATCTTGTGCTTTTTGTTCCGCAAACCGGCGACCAGATCGTTCTGGTCGGCGCGCTTGATGGTGCGCCGTTGCCGCTGATCGTGTTCGGTGATGGTATCGAATGGGATGCCGAGGCGCTTCTGCGCGCGCTGACCGATGCCCAGCGCAGCGATGGCAACGATGTGATCCGGGGCAGCGACGAGGCCGACACGATAGACGGCGGCCCCGGTGATGACGTGCTGGTCGGTGGAACCGGCAGCGATATCTACCGGTTCCAGATCGGATCCGGTTTCGACGTGATCGAGGACACCGGTGGTTTTGACACGCTCGAGCTGCTGGGTTTCCGTCCGACCGAGTTGCGCATTGAGCGCGTGACCGCAGAGAGGGATGATCTGCTGATCACATTCGCTGCGGGCGACGACGCGTTGCTGATCCGCAATGCTGCCATCGACGAACTGATCTTCGGCGACGGGACGGTCTGGGACCGGGATCTGCTGCTTGATCTGGTCAATGCGGTCGGGACACAGAATGACGACCTGTTGCGCGGCACCTTTGGCGATGAGGACTATACCGCGGGTCTCGGCAATGATCTGATCATCGATGGTCGGGGTCAGGACATCATCCGGTTTTCGCGCGGTGACGGGCAGGACCGCATCACGACCGATGGCCGCGCCGACGGGTTCGGAACGATCCAGTTCGGTGCCGGAATCGTGTTGGAGGATATCAGCGCAAAACGCACGGCAGAGGGCGATCTTGTGCTGCTCGTCGCGGGCGGCGACGACCGGCTGACGCTGATCGACCCGCAGACCGACCCGGACGCCATCGTCGGCACCTTGCGGTTCTCCGACGGGCGCACCCTTTCGGTGGCGGCGGTCGCGGCAGCGATTCCGGGCACCGATGGCGACGATGTGATCAACCTTGCCTCCGGCCCTCTGGCAACGGGAACGGAACCCGCCGTCACGGCCTTTGGCCGCGCGGGGAACGACACCATCGAGACCGGTCGCGGCGCGGATGTCCTGACCGGCGGGATCGGCAACGACCTTCTGCGCGGGCATTCGGGCGGTGACACCTATGTATTCGGCCGTGGCGCGGGTCAGGACACCATCTGGGATGTGGAAGAGCGCAACACCGGCGTGATCGATCAGATCCGGTTTGAGGCAGGGATCCTGCCCGGCGATCTACGGGTGATTTCGGTAGGCAACGGCGATCTAGTTCTTGGCCTCACCGGGTCTGAGGATCGCCTTGTTCTCAAAAGCATTTTTGTTGGCGGTGGCAGGGACTCCACGATCGAGCGGTTTCAGTTTGCCACGGGCGAAGTCCTGACATTTGCCGATATCCTTGCGCTTGCCGGACAGGGTGGCGATGCGGACGATGTGATCGACCTGGGGTCCCAAGTGGCCTTTGATGCCGTGCTTGACGGTGGTGCGGGCGACGATCTGCTGGCGGGCGGCGCGGGCAACACGACCTATCGTTTCGGTCCCGGTGATGGCCGGGACACTGTGCTGGAAGCCGGAAACTGGTCCGGCAGTTTTGATACGCTGCGCTTTGACGCGGGTCTGGCACCGGCCGACATGGTTGCAGTGCAGCAGGGTGACGATCTGTTGCTGCGCTTCGTGGGGCAGAGCGATTCCGTGCTGATCAAGGGTCAGCTGTCACGCTCCCAGCCACCTGTCGATGCCTTCAGCTTCGAGGATGGAACGGTGCTGGGCGCTGCCGATGTCGCGGCGTTGATCGTGCCCGAAGACGTGGCGCAGCAGGTGTTGTTCCCAAGCGTGCCCGATGCCAATCCATTCACCGATCCGCTGTTTGCCGACGGCAGCACCGGGGACAGCGGCGGCACGGACGGCACGGGTGGGGCTGCCTCGCCTCTGCCGCAACGCATTACCGCCGAAGACGGGGTTTCCGAGATATTCGAGACGTTCGTGCCCGAAGTGGACGATGGTGCCGGTCTGATCACCATCGACGGCTTCGAGACTGGTGATCTGGGCGACAGTCTCGACATCCGTCTGGCCGTTGGGCTGGAGGGGGAGGTCGTCGCGCGTCAGGACGGCACCGATGTGTCAGTCTTCTTCGTCGACGCGGGCGTGACCGATCTGGAGGCGGCCCGGTCCTTGTTCCGCCTGATCAACGTTGACCTTTCGGCGTTGACATCGGGTAATTTCAACGGTGCGCCCTTCGCCACGACAGTGGCGCAATCCCTTGGCGGCACGAACGATCCGGAACAGATTTCCGGCGGTTGGGGGGACGACACGATCGACGGCGGGTCCGGCAACGACACGCTGGACGGGGGTCCAGGTGGCGACGATATCCTGCGTGGCAGCAATGGCGACGATACCTATTTCCTCGAATTGGGTTTCGGGCAGGACAGGATCGAGGACAACGCCGGCAACGCTTCGGTCACCTCCCCGGCGGACAGGGTGCTTTTCGGCGCGGGCTTCGATCCCGCCGACTTGCAGGTCGAGGTTGATGGAAACGATCTTGTGCTTGGGTTCGCCGGGCTGTTCGATACGCTCCGGCTTGTGTCAACGCTGTCGAGCGAGCGTTACCGGATCGAGACGGTGGAATTCCACGACGGTTCCATTCTCGGCCACGACGATCTTGTTGCTACGGCATGGGCCGCGACTGATGCGGATCAGACTCTGCTGGGCAGCTACGATGCGAATGATTTCGATGCCGCTGGCGGTAATGACACGATCCTCGCAAGGGGCGGCGACGATACGCTGACCGGCGGCACCGGCAATGACCGTCTGTCGGGAGAGGACAACAACGACCTGTATCGGTTCGACGTAGGCTTTGGTCAGGACACGGTCGCGGATGACGGCTTTTGGTTCCAGTCAGGTGCCGATAGGGTCCTGTTTGGTCCGGGTCTTGCGCTGGCAGATCTGCGTGTGAAGGCCGAGGGCGGCGACCTGATCCTGACCTTTGCCGGGACCGAGGACCGCCTGACACTCGAATCCACCCTGACACGTCAGGATTTCCGGATCGAGACGGTCGCCTTCGATGATGGCACCGAGCTGTCCCATGCCGATCTCGCCGCGCTTGCACGTGGCGCGACCGAGGCGGATCAGGTGATGAGCGGCGGTTACGACGTCGATGTGATGGTCGGCGGGGGCGGCAACGACAGCCTCTATGGTCTCGACGGCAACGATACGCTGGAGGGCGGCACCGGCAACGATCTGCTGTCGGGCGGGGACGATAACGACACTTACATCATCAATTCAGGTTTCGGTCAGGACACGATCGCGGATGACGGATTTTGGTTCGGGTCCGGTGCCGATGAAATCATGTTTGGCCCGGACCTGTCCCTTGACGATCTGCAGGTCGAGGCGCGTGGCGCCGACCTGATCCTCGGCTTTGCAGGTCAGGACGGCCGCATCACGCTGCAATCGATGATGACAAGCCGTGACTTCTGGATCGAACAGCTGGTTTTCGCGGATGGCCGCACGATGTCCGCATCGGCTCTGGTGACGCTCGCGTTGGCCGGAACCGATGACGACGATGCAATCGTGGGGAGCTGGTCCGACGATTTGATCGACGCTGGCGGCGGACATGACACGATAGCCGCACGCGACGGGGCGGATACGCTGACCGGGGGCGCCGGCAACGACCGTTTGTCAGGGGAAGACGACAGCGACGTCTATCTGTTCGAAGCTGGCTTTGGTCAGGACACGGTCGCGGACGATGGTTTCTGGTTCCAGTCTGGCGCGGATGAAATCGTTTTCGGGGAAGGCTTTGCGCTTGAGGATCTGACGGTGCGTGCCTCCGGGGGCGATCTCATTCTCGGGTTCGTGGGGCTTGAGGATCGCATCACGATCGAAAATGGCCTTTCGGCGCGCAACTTCATCATCGAAACCGTTCGTTTCAACGATGATCGCACCTACAGCCATGCGGACCTCGTCGCTTTGGCACAGACCGCGACGCAGGGCGAGGATACCTTTGAGGGAACGGATGACGCAGATGCCTTCGATGCGCTGGGCGGCGATGACATCGTGTCCGGGGGCAGCGGCGATGACACGCTGGATGGCGGCGCAGGCCATGACCTGCTGCTGGGCGAGGATGACACGGATCACCTTGTGGGGGGCGCTGGCGATGACACGCTGGACGGTGGCGACGATGCCGACACACTGACCGGCGGAGCGGGTGACGACCTGCTGACCGGTGGTGCGCGGGATGACGAATACGTCTTTTCCATCGGCTTCGGCCATGACGTCATCGACGAGCGTATCGGCTCCAGTTTTGGCTCTGGAACCGATGTGGTGCGGTTCGACGCGACGATCCAGTCAACCGACGTGACCTATTTCGTCGAAGGCGACGACCTGCTGCTGTTCCTGTCGGGGTCCGGGGATCTGTTGCGCCTGCTGGGCACGATCTCGGGCGGCAGCAAACGGGTCGAGAGCGTGATCTTCGATGCCGACGGCACCAGCCTGTCCCACGATCAGATGGTTGCCATTGCAACGCCATGGCCCGGGCCGCCGGGTCTGACGCAGGCCGGTAGCGCGGCGACGAACCTGTTGCAGGGCGGCGCCGACGACGACCTGTTGACCGGACTGGTGACGGCCAGCCGCATGAACGGCGCGGCGGGAAATGACACCCTGACCGGTGGCACCGGGAATGAGACGCTGGACGGTGGTGCGGGCAATGATCTGTTGTCCGGCGGGGAGGGCGACGATCTTTACCTGCTGTCCGACGGTTTCGGGCAGGATACGATTGACGATGCGGGCACGAACGGCGTGGGCGAGAATGTCGACGCGGTGCTCTTTGACGCCACTGTGACGCCCGCGGATGTCACGGTGTTCCGGACGGCAGACAC
>CAZRZN010000024.1:0-30756 GCA_964604565.1 uncultured Rhodobacterales bacterium
ATGTGGACCCGCCGGCTTCCCGGTGGTCTGGCGATTGCGGCCTTGCTCATGTGCACGATCTTTGCTGCGGCCTCCGGCGTTGTGGGCGCCACAGAGACCCTCGTGGGCATGCTGGCCATTCCTGCCATGCTCAAACGCAAATACAACCATTCCCTCGTCGCCGGCACGATCTGTGCGGGCGGATCGCTGGGAACGGTCATTCCTCCATCCATTCCCGTGATCGTGCTCGCGCCGATCGTGACCCTGCCGGTCGGAGATCTGTTGGCAGGGATCCTTTTGCCTGGCCTGATGATGGCGGGCATGTTCTCACTGTATATCATCCTCTCGGCAACTCTGAAACCGGAGCTGGCCCCCCGCGACACGGACCCGGAAACCCGGACGCTGGGTGAAAGGCTGAGCTTCACGGCAACCGCGCTGATGCCGCCGCTGCTGCTGATCGCCCTTGTGCTTGGCACGCTCTTTACCGGTCTCGCGACGCCGACAGAGGCGGCGGCCTGCGGGTCTTTCGGCGTTCTGGTGCTGGCGGCATTCTATCGCCGCCTGACCTTCAAACTGCTTCTGGACGCTTCGCTTCAGACCGTATCGCTGACAGCAATGATCCTGACGATCATTCTTGCCGGGGTGATGTTTTCCGGAGTGCTGTTTGCCTCGGGCGGGATGATGGCGATCCGCGGTTTTCTCGACGGATTTGGACTGGGGGCGAATGGTGTCATTGCCCTGATCCTGCTGATCACCTTCATCCTCGGCTTCGCGGTAGAACTGATTTCCATCGTGCTGATCATGACCACCATCGCGGTGCCCGTGCTGAATCTGTATGATGTCGATCTGCTCTGGTTCTCGATCATCTTCCTGATCACATTGCAGACCAGCTATCTGACGCCTCCGATGGCGCCCGCCATCTTCTACCTCAGATCGATTGCGCCGCCCCAGATGACCCTGAAACAGATGTATTGGGGGGTGATCCCGTTCATCTGCTGCCAGATCCTCGTGTTGGCGCTGGTCATCCTGTTTCCGGGACTGGCGACATGGCTGCCGGAAGTGTTTTACGGATGAGGACAGGTGCGGGCCTCTGGCGCATGCACCCCTTGGGTGGATAGGCTCGTGCGACGGTCGCGCCTGCAACAGTCGTTGGCATTTTACCTGACAGGAGACATGGATGATCTACGAAGAACGCGACTACACGATCAAACCCGGCAAGCTTGAAACATTCGTGGGCCTTTACCGGGAATACGGCGTCGAGATTCAGAAAAAGTATCTGGGCACCTTCATTGCCTACTTCACGCCTGAGATCGGCGAATTGAACCACGTCGTTGCAATCTGGGGCTACGAAAGTCTTGATCAGCGCGCGACCATGCGGGCCGCCATGTTGGCGGACCCCGCCTGGACCGATTACCTGGGCCGGGTGGACGGGCTGATCCAGTCACAGACGACACGCATCCTGAAACCGACGGACTTTTCACCGCTGCAATGACCACCATTTCAGTCGAAACACCAGATGGTGCCATCCTGAAGGTGCATCGTAGCGGCATGGGTGATCCACTTGTTCTGGTGAGCGGCCTCGGTGGAACGGGGGCTTTCTGGAAACCCGCGATCGACACCATCGGATCCGGAGTGGAGTTCATCTGTTTCGATCAGCGTGGGATCGGCGCATCTACGCGTGGCACCGCGCCCGTAACGGTTGGTCAACTGGCAGAGGATGTCCTGACGGTGTGCGACGCGCTTGGTCTGTCGAGGGCCTCTTTTATTGGTCATTCGACCGGTGGATGCATCGTGCAAACGGTTGCCGCCAATGCCCCCGACCGGGTTGAGCGGCTTGCTCTCAGCGCCGCGTGGTTCCGGCCAAGCCATTACATGACTGCTTTGTTCGAGTTTCGCCTGAAACTGTTGGAGATTGACGCGCAGGCTTACGCCGAAAGCGCGGCGCTTTTGTCCTATGCACCGGACTGGCTGGAAGAGAACTGGGATATGTTTGATCGGGCAAGCGCCGCCCCACTGCCGGATTCCGATCTCCGCCAAGTCATCGCCGAACGCATTCGTGCGCTTCTGTCGTTTGATGGAAGCCTACAGCTTGAGCATATCAAGGCACCGACGACAATTCTGGGCACCGAGGATGACATGATCGTTCCCGCCTTTCTGCAAAAGGATCTGGCAAGGCATCTGCCACAGGCCAAACTTCACATGTTGGAGAACGGCGGCCATTTCTACCCCGTCTCGCGGAAAGAGCGTTTTGCCGCGCTCGTGAGGGAGTGGATGAAGCAGACGGCCTGACCGGCAAAGGCATCGTGAGGGGTCAGTAAAACCGGAAACGCATGTGCCCATGGATGCCTGCCGGACTGCGGACGCCTTTCCTCAGGGGCAATTGGGTGTGCGCAGGCAACCCTGCGGCGCCAACTTGGGCCTGTGCGCGCCTGACAGCGGGGCAAAGGCGCCTGTCGCGGGGTCGGTGTCCAAGTGGAGGCTGCGCAGGGAGCCTTGCGACCGGGCACATGAGGGTGTTTCAGTCGCGCATTGCGCCATCGGAAAGCATGGCGCCCACCTGCACACGAATACGTCAGAGCTTTGCTTTGATCCAGAAATGGTCTGCGATACGTATAAACCTTAACGTGCGGCAGGTCAGATGCTGCGCGAAACCTTGCCAGAGCGTTTGCGGCCTCAAGAACCGTCGCATTCCCGCATGAAACAACAGGGATGAATCAATGGCTATCATACGTCAGCTCGTGCTGTCCTGCGCGGTCATTGCGGCGGCGCTTTACGCATGGATCGCCTACGTCCCGGCGGCGGGTCCAATTCTGGAACGGACCGGCATCGCCGGGTTGCTTGGGATTGAAGTTGCCGAGGCGGATACGGGCGGCGGTGGCCGCAACTGGGGCGGCGGCGGTCCGTCGGACGTCATCGTCGCAGCGGTGACGGAAGGCGCCGTAGACGACCGTATCGAAGCGATTGGAGACGGTCGTGCCTTGCGGTCGGTGACACTGCGTCCCGAAGTTTCGGGGCAGATCCGTGCCATTCCCGTGGACGGCGGCAGTTACGTCGAACAGGACAGCGTCGTTCTACAGCTTGAAGACGAGGCAGAGCGTATCGCGATCGAGCGGGCCCGACTGATGCTGGATGAAGCGCGCGACGACGCTGAGCGGCTGGAGCAGTTGGGCGATTCCGGCGCCGTCACGCAGGTGCGCCTGCGCGAGGCGCGGCTGGCCCTGCGCACCGCCGAACTGGCGCTTGATCAGGCGCAATACGACCTTGACCAAAGGACCATCCGGGCGCCCATTTCCGGCTGGGTTGGCGTTCTCGACATCGCGGTCGGTGACCGTCTGACGGGACAGGATGTGATCGGCACCATAACGGATCGCTCTTCGATCCTGATCGATTTCCGCGTGCCGGAGCGCGCCGTCGGGCAGGTCTCGCTGGGCAAGGAGATCACGGCCCGCCCCCTTGGCCTGCCGGATCTGAACCTGTCCGGTCAGGTCAGCGCGATCGACAACGTGGTTGAAAGCGCAAGCCGCACCCTGCGCGTGCAGGGCCGTGTCGCCAATGACGAGGACCGGTTGCGCGCGGGCATGGCCTTCGAGGTGGAACTGCGCTTTCCGGGGGAAACCCTGCCGGCCGTCGATCCGCTCTCTGTTCAATGGTCAAGCGAGGGGTCGTATGTCTGGGTCGTGCGTGAAGAAAAGGCCGTTCGGGTGCCCATCATGATCCGTCAGAGAAATGCCGACAGCGTCGTGGTAGAGGCGGATCTGCAAACCGGCGACCAAGTCGTGACCGAGGGTGTTCAGAACCTTCGTCCCGGGGCCGACGTCCGTGTCGTCCCTGACGAGCAGGCCACCGCAGCCCTCCGCGACCGGGCAAAACTGTAATGTCATCGGTGCAGCAAAAGGCGGCAGAGGCCGCTACATCCGGCACGGCGCTGTTCGTGCGGCGCCCGATCCTTGCTTTTGTGTTGAGCGCGCTCCTGATCCTGTCCGGGGTTGCGGCGCTGCTGGGCATCGAGATCCGGGAACTGCCGAATGTGGACAGTCCTGTCGTGACCGTGCGCACGGATTTTCCCGGCGCCTCTCCGGAAAGCGTCGATCAGGAAGTGACAGGCCGTATCGAGGGCGCCGTGGGCCGCGTCTCGGGCATTCGCAGCATTTCATCGACATCGCGGTTCGGCAGCAGCCGGGTCACGCTGGAATTTTCGGACGACGTGGACATTGATGTGGCCGCCACCGATGCGCGTGACGCTGTCGGCCGTATCGCGAACCAGCTCCCAGAGGGCGCCGAGACGCCTCGGGTGGTCAAGGCGGACAGCGACGCGCAACCAGTGGTGCGCATTGCCGTTACATCGCCGGGGCGATCGCCGCAGGAGTTGACGCGAATCGTTCAGGAACGGGTCGAGGACAGGCTGATCTCGGTCGATGGGGTGGCCGATCTTCAGATTTACGGTGATCGTGAGCCGATATTCCGGGTCGACATCGAGATGGCACAGCTTGCCTCCCGTGGTTTGACGCTGGCGGATCTGCGCCGCGCCCTTTCGGATGTCGCCTATGATTCACCCGCGGGCGATCTGTCGGGCGGGCGTCAGACGATCAATGTGAGAACGACGGCAACGGTCGTGACCACGCGCGCCTTCGAAAACCTGACCATTGCCCCGAATGTGCGCCTTGGGGACGTGGCCAGTGTCACGCTCGGCCCCGCGCCGGATGAGACGATCCTGCGCGCCAACGGCCAGACCGGCATCGGACTGGGCATTATCCGGCAAGCGACCTCCAACACGCTGGAAATTTCCGCCGACGTGCGGGCCGTCGTCGATGAGCTTTCGCAGACATTGCCATCGGACGTTTCGATTTTTGTCACGTCGGATGACGCGATCTTCATCAACGGAGCGATCGAGGAAGTTCTCAAGACCCTCGGTCTGGCGGTGGCCATCGTGGTGGTGGTCATCTTTATCTTCCTGCGTGATGCGCGTGCCACTTTGATACCCGCGCTGACTATGCCTGTCGCTTTGGTAGGCACCTTGGCCGGGATTTATATGGTCGGCTTTTCGGTCAATATCCTGACGTTGCTGGCGTTGGTCCTAGCGACGGGGATGGTGGTGGATGACGCAATCGTGGTGTTGGAAAACATCGTGCGCCGGCGTGCAGACGGCATGGGTCCACGCGCCGCAGCCGTTCTGGGCACGCGACAGGTTTTCTTTGCCGTGGTCACAACGACCGCGACCTTGGCCGCGGTTTTCGTGCCGCTGTCCTTTCTGCCCGGTCAGGCCGGCGGGCTGTTCCGCGAGTTCGGTTTCACCCTTGCGATTGCTGTCGCGCTGTCCTCGATTGTGGCACTGACGCTATGCCCGGTTCTGGCCAGTCGCCTGCTGACCGCGGAAAAGGACGCCGATCCGCGTGGTCCGCTTGTCTGGCTCGGCAACCGGCTGGCCGCGCTTTATGCCAAAACGCTGAGCTGGGCCCTTGCCGTGCCTTTCGTGATCGTTCTGGTCGCCGCCCTTTTCGCGGGCACTGCGGCGATGATGTATGGCCAGATTCAGCAGGAACTGACTCCGCGTGAGGATCGCGCTGTCGCACTGCTGATCGTGCGCACTCCACAGGGTGTGTCGCTGGACTACACAACCGCCAAGATGCGGGAGATCGAGGCCATCGCCGACCCGCTGCGCGAGGCTGGCGAAGTCGTGAATGTCTTTTCCATCACTGGGTTCGGGGCAGACAACCGCGGTTTCATGGTGTTCTCGCTGTCCAAATGGGACGAGCGTGAGCGCAGCCAGAACGAGATCGTCGGTGACATCAACGCGGGGTTGCGAAAGATCGTCGGAGTGCGCGCCTTTGCCATTCAGCCGAATTCGCTGGGGATACGGGGCGCGGGACGCGGTCTAAGCTTTGCGATCACCGGTAGCAGTTACGGCCAGCTTGCCGACGCAGCGGACGACCTCATCGCCCAGATGCAGCAGAATCCTGCCTTCGGTTCCGTTCGTCTGGACTATGAAACCACGCAACCCCAGTTGTTCATCGAGATCGACCGGACACGGGCCTCTGATCTGGGTGTCGACATCACCGGTCTGGGAGAGGCACTGCGCGCCGTCTTGGACGGTCGCACCGTCGGATCGGTATTCATCGAGGACAAGAGTTACGATATCCAGATGCTGTCAACATCGGATCCGGTGGATGATCCCGGTGATTTGAGCAATGTCTTTATCAAGGCCGATGACGGAACCATGGTCCCCATGTCGAGCTTTGTTTCTTTGCAGGAGCGTGCGATCGCACCGGAATTGGGCCGGGAAGGACAGAACCGGTCGGTGGAGATCACGGCCTCCCTGACACCGCAATTCGCGCTGGGCGACGCGCTGACAGAGGTGCGGCGTCTGAGCGAGGATATATTGGCGCAAGAGAACCGTATCGTGCCGCTGGCAGAGGCCGCGACGCTGGACCAGACCAGTGCCGGGCTTGCCGTGACCTTTGGCTTTGCCATCGTTGTCGTGCTTCTGGTGCTGGCGGCACAATTCGAAAGCTTTGTCTCGGCGATCGTCGTGATGGCCACGGTGCCGCTGGGTCTGGCCTGTGCGATCTTTGCGCTGGCGATCACGGGGTTGTCCCTGAATGTCTACAGTCAGATCGGGCTTGTGATGCTGATCGGAATCATGGCGAAGAACGGCATCCTGATCGTGGAATTTGCCAACCAGTTGCGCGATCAGGGGGAAACTGTGCGCACCGCCATCCTGGAGGCGTCGACCGTTCGCTTGCGGCCCGTGATGATGACCATGGTGTCCACCGTTCTGGGCGGCGTCCCCCTGATCCTGTCCGCGGGTGCGGGTGCAGAGGCACGCGAAGCACTGGGGTGGGTTATCGTTGGCGGTCTGGGCCTTGCAACCCTGTCCACGCTCTATCTTACGCCGGTGGCTTATCTGCTGCTGGCCGGGCTTTCAAAGCCACGCGCGGAAGAGGAAAAACGATTGGTGGGCGAATTGGATAACGCCCTGAGCGCATAGCTTGCAGGAACGCCTGACGAACAGGCGCATGAATGACGCTTTTGGCGCAGCTTATGCTGTGTGCCTCAACGGCGCGCCTGTCATTGCAGGGTTTTGCAGGCGGGTGGCAGAAAACAGGGCGTGGGCTGTCAAGTCCCAGAAGACCGGGCTGGTCACGGCGACCCGCTCCCGAGAGCGCCGATATCGGCTGGGGCCACCGACACGGTCTTTATGATCGCGTAGGTTGCCACACCGGACGACAGCCCCAGCGCCTGCGCGGAACGCCGCGTGATCCTGGCGAGCAGCCTCCCTGCTGGGGTTTCAAGGGCCACGATCGTTCCGGGACCGTCGCCGGGGCGTATCTCCTCCACGATGCCCGGCAGGATGTTTAGGGCCGACAGCCCCTCTGGCCGGGCGCGGGAAAGGATCACGTCATGCGCGGAAATGCGCACGCGGATAGCGGTTCCGGGGGCCTGTGAGACGCGCGGCAGAAACAGCGACACGCCACCTGCCTTCAGTTCCGTCAACCCGTCTGCATGGTGGCATGCGACCCTTGCGGTCAGAAGGGCACCGGCTTCGCGTGCACCGGCCGGTAGCACTGCGGGATCGCCCAGAACCTCGGTTGCCGGACCTTGCCGGATCACGCGGCCAGCCTTCAGCGCGACAACCGTCGTCGCCAGTCGCGCGACCTCCGAGGCGGAATGGCTGACATAGAGGATCGAAATGTTCACCTCGTCGCGCAGTCGCTCAAAATAGGGCAGGATCTCGGCCTTGCGGGCCTCGTCAAGCGCGGCGAGCGGTTCATCTGCAAGGATCAGACGCGGGGAGGACAGGATCGCCCGCCCGATGGCGACGCGCTGCTTTTCGCCACCAGACAGCGCACCGGGACGGCGGTCCAGCAGATGCCCGATCCCTAGAAGGTCGACGATGCGGCCCGTCTTTTCCTGTGGACTTTTCTTCGGCGCAAACCATGCGCCATAGGCGAGGTTCTGCCGGACTGTCAAATGCGGAAACAGCCGCCCCTCCTGAAAGATGTAGCCCAGCCTCCGACGATGCGGGGGCAAGCGGATGCCGACCTCGGTATCCAGCAAGATCCATTCCCCCGACGCGATCCGCCCCGCGTCTGGCATCAGCAAACCGGCGACGGCATTGATGATTGTCGTCTTGCCGGATCCTGACTGACCGAAGAGCGCCGTTATACCCGGTGGGGCGTTCAGGGCCGCATCCAGCGTGAAGCCGGGGAATTCATGCCTGACAGCGATCTCAAGCATCACTTGCCCCCCACGCGCGCGGCGACGCGTCGTCCGATGGTCTCTGACAACAGCAGGGCCGCCATGGCCACGACAACGGAAACGATCACCAGCTTCATCGCGGATCCTTCGCCGCCCGGCACCTGAAGGAATGCATAGATGGCTGACGGGATCGTGCGGGTCTGGCCGGGAATGTTCGAGACAAAGGTGATCGTTGCCCCGAACTCTCCCATCGCCTTGGCAAAGGCGAGGATGACACCTGCGACGATGCCCGGCAGGGTCATCGGAAGGGTCACCGTGAGAAAGACCCAGACCGGAGAAGCGCCCAGCGTGGCGCTTGCCTGTTCCAGCTTGGGGTCCACCGCCTCTATGGACAACCGGATCGCGCGCACCATCAGGGGAAAGGCCATGATGCCCGCCGCCAGTGCGGCCCCGGTCCAGCGAAAGGCAAGGACGATGCCAAACTCGGCCAGCAGGCTTCCGACGGGCCCGCGCGTCCCCAAGGTCAGCAAGAGCAGGTAACCGGTCACCACCGGAGGAAGGATCAGCGGAAGATGCACGATGCCGTTCAGGATCTGTTTGCCGGGAAAGGACCAGCGCGCCAGCGCATAGGCCACGAAAACGCCAAGCGGCAGGCTGATCAGCGTCGCCCAGAAAGACACCTGCAACGAAAGCGCGACCGCCTGCCATTCTTCCGGTCCAAGCCAGTCCATCGGCGGGCTACTGCGGCAGAACCACGAAGCCCTGACGCTCGAATATCTCGCGCGCCTCCGGTCCTCGTAGGTAGTCCAGAAACTCTGTCGCGGCTGGGGTGTCGCGATTGGCGAGGTCAGCCGCCGGATAGACGATGGGCGGATGGGTTTCGGCAGGGAAGGTTCCCACAATCGTCACGTTGTCTTGGGCGGTCGCATCGGTGGCATAGACTATTCCGTAGGGGGTCTCTCCGATCGCGACCAGTGCAAGGGCGGTGCGCACATTGTCCGACTGCGCCACCTGTGCTGCGATCCCGTCCCACAGGCCAAGGCTGTCAAGCGCCGCCTTGCCATAGATCCCCGCGGGCACCGCCTCCACCAAGGCCATGGCAAGCCGGTCAGCGCCCAGCAGCGCGGCAAGGTCCAGATCCGGCCCGATGTCCACTGCGTCCGCATCGGTGCCATGGGCAATCAGAACAAGGGAATTGCGCAACAGGTCAAACCGCGTTCCGGGTTCGACAAGGCCGTCCTGTTCCAGCAGATCCATCCAGTCCGGATTGGCGGAGATAAAGATATCCGCCGGGGCAGCCTGCTGTATCTGCCGGGCCAGAACCGAGGAACCGGCCAGCGACACCGTCAGATTGTTTCCTGTGGCGGTTTCGAACCCTTCTTCGATTTCGGCCATGGCGGTTGTCATGCTTGCTGCGGCAAAGACGATGATCTCATCGGCCTCCGCCACAGCAGGCCCCCCGGACACGCCTGCAAACATCAGCGCCCCGATGATTTTTTTCAGTTTTCCGGCGGGTGTCGAACCGAACAAGCAAGGGCCTCCCAGAAGACGGGATATGTTTCGCCGGGAATATCGCAGAGGGATCATCAAAGGCGCAAGCGTTATTTTCCGTCGGGAATATCGGTCAGCATCGCCCGCAATCTTTCGATATGCGTGTCGCTGGCCCGGCGCGCCTCGGCCTCCAGCGCGCGGTATTCTTGGAGAACGCAAAGTCCGGCTTCGGTAACATGCGCGCCGCCGCCTTTGGCCCCGCCGCGGGTCCGTTCGACCAGCGGGTCGCGAAACATGGCGTTCAGCGTGTCCACCAATTGCCATGCCCGCTTGTAACTCATGCCCATTTCGCGCCCCGCCGCCGCGATCGACCCCGTGTCGCGTATCCGCTCCAGCAGGTCGGCCTTTCCCGGCCCTAGCATCCCCAAGGCGCCAAAGATGACCCTGATGCGAAATTCCGGTAGATCTCTGTCGTCACTCATGGGAGCGATAGTGGACACTGAACCCCCAAGACGGCAAGCCGCGATTGCCGGCTGGTGCAACTGCCCGGGTCCGTGCGCCGAGCGTTTTCCTGCTTGCGGCGCGGGATACGAAGACGCAGGCGACGTTGAACGATGCTGCTGGTCACAAAACCTTTCGATGGTTGAATGATCCCATGTCAACGCGGCCGGACCGCCTGGCGGTCAGGCGGCTGTGTCACGGGTCAGCGCGAGAAAGACATCCTCCAGATCCGGCTCCTCCGTGCGCAGCTCGCGGATGGAGATTCCGGCGCTCTGGACTGCGGCCAGCACGGTTTCTGCGCGGGTCTGATTGGCGTGATAGGTCAGGGCGAGACTGCCATCGGCACGCAATTCCGTTTCAACCCCCGCTGCTTCGGGCAGCGTGTCGGGTGTCGTTTCGGGCACGATGACCATGGTGCGCGCATCGAGGCGTCCCAACAGATTTGCCGTGCTGTCCTGCGCGACCAGTTGGCCGTGGTTGATGATGGCGATTTCATCGCACATCTCCTCGGCCTCTTCGAGATAGTGGGTGGTCAGGATGATGGTCATGCCGCGTTCTCGGTTCAGCTTGCGGACATTCGCCCAAAGCATCTGGCGCAATTCGATGTCGACCCCGGCTGTCGGTTCGTCGAGGACAAGAACCTGGGGGTTGTGGACCAGCGCCTTGGCCAACAGAAGGCGCCGCCGCATCCCGCCCGAAAGCGTGCGGGCATAGGCCTCTGCCTTGTCCTCCAGCCCGACCATGCGCAGTATCTCGTCAGAGCGCCGCTGGCTCTTCGGCACGCCGTAGAGGCCAGCCTGCACTTCAAGAGCATCGCGCGGCGCAAAGAAGGGATCGAGGTTCAATTCCTGCGGCATGACACCGATGGCTGCCCGGCTTTGCCGGGGGTTGCGGTCCTGATCCCAGCCCCAGATCTCGACCTTTCCGGCCGTCTTGATCACCAGACCGGCAAGGATATTGATGAGGGTCGATTTCCCGGCGCCGTTCGGACCCAGCAGGCCAAAGACCGACCCGGCAGGCACGGTGAGGTCGACACCCGTCAATGCCTGCTTGCCACCTGCATAGGTCTTGGTCAGTCCTTCGATGCGGATCGCGTCAGCGGTCTTTGGAGTGTCCGACATCTTGCTCCCCCTTGCGGCTTTGGTCATAAGGCTCATAGGCCACCGAACAGCGAAAGGGAACCAGATGACCACAGAGGCGCCCGAAACCCGTATTGTCGAAACCTACCGCCTTGCATGCGACGGTGGCGAAGGCGCGCTGGGGCATCCTCGCGTGTGGTTGCAGATCCCTCAGACGCAGGGCTGGGTCGAATGCCCCTATTGCGATGCGAAGTTCATTCACAAATCTTTCGAAGGTAAGGTCTGAGGCTTCGACCCTTAGGTGACAAGGGGCCGGGCCCTGTCACCGGGCTCACAGGGTCTGTGCGCGGTTGGCCATTTTCTGCGCTGGGCAGAGCACCTATCTTCGCAGAAGCAATCAGGAGCTTGCCATGACCTTCCGACCTGTCCGTTCCGAATCCCATGCTCAGCCAACGATGGAAGGCGCAGGTGTGCATCTGCACCGTGTCTTCGGTTTTGGCGATCCCGGCGAAAGCGATCCCTTTCTGCTGCTGGACGATTTCCGCAATGACATCCCCGACCATTACCTTCGTGGCTTTCCATGGCATCCGCACCGGGGCATCGAAACCATCACCTATGTGCTGGAGGGCGAGGTGACCCATGGCGACAGTCTGGGAAATCAGGGCAAGCTGGGTGCAGGTTCGGTCCAGTGGATGACCGCCGGGTCGGGCATCCTGCATCAGGAGATGCCGCGCGGCAATCCGCAGGGCCAGATGCATGGTTTCCAGCTTTGGGCGAACTTGCCATCGTCGCAGAAGATGACCGCGCCGCGCTATCAGGACATTCAGGGCGCGGACATTCCGGAGATCATCGACGATGACGGGACCCGCGTGAAGATCATTACCGGTGGCTTCTGGGGCAAGCGCGGTCCCGTGGACGGGATCGCGGCGGATCCGCTTTATCTGGACGTGTCGGTGCCGCCGGGCGTCACCAAGAGCCTGCCAGTCGATACGCGGTCGAATGCCTTTGCCTATGTCTTTGCCGGGGCCGGGCGATTTGCGGAGGCGTCGACGCCGATGGGCATTCGCGTCGAAAAGGAAGTGGGCGGTCAGGAAGTCAACATCCGCGACATGTCGGGTAACCGGACCCTTGTCCGGTTTGGCAACGGCGATGAGGTTCGGGTGACAGCCGGTCCGAAGGGCGTCCGCTTTCTCTTGGTGGCTGGCAAGCCGATCCAGGAACCTGTCGCGTGGCACGGGCCGATCGTGATGAACACGCAGGCGGAATTGCGGCAGGCGATGGCGGACCTGAACAACGGGACGTTCATCAAACCGGCGCATTGAGGCGTTTATAAAACACGCGGTTCGGGTTCGTCGCGACCTGTCAGGCAGTGATCTGCCCTGACGGGCCAAGCACCTTGGTCCCGGCCAGAGCCGCTCGGAGGCTCTGGCGAACAACGCGGGTGACTGCGAAAATTCAAAAAACAGAAAAGGCCTGCGGAGGGAAGCCACGTTAGCAGCATATGTGCCGCGAGGCAGGCTTAGCCTGCGGTGTCCATCCAGATCGTCACCGGGCCATCGTTCACAAGGCTCACGGCCATATCCGCGCCGAAACGGCCTGTCGCCACGGCGATACCCTGCCGCTGGACGGCCGCGGCGAAATAGTTGTATAGCCGTTCGCCTTCCTCCGGGGGTGCTGCTGTCGAAAAGCCCGGACGGTTTCCGCGCGCCGTATCGGCGGCCAGCGTGAACTGGCTCACCACCAGTGCGGACCCTTGGGTATCGAAAACCGAACGGTTCATGCGTCCCTCTGCATCCTTGAAGATCCGCAGTTTGGCGATCTTGGCGGCCAGTTTGTCGGCCTCCGCCTCTGTGTCGCCCTGCATCGCACAGATCAGGACAAGCATACCCTCGCCAATTTCACCGAGGGTTGCGCCGCCGACCTCGACCCGCGCGGAGGTCACGCGCTGGATCAGCGCCCTCACAATTCCGTCTCCCACGGGGGATTTGCTCCTGCCCGGCTGACCGTGATGGCCGCGGCGCGTGTGCCCAGTGCTGCCGCCTTGCCGAGGTCTTCGGTCGAGGCCGCTGTCAGCGCCGCGCGGGTCAACAGACCGGCACGGTGCAGGCCCGCAAGAAACCCTGCGTTGAAAGTGTCGCCCGCGCCCACTGTATCGACCACTGTGACCTTATCTGCCGCCACCGTCTGCGTGCCCATGCGTGTCACAACGTCAACGCCCTGCGACCCGCGCGTCACCAGAACGGCCGCTGCACCATCGCGCAAAAGGGTCTCCGGATCGGTTCCCAGCCACGCCATGTCCTCATCTGACAGCTTTACGATGTCTGCGCGGTTCAGCATCGTGGCCAGCCTTGCCCGATACCGCGCCTCATCCGTGATGAAACCGGGCCGGATGTTCGGGTCGATCATGACCAAGCGGGTTCCGGCATCCTGGCACAAACGGGCGTAGGTGTCGGCCTGCGGTTCGGACACCAGACTGATCCCGCCGAAGAACAGCGTGTCGACCGCCTCTCCCAAAACGGGCATGTCGTTGTAGGAAAACATGCGGCCCGCCGTGTTTTCATCATAGAACGCGTATTTCGCATGCCCGTCCGTCAGGGTGACGAAGGCCAGTGTGGTCGGGCGCGATGACCGCGGGCTGAGACTGGAGTCCACCTTGGACCGAGCCAGCGCGTCGGTGAGCATGGTCCCGAAAAGATCATCGGACAATCCCCCAAGGTAGCCCGAAGGTGCGCCCAGCCGTCCCAATGCAATCGCGGTATTGAAAACCGCGCCGCCCGGATAAGGGACAAAACCCTGCTCTCCCGTGTCGATTGCACGCGGCAGCATGTCGATCAGGGCTTCGCCACAGCAGAGGATCATGGCCGTTCTCCATCGGTGAGTGTTTGCGCTAGCTATCCCGAAATCTGCAAACGGTCAAAGCCCACGTTGCCGTCCGCCGACCGGAATTAGGGCCGGATCCGGCATCAATGCTTTTCCGTCTGCCACGGTCGACAAGCCAACGCCCCTTTCGCCCGAAGGGAACCGTAAAGGCAGCCATGGCGTGACAGCGGGCGTGAACGCTCAGAGGTCGCCGGGCCGCTCAGATCTCAATCTGAGACGGGCAGGGCGCGCGGAGCAATCTGCCAATGTCAGGATCCCCGTTCCGTCGCCTTGCCGCCATGGATGGCGGCGTTCTGGTCAAAGAGGCCTGTCCAATGAGGGGTTACTGATTGATCGCGATGAAATAGCCCACTCCGGCCGCGACGATCAACCCTAGGACCACGGCAAACGCGATCTTCCATGCGGACCATGGCCGTTCCCCCTGCACGCGGCCCGTTCGGCCGTTCACGACAAAGCGATAGCTGTTGCCACGATATTTGTAGGCGGCCATCCAGATCGGAAGCAGCACATGTTTGAAGGTGATGTCGCGGACGTCCGTATCGATGTCATGCACTCTCTGCCGGTCGCCGCCGATATCGAACTTCACATCCCGGCGAATCTGGCGATCCATTTTCTCGCGTGCTTCGGCGAACCCGTCGTCGAGATCGACCTGATAGCCCTCCGCGCGGAATCCGGCGAGAAACTCTGGCTGATAGGGTTCCATCGCCGACAGATCCCACGGTTCGAGGCCCTCGGTGAATCGCTTCGGCAGCGCCTTGGAGGCAAGCACAAGCACGTCGTCAAAGAACCGCTTTACATGCCCGGAGACATGGGTCCAGCGCACCTTCTGGATGCGTTGGGTTTCCATCTTTCCATCCCGCATGACTTGTCGCGTCTCATAGTAGATATTGCCGCGTTCGCCGCGATAGTCCGACGATGTGTCCGCGTCGAAGGTCCAGTAAGGAACGTAGATGCCTGTCATCTTGCGCCCTTTGCGGGCGTAGTCCTGTAGCCCGTTTGGGGCGAACCACAGGCCGCCCAACCAGTCTTTCATCGCCGTGCGGGCCGCCTCTTCATTCAGGGCAAAGGGCAAGAGGCCGCGCGGCTTGATGTGGCGGTGAGTGCCGGTGTCCGCCACCACGGGCGTGGCGCAAAACGGGCATTCGGCGGCGTGTACGTCCGGATCAAATTCCACCTGGGCGGCACAGTTCGGGCAGGTCGAGACGCGGGTCTCTTCCATCTCCTGCAAAGGCAGCAGGTTTTCGAGCGCTGCCTTGAAATCCAATTCCCGGATACCGCCACCCCACGGACCGGAGACGCCATCGATCTCTGCGGTGTTGCCGCAATGCTCGCAGACCAGTCGGCCCTTTTCCGGGTCGAACCGGAGATCCGATCCACATTGATTGCAAGGAAAACGGTGTTCGTCCGCCGGGCTGCCAGTGGCCGGCGTCGGCGGTGGCCTGTCCGAAGGCGGGGGGGGCGGCAGATCGCTCATTGGGACTCAGGTGACAATTGCAGGATGTCGGCACCCTCGCGCGGATTTCCGTTGAGGAAAAGGATGAATTCCGCATGATGTGCAGGATCGGGCAGTGTCCCACCCGTCAGTTGCGCATAAGGGGCGGGATGCCATGCTTGAGGCGCGGTCATTTGCCCGGTTTGAACATGCGCGCCATCGTCCCGTCACTGCGCAGCGCCTCATGCAGCATCGCCATCACCACGTGACCGCCCGCGATAAGCATCAGCGCGTTCCCGGCGACCTCATGGGCGTCGCCCAACGGCAGGCCAGCATACCATGTGAGCGCGCCCATGAGGGGGACCGCCAACATCAACAGGTATAGCAGCCGGTGTCCCCAGATCGCGGCGAGTTCCCAAAGAGGCGGCGTTCCTTCGGCGGGAGTGGGCGCTCCAAACCTAATTCGGACCGCCAGCCGGACCGCAACGATGGCAAACACAGCGCCTCCCAGCCAGACATGCAGCGTGTTGCCTTCGACCCCGGTCGCGCCGCTCTGCTCACGCAGGCGTAGCGCGTCGCCCATGCCCTCTGACACGAGGTAGGCCGCCGCGATCAGGAAGGCGGTCAGCCAGTGAAGGGCGATCTGGATCGCTGAATATCCGGCGGTGCGCGCCATGACAGTCTCCCGTTTCTCAGGATCACGATGACGCGCATCCGTTTCCGGGTAAAGCCCCTTGGCGCGCGTCGTGCAGGGCGTTAGCCTTCTGCCAACTTGCCAAGGAGGCGCGGACATGCGGCGATATCTGAGCTGGTTCCTGATCCTCAGCGCGGGGGCCGTGGATGCGGAAACGATGACCTACGCGTTTGAGTGGCACGGTGGCGAAGGGTATACGCTGAAAGGCGCGATGGAGTATCAAAGCGAGGCTGTGACCGGACGCTTTGTGACCGCACAGGATCTGACCTGTTTTGTCATCGAGGGGCGCATGGAGGATACTCCGCTGGGGCGTTGGGCGCTGACGATGCGGAACGAAGAGACAACGTGGAGGCTTCATTTCGACCCGTTGACCGACAGCTTTCTGGTGGACGGGCAGGGTATCTGGATGCCGCAGGCGTGGAACATGAATGGCGAAGGCAACAACTGCGGACCGGACGGGTTCGGGTTCAACATCGGCAACGCGGCCCAGGATATCTGTCTGGACAACACGCTTATCTTGGAAAGTCAGGCACAACCGGACCGGCCATTTCCGGCCGTTCGGGTGTCGCGATACGAATTCCCGCGCGACGCCTGTAATGCGCCCGCCCTGCTGGGGCATTTGCAGGGTGAGGCGGGATTCTTGATGCTGCGCTGAAAGGGGCCATGTGTCCGGACGCCCTTTGCCTGTCTTTCACACGGTTGTCCGCCTCGATGGGCTATACCGGTGGCGGCGGGGGCGGCATGACCGTGAACAGTTGCGCAAGTTCCGTGACCTCGCCTGCGCGCTTCCACCCGTCCTGCCCGGGCGTCCAGACATGGGTTTCGCGGGTCAATTCCTTGCTGGCGACCATCTTGCCCATATCGGCCTTTGAGAACGGACCGGAGGTTTGGCCATTCTTGGCCAGATGCCAGACATGCTCCACGGGCGGCGGGGGCGGTGCCATCGGGGCCGCCTGACGCTGTGGCTGTGCCTGCTGCCCGGGCGCGGCCCCCCAGGGGCCTTGCTGGCTCATGGAATTGGCCATCTGCATCCCCATGCCAGCGCCAAAGCCCATGCCCATGGACTGATCCATAGCACCGCCCTTGCCCATCGCCTCGGCCGCTTTCCACTTCATGTGGTCGTCGAGATTGCCCGCAAGACCGCGGCTGGTGCGGGCGTCCAGCGCCTTTTCCACCGCAGCGGGAAGCGAGATATTTTCGATGTAGAGTTCCGGCAGGGCGAGGCCGTATTGATGGATCACCGGGTCGATCGCCTCGGCGATCAATTTGCCCACGTCACCGGTATTGGCCGCCATGTCGAGGACGGGGATGCCACTGGAGGCAATGGCGCGGCTGAATTCCTGCACGATGATATTGCGGATCTGAAAGCTGATTTCATCCATCGTGAATTCGCCGTCGGTTCCGACGATTTCCGTCATGAAAGTTGCCGGATCGGCGACCTTGACGGAATAGGTGCCAAAGGCGCGGATCCGCACTGGCCCGAACTCGGGATCGCGCAGCATGATCGGGTTCTTGGTGCCCCACTTGAGGTTGGTGAAGCGATTTGTGTTGACGAAATAGACTTCGGATTTGAACGGCGACTGAAAGGCATGATCCCAATGTTGCAGGGATGTCATGATCGGCATGTTGTTCGTCTCGAGCATGTAGAGCCCGGGCGAGAAAACATCCGCCAGTTGGCCTTCGTGGACAAAGACGGCGGCCTGACCCTCCCGCACGGTCAGCTTGGCGCCGTATTTGATCTCATGGCCTTCACGTTCGAACCGCCAGACCATCGTGTCCCGCGTGTCGTCCGTCCAGTGGATGACGTCGATGAATTGTCCTGAAAGAAAATCCCAGATACCCATGCTCGTTCTCTCTTTTCAGCTGGGCCCGCCAGAGCCCATCAAGTCCGCTGCCTTGGAGCGCACCGCGGGTAGCGCCGCCTCTGCCGACATGCCGGGTGTCAGCCGGGGGTCGTAGAGGATCTTCAGCAACATTTCGTCATGTGTCGTCAGCAGTGCGAATTCGTCGTCGTCGTTGAAGATCGACGGCCGTGCCCGCGGGCTGTCATTGCCCAAGCCCATGCCCTGCGCCAACTCTTCGTGTATGCAGGAACGTCGCAATAAAGGCGGATGTTCCGACCGGATCACCGCGATGGCCGTGCCATAGTCATAGCCACCGCGACTGTCGGAAAAGGCCATCACCAGGCAATGGATCCCGCGCGGCAGAGAATCGAACAGACGCAGCGCCGATGGGTTAACATCCGGAACGATCTGCTTGATGCGCGGTGCGATGCGCGTCTTGTCGTCCTCTGACATGAAAAGCACAAAAAAGTTCGCGCCGGAATCCACCATCGAGATGGGATGCCCTGTGATCCGCGACAGGCGCCCTGCATACGCTGTCACCTCGCGGCGGCTTTCCTCGATCTGGTCGGTTGGGACACCCGGTCCGAATTCGGTCGTCATCCGGATGGGCTGCGTCCATTTCTTGATCGCGCTTCGTGCCCCGCCAGAGGGTTTGAGCCCGGCACCCCGTTCATATTCTTCTTCCAGTGCGATGGCCTCGAAATTGCGCACCAGCATCGTGTCGGTGTAGGCGGTATCCGGCCCGCCGCCATCCGTGCGCAGCAATCCGCGCGTCAGCAGGTCGTTCTGGGTGCGGGCATAGTATTGTTGCAGCGCAAGGCTTGCTTGAGACGGGCCAGAGACTTCGGGCGGGTCCTGCGGGCCAAGCGCTGCCGGGCGCGATTGCGGTTTGACCGAAGAGTCAAGCGGCGCGAGGGGCGAGCCGATGCAGCCGGACACCGCCAGCGCAGCCCCGAGGGCCAGAACAGTTCTCAGGCCGCTTCGCTTGAGCATTTTCAGGACGGCACCGCCCCGGCGGCATCGCGGCGCGACGTCGCTGCGGAAAGTGTATCGCGCAGGCCGGTTTCCATCTTTTTCAGCTCCTCCTCGGCCTTGGCGCGGCGCGCCTTGCCTTCGTCCGCGATTTGCAGGCTTTCCTCGATTGTGCCGATGAGATCGGCATTGGCCTGTTTCACGGCCTCGATGTCAAAGACGCCGCGTTCCATTTCCGTGCGGATCGCCTTGTTGCTCTCTCGCAGGTTGGCGGCGTTTGAGGTCAGCAGTTCATTGGTCAGGTCGTTGGCATCGCGGACTGCGCGGGCCGCCTCGGCCGAACGCTGGATCGTGACTGCCTGCGCCAGCTGCGTTTCCCAAAGGGGCACGGTGTTCACCAGGGTCGAGTTGATCTTGGTCACGAGGCTCTTGTCGTTCTCCTGCACAAGCCGGATCGAGGGGAGCGATTGCATCGTCACCTGGCGGGTCAGCTTCAAGTCATGCACCCGGCGTTCGAGGTCATCGCGCGCTGCGCGCATGTCGCGCAGTTCCTGCGCCTTCATCACCTGATCGTTTTCGGCGGCGGCCTCGACCGCGGCTTCCTTGGCCGGGATGTCCTTGGTGTCCAACTCTTCCAGTTTGGCCTCACCGGCAGAGATATACAGCGCCAGTTCATCGTAGAATTGCAGCGTCTTCTCATAGAGCAGGTCGAGCGACTTGATGTCCTTGAGGAGCCGGTGCTCATGCTTCAGAAGGTCGTCAGTGATCTTGTCGATCTGGCTTTGGACCGTTTCGAACTTTGCCGTGAACTTGGCAAACGGCGCAGCGCGTCCCAGCAGTTTTTCCCACCAGCTACGTTCGCGGCGCACGTCGAGTTCGGAGACCGAAAAGCCGCGGATCGTCGTGACGATGGTGCGCAGACTGTCGCCCGCCGGTCCCACGTCCTTGTTGCGCACGTCGGTCAGCATGGCCTGGCTGATTTCCTGCAATTCCGCCTGTGCGGCGGACCCGAAGGAAACGATCGAACCGGTCTCGGCCATGTCCAGTTCGTCCATCCGCGCGCGGATCTCATGGCTTATTTCGGAATTCGCCTCCTTCAGGGGCACCACGGCATTGGCATCTGCCACTTCCGGCAGAACGACGGAATTCACTTCATCGACCATTGCAAGCGTCTTTTCGGCTTCCTTGCGTGTGTTTTCAGACATGGGGTCCCCTGTTAAAATAAGGTCATCTCGTTTCGAGATGCACACCTTCTCGCTGCAAACGCTCGCGCAGCACTTCTATTTCCACATTCAAATCCTGGTTGTTGTCCGCCAACAGCTTGTCGATCTTCTTGTCAAAGCTCTCTTCGAGATCGGTCAGCAGCATCATGAAATCCCTGCGCGCGTCTCTGTCTGCGGAGCGCGCGTAGATGTCGGAAAACTTGACCGTCGCGTCGCGTGCGCCCATCAGATAGACACCGAGAAATTTCTTTGCACCGGTCACGTCGCGCGGATCTTCCTCGACGGTGCGGATCATCTGGCGCACCTTGGTCGAAAATCTTTCGACCCGCGCTTCGACCTGTCGGTCACCGGCTCGCTTGACGGCATCCATCATCGCGGCAAGGTAATTCTCGGCTTCATCGACGACCCGCGCCACCCGGTCCTGCATGAAGGTGTCGATGCCGTCCATGCCCTTGTCCTTCATTGGGTCGACGCCAAAGGCACCGATATGCAGAACGGACGCTGCGCCGCCGTAAATCAGCGGCGCAAGCAGGCCTGCCTCGGATCTCCAGGCTGCCAGTCCAGCCCCGATCCCGCATAGCACTGCGGCAAAGATCTTGCGCGGGATTGCAGGGCGCCGCGCCACCTTGCGGTCATGGTAGGCGGCTTCGGCCAGCAGCCCGTCGCGCAGCAGCCATGCCCCCAGCAACAAGGCCCCCCCGCCTGCGAGGCCGACCGCCATACCAAGCGCGCCATCATTGATCGACAGCACGGCCAAGACGATTCCGGGCAGGAAAAGGACATTCGATCGCGCCCCGGCAGGCGCAACCCGCGCACCAAAGTAAGCGGGACGTTCTACCTGCTCCCCCTCGGATGCGCCATCGGGGCTGTATTTTCCGCCATATCGTTGGGCCACGGCGTCAGAGTCCCCCCAGCCATCCGGTGGCGACGCCGAAAAGCAACAAGATCAGAAGGATATAACTCACCTTCTGCAAGGCGTTTCCCGACATTTTCAGCCCCTGTTGCCGTGTGCACAAGACGTTACACGGGAGAAAACCTAAGGGTAAAACGCTGCACTTGCTAGGGGGAAGTCAGGCGGTATCCGGTCAAGCGGCGGATTCTCTCGGCATTCGGTCGATCAACAGGTCAGCCTGCCGCTCAAAGGGGTCGCGGTCGGGAAGCATTCCGCATCGCAGGGCCAGCGCCTCGAAACTGTCGGCCATCATCTCGATCTTTGCGAGGAAACGACGCCGCGCAAATAGATGCTCTTGCCCGTTCCACGAGGTTTCGAGTCGTGAAACCTCGCCGCCAAGCATCCCGATCACCTTATGCGTGGGCCGTTCGATCCGATCCGCGGTGCCTTCGTTGTCGATGCTGCAACGCATGGTGCGCAGGATCCGGTCCCGGGTTTTCTCGACACGCAGAGCCAGTTCGACATCGCCCAGGGCCGCAACGCGGTCCGCAAGCTCGACCAGGGCGTCGTCGGCGGCACTCAGCGCCGCCAGATCGCGGGCACGCTCAGCGCCTTTGTCATGCCTCGGGTCGCCACCAAAAGCGGCGCGACCCAGCATGAAGGCCACAGCCCCGGCCAGTATCGGTGTCAGAAGACTGTCGAATTTGTGGCCGGCCAGAATCATCACGACGACGCCGACCAGCAAGGTGCCGATCAGTTTGCGTGGAAGGCGCGGCGCCCGGGCGACTTCCGCTCTTTCATAATCGAATTCGATGCGCTGTCCGACGGAAATCATTCGCAAGGCCAGCAACAGCAGCCACAGGATCGCCAGCGCCGTGGCGATGCCCGAAAACGACGCCTGAAACACCCATAGCAACAATGGAAAAGCAGCAAGGAACATGAAGTTCAAACTGGAATCCAGTTGTGCCCGATCCCTAGAAAGTTCCTCTACCCCGCCGGGATACCAGGCGTCATCCCGGGCGTATCTGTCTTTTGCCATTCGCAGACCCCCCCTTAGGCATAGCTCATGATGAAAATCATCAACCACAATGCGGAGTAGGCGATATGCCGGGTCAATTGACCGGTTTGCCGCGCGTTGCGGGTATATGCGCTGAGCGCCGCGCAAGTATCCCGCGCCACCATGCGCAGGTTGCCCAGCACCAGAAGCGCCGAAGCCATCAGAATCGCAAGAGCTATGAATGTCGTCACCATGTGGGCAGGATTCCCCCGAAACGGGGCAAAAAGGCGGCAAGCTGCTGGAAAAAGAAAGAAGAGTTAAGGAAGTATGAACAAAATCGCGTCCCTTGGGCGGGCAACCGACCCCGTGGCAGCGCCGCTTCACAGCACGCAAAAGTCCGGGCCTGCGCGCCGGGACCGTCTTTGGGAGAAAACTTGATGGTCAGTCTTTGACGTTACGGCGTGCGATCGGTCCAAGGGTCCGCCGCCTTTCCTGCCGACCGATTGTTTCGTGCAGGTGTGAAAGTTGGTGATCCGGGCAAGGGCCGATGCGTTCATCCGATTCCGGGTCTGGAATGCCGTCCTGCCCACCCGGGTCAACGGCGGCGGCGCTGGACCTTTCGGGCCTTGGGCTTTGACGGGTTTTCCGGGGCCTCGGCTGCGGGGTCGAGACCCAGTTGGTCGCGCAGGATACGGCGCCGGACCTCCTGAACCTCACCGGCTTTCAACTGGCCGAGTTGAAAGGGGCCGTAGGACACCCGGATCAACCGGTTCACGTTCAGGCCGATATCGCCCATGGCACGACGGATCTCCCGGTTCTTGCCCTCGCGCAGACCGATCGTCAGCCAGGCGTTGGCACCCTGCTGACGGTCTATCGCCACCTGCATGGGTTGGAATCGCTGGCCGTCAACCTCGATCCCGTCTCGCAGGGGCGAAAGGGTCTGGTCCGTTGGGCGCCCGTTCACACGCACGCGATACTTGCGCAGCCAGCCGGTCGACGGCAATTCGAGCCGCCGCTTGATCCCGCCGTCGTTGGTCAGCAGCAGAAGACCCTCGGAATTGAGGTCGAGTCGGCCTACGCTCATCACCCGGGGCAGATCTTCTGGCAGGTCGTCGTAGATCGTCGGGCGGCCCTGTTCGTCCTTTGTGGTGGTCACACGCCCGGTGGGCTTGTGATACATCCAGAGGCGCGGGGCCTCGGGCGCATCCAGCGGCTTGTTGTCGACGGTGATCCGGTCTGCAAGGGTGACGTTCAGCGCGGCGCGGTCGATTGTCTTGCCGTTCACGGCGACGCGTCCGGATTCAATCAACCGTTCAGCCTCGCGGCGGCTGGCGCGGCCGGATCGCGCGATGACCTTGGCGATTCGCTCGCCGGGAGGGGTGCTTTTGTCCATGCCCTCACATAGCGCAGCGGTGCGACCTTGCGAAAGGGACTTTGCCGATCAAGGTGGACCGGATTCAGGCGCCTTTTCTCCGGCAGGCTTGCGGGCTAACAAGCGCCATGATGTTTCGGTCTCACATGGATCTGGCGCTGGACGAGGCGCGTGCTGCCGGTGCCCGTGGCGAGGTGCCGGTGGGGGCGGTTCTGGCCGGTCCGGACGGATCGGTCCTTGCACGGTCCGGCAACCGGACCAGAGAGTTGAATGACCCGACCGCGCATGCCGAGATTCTGGTGATCCGCAGCGCCTGTGCCGCGCTTGGGGTGGAACGCCTGATGTCGCATCATCTCTACGTGACGCTGGAGCCGTGCGCGATGTGCGCGACGGCGATTTCCCATGCCCGGATAGGCCGGTTGTATTTTGGCGCGGAGGATCAGAAATCCGGTGGAATACGGCAGGGGCCGCGCATCTTTGCCCATCCGCAGTGCCACCATGTCCCGGACGTCTACGAAGGCATCGGCGCCGAGGCGTCGTCTGCGCTGCTGCGCGATTTCTTTCGCGAGCGCAGGTGACGACCACATGTCGCGGATCGTTCTGTTCAACAAACCCTTCGGTGTCCTGTCGCAATTCACCGACCGGGGCAATGCCGCCAGTCCAAGGGCGACCCTGTCGGATCATATCGACCTGCCGGGGGTCTACCCGGCGGGGCGGCTGGACCGGGACAGTGAGGGTTTGCTTGTGCTCACGGACGACGGACAATTGCAGGCGCGCATCGCCTCACCGAAGTTCAAGCGCGCAAAGACCTATCTCATTCAGGTGGAGGGAAACCCCGCGAAAGAGCAACTGGAGCGATTGCGCACAGGCGTCACGCTGAAGGATGGGCCGACACGACCCGCGGTGGTCGAGCGGATGGCGGAGCCCGATCTGTGGCCCCGCGATCCACCGGTCCGGTATCGCAAGTCCGTGCCCGACGCGTGGCTTCGCATGACGATCACCGAAGGGCGCAATCGGCAGGTGCGTCGGATGACGGCGCATGTCGGGCTGCCCTGCCTACGGCTGGTCCGGTGGTCCGTCGGCGACTGGACGCTGGACGGGATCGCGCCGGGAGCGTGGCGCAGGGTCTGACGGGGTCTAGGCGATGCGTATGTCACCGCAAGCCCCTGATCGGTCCGTTGCACCCGACTGCCGCCATTTCGATCAGGCTTGAAGCGCGCGGCATGTGAGCCGCAAGTATCCGCCCGGTGACCCTATACCCATTTCGCGAGCGGAGGCAGGCTCATCAGGACAGCGTTCGCGTCATGCCCTGTCGCAAGGCCGAACTTGGTCCCGCGATCGTAAACCAGATTGTATTCCGCGTAGAGCCCGCGATGTATCAACTGCGCCTCTTTCTCGGCGTCGCCAAAAGGCGTAACGCGGCGTTTTTCGATCAGCGGCACAAAGGCCGGAAGAAAGGCGCGACCGATGTCCTGCGTCAGGGCAAAGTCCGCCGTCCAGTCGCCGGTATTGCGATCGTCCATGAATATGCCACCCACGCCGCGCGCCCGATGCCGGTGCGGAATATAGAAATACTCGTCCGCCCACGCCTTCAGTTCCGGATACAGGGAGTCGCCGTGCGGCTCCAGATGCGCCTTCTGGGTGTCGTGGAAATGCGCAGTGTCCTCATCGTATTCGATGCAGGGATTAAGATCCGATCCACCGCCAAACCACCATGCGCCGGGCGTCCAGAACATGCGCGTATTCATGTGAACGGCCGGGCACTGAGGGTTCTGCATGTGCGCGACCAGCGAAATCCCAGAAGCCCAGAACCGCGGATCGCTGTCCATGCCCGGGACGCCACGCGCCGCCATGGCCTTTTGTGCAGCCTCGCCAAGTGTGCCATATACTGTCGACACATTCACGCCGACCTTTTCAAACACCCGGCCGCCGCGCATGACACTCATCAACCCACCGCCCGCATCCGAACCATCGTCAGAGGTGCGCTTGGTCTCGGTCACGTCGAAACGGCCGGCCGGGTCTTCGGAGAACGGTCCCTCCGAATGGCTGTCTTCCAACCTTTCGAAGGCCTCCACAATCTGATCGCGCAGGTCGCGGAACCACTGCGCAGCTTGTGTTTTTTCGGCGTCGAACACATCTTTCATCGGGCAGTCCTCATCAATCGGGCAAACCCTATCTCCGCGCATCCTGCGGCGCAATACGACGCCTCGAACCAATCAGGCGGCGCGATCACATCTGGACGATGCCAAGGCCCAGCAAGCCGGTCAGGATCAGATAAGCTGCTACGATATAGTTCAGCAGTCGCGGCCAGATCAGGACCGCGATACCGCAGCCCAAAGCAACGATCGGTTCGAGGGAAAGGGTCATGTAGGTTCTCCTGTCTTGCAGGAGGTAACGCGGCCCGCGTGCCCATTGTTCCGGGGTCAGTGCGCGGGGGCCGCCACCGGGTCAAGCAGCGTGCGCCCGCCGTCCACCGTCATGATCTGCCCGGTGACGAAACCGGCACCTTCACAGGACAGGAACTGCACCGACTCTGCCAGTTCGCGAGGGGCGGCGATTCTGCCTAGTGGCGTATGTTCCTCGATGTCAGAGCGATAGCTGCGATGCTCGCGCAGCGTGTCTTTCAGGCTGGACGACATGACAGAGCCGAAGGCCACGGCATTGACGCGAATCCGCTTTGGCGCAAGCGCCACCGCCATGGAGCGGGTCATCTGATCCAGCGCGGCGCAGGACACCGAATAGCCAAGCAATTCGGGGTGTGTCCGCCGCGCTGCGATGGATGACAGGTTGACGATGGCGCCGACCTGGCCCTCTTCCTGACCCTCTGCCTGCTTGATCATGCGCTGCGCGACAAGCTGTGTCATGCGATACCCGGTCATCAGGTTCTGCGAGAGCAGTTTTTCGACCGTGTCGTCGTCAAGGTCCAGCGGATCCGAGGTGAGCAGCTGGCGCGACCCGTTCACCAGGATGTCGACCCGGTCAAAGGCATCCAGCGTTGCCGACAGCAGGTTGGCCATGGTCAACCGTTCGCGCAAGTCGCCCGCATAGAAACGAATGCTGCTGTCATCCTCGGGACTGCCACATTCCTTGATCAACTGCGACTCGTCCATGTCTGCGAGCATGACATTGGCGCCCTTGTCCGCGAAATGCCGGGCGATCGCCAATCCCACGCCGTTGGCGGCACCGGTGACGATGGCTGTCTTGCCTTCGATGGAGAAACTCATTGCGGGGACCTCTTGCGGTTGTCCGACCTGTTTGACCGAAATCAGCGCCGCGCGCGAGAGGGGCGTGCGGCCTGAAGGATCTTGAACTTCGTGTCGCCCCCGATTTCGGTGGTTTCGGCAAAAGCCTCCGACAGGGCGGTCTCATAGGGCAAGTGGCGATTTGCGACCAGCCAAAGGCGTCCGTGGGGGGCAAGGATGCGTGCGGCGGCGGCGATGAAGGCGCGGCCGATTTGCGGGTCAGCCTTGCGGCCATGGTGAAACGGTGGGTTCATCACCACACCGTCAAGCCGTGTGGGGGGTGTCCAGGCCGTTGCGTCGGCCCAGTGAAAGACCGCACGGGGATCGGTCACATTCAGGCGCGCGCAATCGAGAGCATTTTTTTCCGCCTCGACAAGGTGCATGGTGGTAAGGCCCTCCCGCCGCAGCACCTTGCGGGCGAGCCAGCCCCATCCTGCGCCGAGATCGGCAAAGCTTCCCTTGAGTGTGTCCGGCAAGGCAGCGGCCAGCGCTTGCGATGCGGGGTCGGGACCATCGGCGGAAAATATGCCCGGCGCTGTGATGTCGCCGGACGGCAGATGCGCGGGTGCCTTGCGCCAATCCGAAAGATCGGTGCCTCCGGTGAACCACAGGCACTTTCCATGCGCCTTGGACACAAGCCCCTCAAGCGTAACGCGCTTGCGCAGGGCCTTGGCGATGCTCTCGATCCCGTCGGTCTTGGCGCCGTCGATCACAATGCGGCCACCCGGAACAAGTTCGCTTGCCCGTGCGATCCAATCCTCGGCAAGGTCGCGGGCACGCGGGAGAGTGACAATCGCGGCGCTGTAGGGACCTTCGGCTTCTGTCTTTACGGACATGCCGCGCCGTTCCCACGCGACATGATCGGGATAGTAGGTCTGGATCACCTCGCAGCGCGCGACGTCGAGCCCTCGGGGGAGATCCCCCGGCGGCATGCCAATCAGGGCAATCGTGCCGGTATCGGGCAGGTCGAGGCCGCCAACGTCGATGGCATGGGTCAGGCGGATCATTGACATTGGCGGGGGACGGCGCGGACGCCTATTCCTTTTCCATCGTGCATTGCAGCGGATGCTGATGCCGGCGGGCAAAATCCATCACCTGGCCGACCTTGGTTTCCGCGATCTCATGGCTGAACACACCGACCACGGCGACCCCCTTCTTGTGCACGGTCAGCATGATCTCGAAAGCCTGCGCATGAGTCATGCCGAAAAAACGCTCAAGAACATGCACGACGAATTCCATCGGGGTATAATCGTCGTTCAACAGAAGAACCTTGTACAGCGGAGGGCGCTTTGTCTTGGGCTTGGTCTCCACGACCACACCCGCATCACCCTCGCCGTCGTCGGGCGGGGTCCCGGTCAGTTTCCACGTCCGTATCATCACAGCGTCAGTCATGCAGCGGTTTGTGCCTTGGGTTTCCATATATCCGACCCCGTTATATAGCCTAACGGTGGGTGCCGAAAAGGGGGACGTCGCGGGGCTGAATACAAGATGAGACAAAAACTGCAAACAATCGCTTTCGATGCGGACGACACCCTTTGGCACAACGAGCGATTTTTCGTACTGACGCAAGAGAGATTTGCCGAACTGCTGGTCGATCATGCGGACAGCGATCATCTTGCCGACCGTCTGGTCGCGGCGGAGCGGCGCAACATCGGGCATTACGGTTTCGGTGTGAAGGGGTTTGTCCTGTCAATGATCGAGACCGCGATCGAAGTAACGGAAGGACGTGTGCCGGCCTCCGTGATTTCCGAATTGATGGCGGCGGGACGGGACATGCTGGCCCATCCCATCGAACTGCTGCCGCATGCGCGGGACGCGGTCGAGGCCGCGGCAGGCGCGCATCACGTCATGCTGATCACCAAGGGCGATCTTCTGCACCAGGAACGAAAGCTGGCGCAATCCGGCCTCGGAGATCTGTTCGACACGGTGGAAATCGTTTCAGACAAGCAGCCGGAGACCTACGCGCGCATCTTCGAGAGCAGTCCCGGGGGACCGGTTGCCGCGATGATGGTCGGAAATTCTATGAGATCTGACGTGATTCCCGCCATAGAGGCGGGCGCATGGGGTGTTCATGTTCCGCATGATCTCGCTTGGGCCCTTGAACATGCGGAGGCGCCGGTGGCTCCACGCTTTCGCAGCGTTGCTGACCTCGGAGACCTGCCCGGCCTGATCCTCGAGATCGGTTGAAACCGCGCGGAGAGAGTCGCCACATTTTGGCCATAGTTCGCCCTATTCCAGCCATATTCGCCAGTATTGGGCCATCTTGTCGGACGACCGCAATATATGGATGCCGCGTGGTGCCTAAAACCCTTGATAATCAGGGCATTGTCAGCTTCTCTTGAAGTGCTTTTCGTGTTAACATCAGTTTAACCAAGACGTGAAAATAATGCGTCAGGACATCAAGTAGACACCCCACCGAAATATCGGGGGGAACGAGGCAGAAAGGCAGTATATCGTGACGGGACGCCGCAGGCAGTCAGGCCGGTTTGGCCTGCATTTTTTCATGTTTTTTTGGCTAATCGTGCTGCTCCCGCTGAGTGTGGCGGCAGCACCCTATGCAGCGATGGTGGTGGACGCGCGAACCGGAAAGGTCCTGCACGCCGAGGACGCCGACAAGATCCTGCATCCCGCCTCCCTGACAAAGATGATGACCCTTTATGTTGCGTTCGAGGCTGTCCAGAATGGCGAGCTGACGATGGACACGGTGGTCACCGTTTCCCGCAAGGCAGCGTCCGAAGTTCCCTCGAAACTTGGCCTGCGCGAGGGGCAGAAAATCAAGTTGCGTTATCTCGTGCGCGCTGCAGCCGTGAAGTCGGCGAATGATGCTGCCACCGCCATTGCCGAGGCAATCTCGGGGTCCGAAGCGGCCTTCGCGCGCCGCATGAACCGAACGGCCAAGGCGATGGGGATGACGCGCACGAATTTCAAGAACGCGCATGGCCTGACCGAATCCGGGCATGTCTCGACCGCCCGCGACATGACGATCCTCGGACGGCATGTGATCTACGACTACCCGCAGTATTATAACCTGTTTTCGCGAAAGACGGCGGATGCCGGCGTGCGTCAGGTCTCGCACACCAATTCGCGCATGCTGAGCTCCTACCGCGGGGCGGACGGAATCAAGACCGGCTACACCCGTGCGGCCGGATTCAACCTGGTGGCCTCGGCAGAGCGAGGCAGAAAGCGGGTCATCGCGACGGTGTTCGGGGGACGCTCCGTCAGCACGCGCAATGCGAGGGTTGCCGAATTGCTCGATCTCGGTTTTCGGAACGCGCCCAACTGGGCGGCAAAGAAAGGTCCCAAGAGGCCCCCGTATCTTGGCAAGGGAACCGCCGATGACGGCGTCGTGGTGGCCAAGACCTCCGATCCGCTGCCAGGGACGCGTGCCAAGTCGATCCGCGTGGTGTCCGCTGCGGTCACACGAAGCCTGCGGCCGATGGCGCGCCCTGTCGCTCCGGTTGATCCGAACAAGGTGGCGCCTCTTGTCGCGCTGGTCAGCGATGACATCGAAAAGGAATTGATGGAGGTTGCAAGCGCCTCTGATACGGCGCCTGCCTCCCTGATGCCAACCGTCGGATCCACCGTGGCGCCCGACGTCTCGATCAAGCCGGTCCCGAGACCCGCCAGCGTTGCCTCTGCCACCATTGCCTTCAAGGAAACGCCAAAGGATACGCCAACCCCGGCACGGGCGGCAGAAGTGGTCACGCGACTGTCCACTTCCAGCGGGCGTCACTGGGGTATCAACATCGGTCGCTATCCCAATGAATTCGAGGCACAGAAGGTCCTGCTCAAGACAGCCCTGTCCGAAACCGCTACGCTGGACGGCGCGTTGCGAAAGGTGATGAAAGGCAAGACGGGATATGACGCGAATTTCATGGGATTGACCCGCGACAGTGCGGAGCTGGCCTGCCGTCGCCTGCAAGCGCAGAAAATGACCTGTTTCATGATCGGACCCAGCTGAC
>CAZRZN010000025.1:0-23375 GCA_964604565.1 uncultured Rhodobacterales bacterium
TCGGCGCGGGCATGCCGATCACCGACCCCACCGGCAACATGGTCGTCGACATCGGTGGCGGCACGACCGAGGTGGCTGTGCTGTCGCTGGGCGACATCGTCTATGCCCGCTCCGTCCGGGTGGGGGGCGACCGCATGGACGAAGCGATCATCAACTACCTGCGCCGCCAGCAGAATCTTCTGGTCGGCGAGTCGACGGCAGAGCGCATAAAGACCTCCATCGGGACGGCGCGGATGCCGGATGACGGGCGCGGGTCCTCCATGCAGATCCGGGGGCGTGACCTGCTCAACGGCGTGCCCAAGGAAACCGAGATCAGCCAGGCCCAAGTGGCAGAGGCGCTGTCGGAACCGGTTCAGCAGATCTGCGAGGCGGTGATGACCGCGTTGGAAGCGACGCCGCCGGACCTTGCGGCGGATATCGTCGACCGGGGCGTGATGCTGACCGGCGGCGGTGCGTTGCTGGGCGATCTTGATCTGGCGCTGCGCGAACAGACAGGATTGGCGGTGTCAATTGCCGATGAATCGCTGAATTGCGTGGCGCTCGGAACCGGAAAGGCGCTGGAATACGAAAAACAGCTGCGACACGCCATAGACTACGACAGCTGATACCGGTGGCCGCGAGGGGCGGTTTTTCGACCAAAGATCGTCTCTCCGCCGTCTGCTCTGTATCAAGACGGCGGCTTCCGATACCATTATGCCACTGTGAGACGAGGATCCCTTGGCCAGCGATCGCAACGCATCGGACGACTTTACCGGCCCGCTGAAGCGGCTGCTGCTGGTTGTCCTCGTTCTGGCGCTCTCGGGCATCTTTCTGCTTTGGCGGATCGACAGCCCGCGGGTCGAACGGTTCCGCGCGCAGGTCGTGGATTCCATTGTCCCGCGCATGGACTGGGCCATGGCACCGGTCACGGCCTCGGTGCGGCTGTTTCGGGATTTCCAGAGCTATCAGCGCCTGTCGGAACAGAATGCCGAACTCCGCCGCGAGTTGCGCCAGATGACCGCCTGGAAGGAGGCGGCCTTGCAGCTCGAACAGGAGAACGCGCGCTTGCGCGATCTCAACAACGTGCAACTGGATCCACGTCTGACTTATATCACCGCCGTGGTTTTGGCGGACAGCGGATCGCCTTTCCGCCAGTCGGTGCTGATCAACGTCGGATCAAGGGATGGCATCGTCGACGGCTGGGCCACAATGGACGGGATCGGGTTGGTCGGCCGCATCTCGGGGGTGGGGGACAACACCAGCCGCGTGATCCTGCTGACCGACGCCACATCGCGCATTCCGGCAGAGATACAGCCCTCGGGCCAACGCGCACTGATTGCAGGCGACAACACATCGGCGCCCCCGATCGACTTTCTGGAAAACCCGGACCTTGTCCGCCCGGGCGACCGTATCGTGACAACGGGCGACGGCGAGGTTTTCCCCCCCGACCTGCTGATTGGGCAGGTGGCGCAAGACCCGGGCGGACGCCTGCGGGTGCGCCTCGCCGCCGACTACGAGCGGCTGGAGTTCCTGCGGGTGCTGCGCGACCACGGCGCCCGTCAGGTCGGCAGCCCATCGGCGCTGATTCTGCCGGAGACCATTCCGGACTCGGGCGAGGCTCCATCTCCTGCGCCGTCAGACGCCACGGAGCCGCCGGGCGATGGCTGAAAACAGTCCGGCCCGGCTCTGGACCATGCGCGCCACCTATCTCGGTCTGGCGCTGATGATCTTTTTCGTCCACCTGCTGCCCATGCAGATCATGCCCCAGAGGCTGGCCGGACCGGACGTCCTGACGGCCCTGACCTTTGCATGGGCGCTGCGGCGCCCCGACTACGTGCCCATGATCTCGATTGCCGCGGTCATGCTGACCGCCGACCTGCTCTTTCACCGGCCGCCGGGGCTCTGGGCGGTTCTGGTGTTGCTGGCGACCGAATGGTTGAAACCACGTGGCCGGCAAGTGCGGGAAAATACCTTTGCCGCGGAGTGGCTGACCGCCGCAATGGCGCTGCTTTTCATCACGTTGATCTACCGGCTTGTGCTTGCTCTCTTGATCGTGACCCCAGGAATGCTTTCCTTATGGCTCATGCAGTATGGTATGACGGTGGTGGCCTATCCGCTGGTGGCCGGCATCAGCTATCTGGCCCTTGGCGTGCGGCGCAGCACGCCCGGAGAATATGATCACACGGGACGCCCGCTATGAGACGCACATCACGTGAAACGCAGGAAAGCGCCCGCCGCATCACCCGGCGTGGACTGATTCTGGCCGGTGCTCAATTGGGATTTGGCGGTGTTCTGGCCTTGCGGATGCGGCACATGCAGGTCGATCAGGCCGATGAATTCCGCCTGCTGGCTGAAGAGAACCGGGTCAACATCCGTCTGATCTCCCCCTCGCGTGGCCGCATCTTCGACCGCGAGGGACGGGTCATCGCGGAAAACGAACAGACCTATCGCATCACGATGGTCCGGGAGGATGCCGGCGACGTCGGAAAGGTCATCGCGCGCCTCGGCCAGTTGGTCGAACTGGATGAGGACGATCTCAACCGCGCGCTGGCGGAGATGGAGCGCACCGCGCCCTTCTTTCCGGTCACTCTGGCCGATCGTGTCACTTGGGAAGACATCAGCCGCGTCGCCGTCAATGCCCCTGCCCTGCCCGGCATCACGCCGGAGGTCGGCCTGTCGCGGGTCTATCCCAACGGGGAACTGTTCGCCCATGTCGCGTGCTATGTCGGCCCTGTTTCGGAACGCTATCTGGCCCGCTACGAGGATCCACCGCCGGTGCTCCGCATCCCGCGTTTTCAGATCGGCAAGGTTGGCGTCGAAGCGCGATACGAACAGACGCTGCGGGGCAACGCAGGCGCCAAGCGGGTCGAGGTCAACGCCGTCGGTCGGGTGATGCGCGAACTGGACCGCCGTGAGGGGGAGGCCGGGTCGGACATCCAGTTGACGGTGGACACTGCGCTGCAAGAGTATGTGCAGGCCCGGCTGGGACAGGAAAGCGCCTCTGTCGTGGTAATGGACCTCGAACACGGCGATCTGCTGTCCATCGCCTCGGCGCCGTCCTACGACCCGAACAAGTTCGTGCGGGGCATCTCTGTCTCCGATTACAGCTTCCTGCGCGACAATGATCATCGCCCGCTTGCCTCCAAGACCGTGCAGGACGCCTATCCGCCCGGATCGACCTTCAAGATGATGACGGCACTGGCGGCCATGGATGCGGGCCTTGTCGCGCCAGACGACACGGTCTGGTGTCCCGGCCACCTCGAAGTTGGCGGGCGGCGGTTCCACTGCTGGAAGCGTGTCGGCCACGGCCACATGAACCTTGAACAGAGCCTGAAGGAAAGCTGTGACGTCTATTACTACGACCTCGCGCTCAAGGTCGGGATCGAGCGGATCGCCGACATGGCGCGCCGCTTTGGCATGGGCACCGCGCATGACATCCCGATGTCCGCGGTCACCAGCGGGCTGATCCCGGACAAGGCCTGGAAACGGCGAGAGCGCGGGGCAGACTGGGTCATCGGCGATTCGGTCAACTCGTCCATAGGGCAGGGTTTTGTCCTGTCCTCGCCGCTGCAACTGGCGATCATGGCGGCGCGTCTGGCCACCGGCCGGGCCACCGCCCCCCGCCTTGTCAAAAGCGTTGACGGCGTTGAGACACCGCGCGACCCCGGCGCCGATCTCGGGCTGAACCCCAATCATCTGCTTCAGATCCGTCGGGCCATGTTCGCCGTATCGAACCACCGCCACGGCACCGCATACCGGTCGCGCATCGTGGCCGAAAACCTGCAAATGGCCGGCAAGACCGGCACCAGTCAGGTCCGCAACATCACCGCGGCGGAACGTGCGCGCGGCGTGACGTCGAACGAAGATCTGCCTTGGGAACGCCGGGACCACGCGCTGTTTGTCAATTTCGCACCGTGGGATAACCCGCGGATCGCGGTGGCGACTGTGGTCGAACACGGCGGCGGCGGCAGCACCGCGGCGGCCCCGATCGCAAGGGACGTGACCTTGCAGGCGCTTTACGGCGGCGATCCACCGCTTGACGCCTACCCTACCGCCGACAGGCGCCGCATCAAGGCACAGCAGGAACGCATGGCCCGCGAACGCGATGAACGGCGGCGGGCGCAGGAGACCGACAGCGCGTGACCTACCTTGAATACAACGTCAAGACGGTTCCATCCGGCTGGCGAAAGATCCTGTATCTGAACTGGCCTTTGGTTCTTTTGCTGACCGCGGTGGCGGGCGTCGGCTTCCTGATGCTCTACTCCGTGGCGGGTGGGTCTTTCAGTCCCTGGGCCGAACCACAGATGAAACGCTTTGGCCTGGGCCTTGCGGCAATGTTCATCGTGGCGCTGGTGCCGATCTGGTTTTGGCGCAACATGGCGCTTCTGGTCTACACGGGCGCGCTGGCGTTGCTGGTGGTTGTGGAGTTCTTCGGCACCGTGGGCATGGGCGCGCAGCGCTGGATCGACCTTGGATTCATGCGCCTGCAACCTTCGGAAGTCATGAAAATCGCCATGGTCATGCTGCTGGCGGCCTATTACGACCGGCTGCCGCTGAACAAGACCTCCCGGCCGCTTTGGGTGCTTTTGCCGATTGGCATTATCCTCCTGCCCACCTTTCTCGTGCTGTCGCAGCCGGACCTTGGCACTGCCATCCTGCTGCTGATTGCAGGCGGTCTGATGATGTTCCTCGCCGGTGTGCACTGGCTTTATTTTGCCAGCGTCTTCGGACTTGGCGCGGGCGGGATCTGGGCCGTCTTTCAAAGCCGTGGCACAAGCTGGCAGCTTCTGGCGGATTATCAGTTCCGTCGCATCGATACCTTCATAGACCCGTCGTCGGATCCGCTTGGCGCAGGCTATCACATCACGCAAGCCAAGATTGCCATGGGCTCGGGGGGCTGGACGGGGCGTGGCTTCATGCAGGGCACGCAATCGCGGCTGAACTTTCTGCCGGAAAAGCATACGGATTTCATCTTCAACACGCTGGCCGAGGAATTCGGTTTCATGGGCGGCGTGTCGCTGCTGGCGCTCTATGTGCTGATCCTGCTGTTCTGCATTCTCGCCGCTTTCCAGAACCGGGACCGGTTTTCATCGCTTCTGATCCTTGGTGTCGGATTGACCTTTTTCCTGTTCTTCGCGGTCAACATGTCCATGGTCATGGGTCTGGCGCCGGTCGTCGGCGTGCCCTTGCCGCTGGTCAGTTACGGTGGGTCGGCGATGCTGGTCCTGATGCTGGCCTTTGGCCTAGTGCAAAGCGCGCATATTCACCGACCGCGCTGACCGCGGCGCCGTTTCAGCGCAACAGTCCGATCACAGGCGTCACGCAGCTTAAAGACGGAGTCAGATGATCCGTGGCGCGGTCAGCCTTGCGTCTCACCCAGTTTTGGGGCGGCCCGGTCCAACACCAGGTCTGCGTCCGAAAACCGAAAGGGAGAGCGCACGCCCGGCACACCCTGCGGGGCGATCTGCAACCCGCGCGCGATGACTTGCGGATCGGCAAACACCTCCGCCATGTCGTTGATCGGCCCGGCGGGAACACCTTCGGCTTCGCAGGCGGCCAGAAGATCGGATTTGAGGCGCGCTGACGTGGCCTTCGTCAGCCGGTCTATCATCTCTTCACGGTTGGCGACCCGGTCGGCATTTGTCGAGAAATGCGGCGCGTCTGCCATATCCGCCAGACCCAGCAAACGGCACAGACGCTGGTATTGTGCGTCATTGCCGGTGGCGATGATGATATGCCCGTCGGCACAGTCAAACACCTGATAAGGCGTCAGGTTCGGGTGATAGTTTCCGGTGCGACCCGGCGGCGTCCCGGTGCTGAGATAGTTCAGAGCCTGATTGGCCATGGCGGATACCGCGCAATCCAGCAGCGCCATGTCAAGGTGCTGCCCCGTGCCGGTGCGATCACGCTGGTGCAGCGCAGCAAGGATGCCCGCCACAGAATAGAGCCCGGTAAAAAGGTCGGTGATCGCCACACCCGCGCGCTGTGGCTGGCCGTCGGGGGCGCCGGTGATCGACATGAACCCCGACATCCCCTGAATGATATAGTCATAGCCCGCGCGATGGGCATAAGGACCGTCCTGACCGAATCCTGTCACGGAGCAGTAGATCAGGCGCGGGTTAACCTCACGGAGTGACGCATAATCCATGCCGTATTTCGCAAGACCGCCCACCTTGAAATTCTCGATCAGGATATCCGCATCGGCTACCAGATCGCGCATTCGCGCCTGCCCGTCGGCCGTGGTCAGATCGACAACCTCCGAGGTTTTCCCCCGGTTGCAGGAATGGAAGTATGAGGCTGTCTTCTCGTCCTCGCGATCTATGAACGGGGGACCCCACTGGCGCGTGTCATCGCCTTGCGGCGCTTCGATCTTGATGACCTCGGCGCCGAGATCCGCAAGCGTCTGACCGGCCCAGGGGCCGGCCAGAATCCGTGCAAGTTCAATAACCCTGACCCCCTCAAGAGGGCCGCGTGGTGCCGAACTCATTCGCCCAGTTTTTCGTCCAGAATGGCCGAAAAGTCAGCGTAGCTCATGTTCGAATAAGTGGTGCCATCGATCACGAAGGACGGGGTGGAGTTGATCCCGTGCTCTGCCGCGTTTGCCTGGAACCACGCCACCAGCGTCGCGATCTTGTCGCTGTCGTTCAGGCAGGATTCGATCTGGTCGCTTTCCATTCCGGCCAGACGCCCGATCTTGCGCAGTTCGTCCACGATCGCGCTGTCGGACCCGGCGCGCGCCCATTCGGACTGGCCCTTGTAGATCAGATCCGTGATGCCAAAGAATTTTTCCTCGCCACCGCAGCGGGCGATGAGCGACGCCCAGACACCAAACTTGTCGAAATACACCTCGCGGTAGACAAAGCGGATCTTGCCCGTGTCCACATAATTTTCCTCAAGCTGCGGGATGAGGCTGGCGTGCGCGGTCGCGCAATGCGGACAGGTGTAGGATGCGTATTCGATCACCTCGATTGGCGCGTCGGCATCGCCCTTGACCATCTCGGTGATCGAGGATGTGTCGACCTCCGCCGATTGCGCCTGCGCCGCGCCGGGCAAGGCGAAATTGGTGGTCGAGGGTCCGTTGCCCTGGCTGAAATACAGGGCGCCACCGCCAATCAGTGCCAACGCAAGGGCGGCTGCGGGAAGGATCCGTTTCATATGTTTCGCCTTTTCCTTTTCAATCCTGCAATGCGACAGGGGTCATCCCCGGCTTGCCTTGGATATGACGTTTGCGGCCAGACGTTCAAGCGCCGCGCGAAGGTCGGAGTCGCCCACACCTTCGGCCACGCTGCGCGCCTGGGCCAAAACCTCTGGTCGGGGTGTGGCTGGGGCGTCGGCCTTGGTCCGATGGGTGAAATCCACCTGCCCGTCGGAAAACCCGGTCGCAGCCGTCTGCGTGACACGCAGGCGCGCGACGGCATTGTAACCGTAGACAGCGTTGATCCGCGCGCGGATCTCTTCCTTGCGCATTTCCACCAGCGGGGCGTTTGCACCTGTGGTCAGCACAGTCAGCGTCCCGCCGAAACCGCCCTTGGCATAACTGACCTCCACCGGACGCGAGATTGCCGCGACATCGGCACCGGCAATCTCCTCCCAATGGGTCAGCACGCGTGTCTGGGCAAAGCCGCGCGTTTCCGACGCGGTTCTGATGCGCGGTTGAAGCAGCTTGGACGCACTGGAAAACCCGTATGTCGATGACTTGCGTTTCGCCACGTTTGACTCCCACTCCACGAGCCTATTCTAGTGACACAGCGGGGCGGCGCCAGCCCCCTTCCGACACGGAGTTTCACCCTTGCGTGATGAGCCCGAAATGACGCCGCGCGCAGAAGCGTTGCTGGACTGGTATGACCGTCATGCCCGCGCAATGCCATGGCGCGTAGGCCCCGCCGCGCGCCGCGCCGGAGAGGCGCCCGACCCTTACCGTGTCTGGCTGTCGGAGATCATGTTGCAGCAGACCACGGTGGCAGCGGTCAAATCATACTTCAACGCGTTTACAACACGATGGCCCACGGTCGAGGCGTTGGCTGCCGCGCCCGATGGCGATGTGATGGCCGCCTGGGCGGGACTTGGATACTACGCCCGGGCGCGCAACTTGCTCAAATGCGCCCGGGTCGTGGCGGCGGATCATGGCGGGCGGTTTCCCGCCGATCATGCCACCCTGCTGACGCTGCCCGGGGTCGGTCCCTATACGGCCGCGGCCATCGCGGCCATCGCATTTGACGCCCCTGAAACCGTGGTCGACGGCAACGTCGAACGGGTGATGGCCCGCGTCTTTGACGAGCATACGCCGCTGCCTGCCGCCAAGCCGATCCTGACGGACCACGCCGCGCGCCTGACGCCCGACATCCGCCCGGGCGACTATGCCCAGGCGGTGATGGATCTTGGTGCGACGATCTGAACGCCGCGACGGCCGGCCTGCGGTCTTTGCCCCTGGCGAACCGCCTGCACGGCATGGATCAACGGCACCGCTGCGGACCTGCCGAAAAAGACCCCCAAGAAACGGAAACCCACACGGCTGGGAATCGCCTATCTGGCGCGGCGCGTGGATGGCGCTTGGCTGCTGGAGCGCCGCCCCGACCGGGGTCTGCTGGGCGGCATGCTGGGCTGGCCCGGATCGGAGTGGGACGAGGCCCCGCAGGAGGCCCCCCCGATCCGCGCGGAATGGCGCACATTGGAGGCGGAGGCCCGCCACACGTTTACACATTTCCATCTGCGTCTGACCGTCAAGACGGCCTTGGTGCCCATGGAGCGCACACCGGACCGCGGAGAATTCCTGCCGTTGTCGGAGTTTCGCCCCGGTGATCTGCCCACCGTGATGCGCAAGGCCTTTGACCTTGCGCATGGCAGCTGATCCCGGCGCCGGCGGAATGGGTCGTTCAAAGGGTCTTATCTGTATTTTCCACGGTCGGAATGCTGGATAGGGTGCCGGGGCACCTGCGCCGACCTCTGCGCCCTCCAGCCAAGACCATCTGCGCGCCCCGGGCGCACCATGAGGCCTGACCGCGTCCGCGAGCATGACACAGTGCAAATGGCACCACGATCCTGAGGTCGGGATCGGTCATGCCGCGGCGTCACGCCACGGGGTGACGATCGTAAACCCAGCCACATGACCAGAGCGACCGACAGACGACGGACATTCGCAGGCGAGAATCCGAAAGCGTTCACGGCGATCTTTGCACGATCAAGGCCGGAGCTTCCCGATACTGCCCTTAACCTTTTGAAAAATTTACATCCAAGACGGTCTCCAAACGCACCTCACGTGGCTGTCGAAGGATTGACGCAGCAAGGTCGCACCCTGCCTCCAGCGGGGTGACAACGACGCGCGCCCGGACTAAGAGACAGGAAATTCAGATGGCTCACCAAAGAGGATTAAAATGACCACGCAGGTTTTCGGCCACAAGTCGCCCGACACCGATTCCACCGGCAGCCCGATCATCTGGGCCTGGTACCTCAACGAGGTGAAGGGCGAGACCGCCAAGCCGGTGCTTTTGGGGGAACCCAACACCGAGGCCGCATTCATGTTGGATCACTGGAAACTGGACAAGCCGGAGATCATCTCGGACGTATCCGACGGCGACGCGGTGGTGATCGTGGATACGAACAACCCCGCCGAATTGCCCGCCTCGATCAACAGCGCCGATATCCGCGCCATCATCGACCATCACAAGCTGGTCGGCGGGCTGGAAACCAAAGGGCCAATCGACATCACCGTCCGCCCGCTGGCCTGCACGGCGACCATCATGATCGACCTGATGGGCGAAGACGCGGCACGGATGCCCGAGCCGATCAAGGGCGCGGCGCTGACCTGCATCCTGTCGGACACGCTGGAATTCCGCTCCCCCACGACCACGGCGCATGACAAGGCCGTGGCCGAAAGGCTGGCGGTTGATCTGGGCCTGAACGTCTCCGACTACGCAGCGCAGATGTTTGCCGCCAAATCCGACGTCTCTGCCTTTTCTGATGCCGAACTGCTGCGCATGGACAGCAAGGAATATGGCGTCGAGGGCACGAAGTTCCGCGTGTCCGTCCTTGAGACGACAGCCCCCCAGATGGTTCTGGACCGCAAGGACAGTCTCATGTCGTCGATGGTCGACGTCGCCAAGGAAGACGGCGTGGATCAGGTGCTGCTGTTTGTCGTCGACATCCTCAACGAAGAAGCGACGCTGATGGTGCCGAATGATCTGGTCAAGACCGTGGCCGAGAAAAGCTTTGGCGCAAGCGTGTCGGGCGACATCGTTGTGCTGCCCGGCATCATGAGCCGCAAGAAACAGATCATCCCGAACCTCAAGGTCTGATCGTTCCGACATAAATTGGCCGGACAAATCGGGGCGTTCCTTGGCGGGACGCCCCTTTTCTTCATGCGCTCAGGGGTTCGCCCGGGCAAGCACCCGAAGACGGCTGTCCCACTCGCCTCGGTCGACATAACAGCCGTGCAGGTGTCGGCGGCCGGTCGCGGGATCAAAAGCCTCGCGCCCATGCAGCACGCGGCGGTTGTCAAAGACCACCATTTCGCCGCCACGCAGTTTCAGCGCGATCCTGTAGGCCGGGTCGCGCAGCATCTGCATGAAAAGCCGATAGGCGCGGTAGAAATCCAGCATCACCGCCGGTTCCAGATCGACGATATCGGCCAGATGCGCGTTGAAGCAGATCTCGGACACCGCGCCGCCTTCATTGCACACGATGACCGTTTTCCGGGATCGGATGTCGGTGTCGGCGTCGTGAAACCGAAATGGCACCGTGACTGTCGACAGGATTTCGAACGCCTGCGGATCGCGCGCACGCAGATCCTCGGCCACGGCGATGCCATCGCAAAACGTCGATCCGCCCCCCTGCGCCTCGTTGGCGAGGCAATGCAGAAACTGGTAGCCCGGCGGAAGATCCTGATTGGTCAGGTCCGTGTGCAGTGGCAGGGCGTCCGCCGTATAGGCGAGGTTGTTCGGATCGGGTTTTGACACGACTTCGAAGGTCAGGCCAAAATTCGTCTCACGCAGATGGCCGACCCGCCGGGCGACCCTTTGACCCGCCTCCACCTCATCGGCCAGCCCTGCGACAATTGACAAACCGTAGCACCTTGTGTCGCGCAGCCAATCCACAAGGGCGCCCTCCTCTGCAAGCAGGTCATCGGCCGAATGGCGCGGAACGCCCTCTTCGCCCAGATCGGCGCGCCATGACACCGGCGCCACATCCGCCGGGTCGGGACGGGATCTGCCCGGGCGGCACGCCTTGATCCAGTCCAGATCGAACCGGCTGGGCCGGTCGAGATCGGGCCATGTGATCAGCAGCGCATCATGCGTCAGCTCGGCCCGGAGCGGGGCGATATCCAGCGGCACGCTGGTCAGATCGAACAGCCGTTCACCTGTTTGCGGGTGAAAGCCCGTTGGATCGGTGTCGCGCAGCCATATAAAGGGAAACGTCCCGACCGTTCCGTCGGGCCATCGCAGCTCGAGGCTTTCAGCCCCGGTGGTGATCGTGGGTTGCATGGGTAAATCCTGAGACATGATGGGAAAAAGCCGGGTTTCGTGTCATCCGGCGGACGGCGGAGGCCACCATTCGTGAACCTTGCCATGCGGATGCCCTGCGCATCGTCCCAGAACCGCGTGCATGACGGTCATTTCTCCCTTGCCATGCAAGAGGCAGAGCACATGCCGCCCGTCGGCAGCAAGCCAAATCGCCGACAGGGCAACGGGCGATCAGATCGCAACAGCCGGATGAAACGGCAGCGACTGGCCAAGCGTGATGGCCTGCGGCGAAATTCTGCATCCGATAGCCATGACCTCGACCCCTTGCCCATGCGCCTCGGCAAAACCGGTGGCATAGGCCGGGTCGATATCCGCGGCAAGCGTCACCTGTCTGCAATCCGTCCTCTGCACCAGATACAGCATGACCGCGCGATGGCCCTGCCCTGCCATCGCCGACAGTTCGGCCAGATGCTTGGTCCCGCGCGCGGTCACGCTGTCGGGAAATTCCGCCAGACCTTGACGGCGCGACAGCGTGACGGATTTGACCTCGACATAGGTATCGGGACGGCCCGCGCCGCTCAGAAGAAAGTCGATCCGGCTGTTCGTCCCATATTTCACTTCGGACCGGACAAGGTCATAACCATCTAGGCCCGCGACCTCCCCCGCAAGCAAGGCCGCCTTCAGCACCCTGTTCGGGACGCCGGTATCGACGCCGGTGAAATGCCCGCCCGCGTGTTCCACAAGGCGCCACGCCCATTTCAGCTTTTTGCGCGGATCGTCGTTGGGTTCCAGCCAGATCCGCAGCCCGTCGTCCTTGAGACCCATCATGCTGCCGGGGTTGGCCACATGGGCTGTCACCTCGCGCCCGTCATCCAGCAGACAGTCGGCGAGAAACCGTTTGTAGCGGCGCAGCAGCGTCGCCGGCACGAGAGGGGTTTGAAAGCGCATGGTCCCAAGCCTATACCGTAGCGCGAAACCCGCGCCAAGGAGGCCAACATGCCCAATCCCACCGCCGCCATGCTGGTCATCGGGGACGAAATCCTGTCCGGCCGCACGCGTGATGCAAACATGCACTACCTTGCCAAGGAGTTCACGACCCATGGCATCGACCTGCGCGAAGTGCGCATCGTGTCGGATGACAGCGCGGCCATCATCGCATCGCTGAACGCCCTGCGCGCGACACACGACCACGTCGTGACCTCTGGCGGAATTGGCCCGACCCACGACGATATCACCGCCCCCTGCGTCGCCGAAGCCTTTGGTGTGGCCATTTCCGTGCGTGACGATGCGCGGGCCATCCTTCAGGCGCATTATGACCGGCAGGGATCGGAGTTGAACGAGGCCCGCCTGCGCATGGCGCGGATACCCGACGGGGCGGTGCTGATCGACAATCCGGTTTCGGCCGCCCCCGGCTTCAGCCTCGGGAACGTGCATGTCATGGCCGGGGTGCCGGCCGTTTTTCAGGCCATGGTCTCCAGCGTGTTGCCGCATATGACCGGCGGGCAGCCTTTGCTGTCGCAAACCCTGCGCATAGAACGCGGCGAAGGGGACATCGCCGGACCGCTGGGCCATCTGGCAGAGCGATATCCGGAGCTGTCGATCGGATCCTACCCTTATCAACAGAACGGGGCTTTTGGATCCAACGTGGTGATCCGCGGCACAGACGGGGGACGGATCGATGCGGCGATGGCGGAACTGAGCGATCTGTTTCCCGCCACCGGCGCGCCCTGAGCCAACGATGCGCCGCAATTTCAGCACGCCTATCGGGTCATGCGCTGGCGTCCCGCATGGCGCATGGACAGCCTCCCGGCCAGCCGCCATAACACATGGCAGAGTCTAGCCAGAAGGCCCATCAATGTCCGCCGACCTGACCCCTTACTTCGACGCGCTCGATGCGACCTGGCCGGCCGCGGCCCGGGTGGACGCCGGACCGTGGCTGCTGCGCGAGGGTCGCGGCGGGGGTAAGCGGGTGTCCGCCGCGACCGCGCAGGGAGATTGGCGCAGCGAGGATCTGGCCGCGGCGGAAACCGCGATGCAGTTCATGGGGCAGGATCCCCTTTTCATGATCCGCGGAGGAGACGAGGCGCTGGACGCGGCGCTGGACTTGCGCGGATATCGGATCGTCGATCCCGTCCAGCTTTGGTCGGCCCCGGTGACGTGCCTGACAGACCTGAGGCTGCCACGGGTGACCGCCTTCACGATCTGGGAACCATTGGCCATCATGCGCGAGATCTGGCGCGTGGGCGGCATCGGTCCAGCCCGTCTGCGGGTCATGGACCGTGCCGCGCCGCCAAAGACCGGTCTTTTCGGACGCGTTTCGGACCGGCCGGCAGGGGCCGGATTTTGCGCCGTTCACGGCCGCATCGCCATGGTTCATGCGTTGGAAATCCTGCCGGAACACCGCCAAAAGGGGCTGGGAGGCTGGATGATGCGCTGCGCCGCGCTCTGGGCCGAAAAACAGGGCGCAGACTACGTTGCGGTTGCGGCCACCACGGAAAACGCATCGGCCAGCGCGCTATATGCCGCCTTGAACATGGAGGTGGTCGGGCACTATCATTACCGCATGATCGACACAGCCCTTAGCGAGGATACGTGACCGAAAGTCTGCCCACAGCGCTCAACCTGCCCATGGTCGATCCCTTGCCGGAGACCACGCAGAAATATTTCGACGTCTGCCGGGACAAGCTGGGTATGGTGCCCAATGTGCTCAAGGCTCATGCCTTCGACATTGCCAAGCTGGACGCGTTCAGCGGGCTTTACAACGAATTGATGCTGGCCGACAGCGGCCTCAGCAAGCTGGAACGCGAGATGATCGCCGTTGTCGTGTCTTCGGTGAACCGTTGCTTTTACTGCCTGACAGCGCATGGTGCAGCGGTGCGGCAACTGTCCGGCGACCCGAAGCTGGGCGAGATGCTGGTGATGAACTGGCGGGTCGCGGATCTGAACCACCGCCAGCGCGCGATGCTGTATTTCGCCGAAAAGATGACCAAAGCCTCATCCGAGATCGCGGAATATGACCGCGAGGCGCTGCGCGACGCGGGCTTTACGGAACGCGACATCTGGGACATTGCCAATGTCGCAGGTTTTTTCAACATGACGAACCGCGTCGCAAGTGCCACCGACATGCGCCCGAATGACGAATACCACGCGCAGGCGCGGTAGACGGCTGGGCCTTGCTCTGGCGGTCTTTGCCGGTCAGGCATCGGCAGTCGAGCTGTCCCTGCCTGCGGGTGCCGAACAAAGCTTTGGCACCGTGCAGTCGCCGGGGGCCTACGCACTGCCGACGGGGCCATGGGCCGATGGCGATGTGCCGGTCAAACGCGTCGAGGGCCGCGTCGAAGTGACCGCATGGCACATCCCCGGCGCGGCAGAAACGTCCTTTCAGCTGGCGCGGCCCTTTCGGGAGGCACTGGTGGACGCGGGATACAGGATCTTGCTGGACTGCAAGGCGCGCGCCTGCGGGGGTTTCGACTTTCGCTTTGCCACCATTGTCCTACCCGCGCCTGAGATGTTCGTGGATCTCACGAATTATCACTTCATCTCCGCGCATTCAGAGAGCGAAGGCGCTGTTTCGATCCTGACCAGCCGGGACCGGCAACAGGGCTATATTCAGATCATCCGCGCTGGCGGGGGCACCGGGGATGCCCCCCTTGCAGGCGCCGAACCGCGCCGGGCGTTTCCGTCCCCTGACGTTGAGGTCGACGTCGACAGTGACGACGTGGCGACCGTTCTGGAGGCGCAGGGTCATGTGATCCTGCGGGATCTGGACTTTGGCTCCGGCTCAACCAACCTTGGCAGCGGACGCATCGCATCACTGGACGCACTGGCGTCGTATCTGGACGCAAATCCGAACCGGCGCATTCTGTTCGTGGGACATACCGACGCAACAGGCTCGCTCGAAGCCAACCAAGACGTCTCGTTGGCCCGGGCGCAGGCAGCGGTGGCCTATCTGCGGGAACGCCATGGCATCGCCGGGGACCGGATCAGCGGCGCCGGGGCGGGATATCTTGCGCCGGTTGCGACCAACCTCACGCCCGACGGGCGGGAGGCCAACCGGCGGGTGGAGGCGGTATTGATCCCGACGGAGTAATGCCTGAGGCGCTCAGAGGAGGGCACGTTTTCGGTTTGCAAGCCGTGGATCCATTTTGCCCCACAGGACGCGCGGGCCGCTGACAAAGGACGATTTTGTGGCCCCAGTCAAAGGCACCCTGCCCGCGTACGCGCCTGCTCATTGAGCTTCTCCCCACGCCGCACAAGGCCTTGACCCGGGGCCTTGGAGTAAGGACAAACGCGCACCGGTTTACGGCAATCGACAATGCGGCGCACAGGGCGATCCCGCAGCGATCGGCAGGACAGGGAGCCGACGGGCTCAGGCTGCACTCACCAGGTCTGCGGCCCTTTTTCGGCAAAGGCGTGAACCAGAAAATCTATGAACGCCCGCACCTTGGGCTGGGTGAACCGACCCGGGGGGTAAACCGCGTAGATGCCCTGCGATTCGATCGGCAGATCGGGGATCGCGTCTTCGACCAGCCCGGCGTCCATCGCTTCGTGATAGAGGTAGGAGGGCAGATATGCGATCCCGAGGCCCGCAATGCATGCATTCAGCAGCGACTGCCCGTCGTTCACCGTCAGCCATCCCGCCGTGCGCACCTGCCGCTTTTCCCCTGAGGGCGCTGTCAGCTTCCACAGATTTCCGGAGGATTGATTGGAATAATGCAGCAGCTTGTGGGCGTTCAGATCGTCGATTCGCTGCGGACGTCCGAACTTCTGGAAATAGGCTGGTGAAGCAATCATCCGCTTGGTCGTCTCGGTCAACTTGCGGGCGCGCAGCGTGCTGTCCTCCAGCTCACCGATCCGTATCGCCATGTCGAAGCCTTCGGAAATCAGTTCCACATAGCGATTGTTCAGAACCATGTTCACCGTGATGTCCGGAAACTCCGCAAGGAACTCTCCCAGAACGGGGCTGAGATGGTTGACCCCGAAATCGGTCGCAACGGAAATCCGCAAAAGCCCCGAGGGCGCGGACTGCATCGAGGTCACCAGCGCATCCGCTTCGCCAGCGTCATTCAGCACGCGGCGCGCGCGGTCGTAATAGGCCAAACCGATCTCCGTCGGCGATACCCGTCGCGTGGTGCGGTTCAGAAGTCGCGCGCCCAACCGCGCCTCAAGGCTCGAGACATGCTTGGACACGGCTGATTTGGAGATGCCCATCTTCTTTGCGGCGTCGGTGAAACCACCCTGATCCACGACGGTGGCAAAAGCCTCCATTTCGGTCAGACGATCCATACGGGTCTCCATTACACACTACAGTTGCACTTGGGTATGATGAGGAACTGGGGCGCAACTTGGGCGGACAGGCGACAATTGAAGGGTATTCGGGCACGCTGTCAGCTATCGAGAAACAAGAAAATCCGATCTTCCCGCAGGGCAAGTCAGGGCTATGGTATAGACTGGCGCCAGTAGAGCGCCGCAAAATCCGGGAGGATCCTTAGAATGTTCCGCAATATCGCATGCGCCGCCGCACTTGCCCTCGCGCCACTGAGCGCAATTGCCGGTGACACGCCCGCGCCCGAGGGCGCCGAGGTTTACTTCATCAACATTGAGGACGGCGCGACCGTTCAGGCACCCGTCACGGTGCAATTCGGCCTGTCCAGCATGGGCGTGGCCCCCGCCGGGACAGAGCGGGAGGCCACCGGCCACCATCACCTGTTCATCGACCGCCCCCCTCTTGGCGAAGGGTCCGACGACGCCGAGTTGATCGAGAATGGCATTCCTTCGGACGACAATCACCTCCATTTCGGGGGTGGGCAGACCGAAACCACGCTGGACCTTGCACCGGGCACCCATACCCTTCAGCTCGTAATGGGCGACCTGTCACATATTCCGCATGATCCGCCGGTGGTGTCGGACCAAATCACGATAACCGTCACCGAGTAGGCAACGACGAAGAAACAAGGCGCGCCAAGAACTTGGCGCGCCTTTTTGTTGTGTCCAAATGGCCGTGCACGGATCGTAGGCGCGTCGAACGGACTGACGCGCGACTCTTCTTCAGGCCGCCTTTCTCGCGTGCGTGCCTTCCTCGACTTCCTCGACAATCTTTTTCACGAAAGCGGGGAGATCGTTCGGATTTCGGCTCGTCACGATCCCATTGTCCGCGATGACCTCGACATCTTGCCAATGCGCACCGGAATTCTGAACGTCCGTCTTGATCGAGTGATAGGATGTCATGTCCCGACCGCGGGTCACGCCCGCCTCGATCAGAACCCAAGGTGCGTGGCACACTGCCGCGATCACCTTGCCCTGATCGTGAAAGTTGCGCACCAGATGGATGACGTCGTCTTCCACCCGCAGAAGATCTGGGTTGATCTGACCGCCGGGGATGACAAGCGCATTATAGTCGTCGGCCTTCACGTCCGCGATACGGAGATCCGCGTCGGCAGGGCTGCCCCAGTCCGGGCCGGACCACCCATTGATCTTTTGTCCGTCAAGGCTGGCCACATGGACCTCAGCACCCTTGGCGCGCAACTCGTCGCGCGGCACCTCAAGCTCGGATTGTTCAAAGCCGTGGGTGGAGATGATGAGGATCTTGGAGTTGCCGATACTTGGCATGAGGGTTTCTCCTTTCGTCAAAGCGTCCGGGAACAACGTCGACGGCGGAGGCCAGTTCCATCGGTTGGCCTAAACGGTAACCGGGTGCCCGGGTTGGCCCATCGGTGCCTGCCGATCCCGGGATATGCGCGATGTTCCGCATCATCGGCGCGGTTCCACGACCTCAAAGACTGGCGGCCAGCCGCGTGCCCTGATCGATGGCGCGTTTCGCGTCCAGTTCTGCCGCCACGTCCGCGCCGCCGATCACGTGATGCTCGATGCCCTGCGCCTCCAGCCCCGCAATCAGCGACCGCTCGCTCACCTGCCCGGCGCAGAGCACCACGGTATCGCAGGCGATCACCTCGGGCCGGTCCCGCGCCTCGCCATAGCTGACGTGCAGGCCGGCGTCGTCGATCCGTTCGTAATTGACGCCGCTGCGCATCTCCACCCGCTTCATCTTGAGCGATGCGCGATGGATCCAACCGGTGGTCTTGCCCAGACGCTTTCCCGGCTTTTCGGCCTTGCGCTGCAAAAGCATCACCTCGCGCAGTGGCGCATCGGGTTTCGGCCCCTCCGGTGACAGCCCGGACCGCGCCTCTGCCGTGTCCGCAACACCCCATTCACGCAGCCAGTCCGGCAAATGTTCGGTCGGGCTGTCGCCGGTCACAAGGAATTCCGCCACGTCGAAACCGATACCCCCCGCACCGACGATGACCACGCGCCTGCCAACCTCGGCCCCATGGCGGAGCACGTCAACATAGCCCTTGACCATGGGATGGCTCTGTCCCGGAATCTGCGGATCGCGCGGCAGAACCCCCGTGGCGATCACAACCGCGTCGAAAGACGTCAGATCCTCGGCGCGCGCCTCCACCCCCAGCCGGAGATCGACGCCACTAGAAGAGAGCATGGCAGCGAACCAGTCCACCAGACCGTCAAATTCCTCTTTGCCGGGCACCTTTCGGGCCATGTTCAATTGCCCGCCGATCTCGGCAGCCTTGTCGAACAAGGTCACGTGGTGCCCGCGTTCTGCCGCCGTGATGGCAGCCGAAAGTCCTGCGGGCCCCGCACCGATCACCGCGATGCGGCGCGGCGCCGCTGTTGGCGTCACCAGCAATTCGGTCTCGAACGCAGCTTTTGGATTGACGAGGCAGCTGGATACCTTGCCCTGAAAGGTATGATCGAGGCAGGCCTGATTGCAGGCGATGCAGGGGGCAATCAGATGCGCATGACCGCCGGACGCCTTGGCAACGAAATCCGGATCCGCAAGGAAGGGACGTGCCATGCTGACCATATCGGCACAGCCCTCGGCCAGCACGGCCTCGGCCACCTCCGGCGTATTGATCCGGTTCGAGGTGATGAGCGGAATGCCTACCTTGCCCATCAGCTTTTGCGTCACCCAGGCAAAGGCGCGGCGCGGCACGCTGGTCGCGATGGTCGGGATGCGCGCCTCGTGCCAGCCGATGCCGGTGTTGATGATCGTGGCGCCCGCCTGTTCGACAGCTCTTGCCAGCATCAGAACCTCCTCGAAGGTCGATCCGTTGGGCACGAGATCGATCATCGACAGGCGAAAAATGACAATGAAGTCGGGGCCGACAGCCTGACGGACGCGGCGCATGACCTCGACTGGCAGGCGCATCCGGTTCTCGTAGCTGCCGCCCCAGCGATCCGTGCGCTTGTTGGTATGCGTCACGAGAAACTGGTTAAGGAAATACCCCTCGGAGCCCATGATCTCTACTCCGTCATAGCCCGCTTCGCGCGCCCGCGCCGCCGATGTGACGATATCGGCGATCTGCTTCTCTATGCCGTCCTCGTCCAGTTCGGTTGGCGGAAAGGGGGATATCGGCGATTTTACCGGCGAGGGCGCGACGCATTCCGGCCCATAGGCATAGCGCCCCGCATGCAGGATCTGCATGGCGATCTTGCCGCCCGCATCATGGACCCGGTCCGTGACGATGCGGTGGTTGGCGATGTCCTGCGCGTCAAAAAGCCCTGCCGCACCCGGGAACACGCCGCCTTCGCGGTTGGGCGCCATGCCGCCGGTGACCATCAACGCCACCTCGCCCCTTGCGCGGGTCGCGTAGAATTCGGCCACCCGGTTCCAGTCCCCCCGCTCTTCGAGGTTGGTGTGCATCGACCCCATGAGCACGCGGTTCTTCAACGTGGTGAATCCGAGATCCAGCGGACGCAGCATGTGCGGATAGTCGGTCATGACAGTCTCCAAATTCCCTGATGCGCACCTCACATCATCGCATTGGCCCTGTCACCGTCAACGTCGCGTCATGGATTGCGCCCCTTTGCCGCCATGCGCCCGCCACGTCCTGCCCCGGTCTCGGCCCGGCCATGCGGGACACCCGACTTAAAGGAAGCCCTCAGCCTTGACGGAGGCCGGCAGGTCACATCCGTCCGGGCGACGCGGTGTGACCATGCGCAGCGTTGGGTATCCCCACTGGAACGGACAATGACATCCCTGAAGAAGCGGCGCGTGAGCCGCCGAGAGACTTGGCAATCAACTCTCCATCACGGCCTTCCCCTGCAAGATCGTTGTCCATGTGACCGCGTCAGGAGCGCGACGATCAACAACCGTGGTGACCGCACGGGGCGTTTGCCCGACACGTAGTGTCCGACGGCGCGGCGGATGGTCAACCTTATCTTGCGTTCCCCTTGAAACCCCGCGCGTGGGGGGTCAGTCTAACGCATGCACCAAGGGAGACTCCGGTGACCAGCAGCACCGCCGATCATACTGACACCGCGCAATTGCCGCAGATTCACGAAGCCCGCAATCCCGGCATGGCTCTGGACATGGAATGGGTCCGGTCCGCCCGCGCCAACCGATCCGCGATAGAGCGCCGCACGGCATCTCTGCCGGGGCGGCGCTCGGTCAAGAAAGACTTTCAGGCGGCATGGCTGGCGCGTGCCGTTTCCTGCATTGACCTCACGACACTTGCCGGAGACGACACTCCGGGCCGGGTTGCGCGTCTCTGTGCAAAGGCCCGCCAGCCCGTCCGCGCTGATCTGCTCGACTCGCTGGGGCTGGAGGGACTGACCGTCGGTGCGGTCTGCGTATATCATGACATGATCGCCCCCGCGCGGGAGGCGCTGGACGGGTCCGGCATTCCGGTCGCGGCGGTGTCCACCGGGTTTCCCGCAGGCCTGTCCCCCTTTCACCTGCGGGTCGCGGAGATCGAAGAAAGCGTGCGGGCCGGCGCACAGGAGATCGACATCGTGATTTCCCGCCGACTTGTCCTGAGCGGTGACTGGCAGGGGCTTTATGACGAGATGCGCACCTTTCGCGCCGCCTGCGGCGAGGCGCATGTCAAGGCGATCCTCGCCACCGGCGAACTGGGCACCTTGCAAAACGTGGCGCGCGCATCGCTGGTTTGCATGATGGCAGGGGCGGATTTCATCAAGACCTCGACCGGCAAGGAGGCGGTGAACGCGACGCTGCCGGTCAGCCTTGTCATGTTGCGGGCAATCCGCGAATACCACCAGCGCACAGGCTACCGCGTTGGCTACAAACCGGCGGGCGGAATATCGAAGGCAAAGGATTCGCTGACGTATCTGGCGCTGATGAAGGAAGAACTTGGGGATCGCTGGCTGCGGCCCGATCTGTTCCGCTTTGGCGCCTCCTCGCTGCTGGGCGACATAGAACGACAGTTGGAACACCACGTCACCGGCGCCTATTCAGCCAGTTGGCGGCACGCTATGGGGTAAGCGGCGCGGCGTGCGGGGCACCTCGACGGAGGGATGCCCCCGAACGGAAGTTGACAAGGCAGACGTCCAAGGCGGCGGCAGGGAGGCCGGAATGACCATCAAGGAGATCTTCGAGACCATGGAGTATGGCCCCGCCCCCGAAAGCGCCGGGGACGCGCTGGCATGGATCGTCGATCAGGGCTCTCGCTTCGGCCATTTCATCGGCGGCGCCTTCACCGATCCGGGAACAGGTTTTGACAGCCGCAATCCGGCCACGGGCGAAGTTCTGGCCACGCTCACGCAAGCGACGCAGACCGATGTCGACACGGCCGTTGCCGCCGCACGGGCAGCGCAGCCGGGATGGGAGGCGTTGGGTGGGCCGGGCCGGGCACGGTTCCTCTACGCCATTGCGCGGTTGTTGCAGAAACATGCGCGGCTGTTCGCCGTGCTCGAAACCCTTGATAACGGCAAGCCGATCCGGGAAAGCCGCGACATCGACATCCCCCTTGCCCAGCGGCATTTCTACTATCACGCCGGGATGGCGCAATTGATGCCCTCCGAACTTCCTGACCGGGAGGCGCTTGGCGTCTGCGGGCAGATCGTGCCGTGGAATTTCCCGCTGATGATGCTGTCGTGGAAGATCGCGCCGGCGCTGGCCACGGGCAATACCGTCGTTCTGAAGCCCGCCGAATGGACATCGCTCACGGCGCTGTTGTTCGCGGATATCTGTCGTCAAGCGGGCCTGCCCGACGGGGTGGTCAACATCGTGACCGGAGACGGCGCTGTGGGCGAGATGATCACGGCAGCGGATGTGGACAAGATCGCCTTTACCGGTTCCACCGAGGTCGGGCGCAAGATCCGCGCGGCGACTGCGGGACGCGGCATCGCCCTCACCCTTGAACTGGGCGGCAAATCGCCTTTCATCGTGTTCGAGGATGCCGATATCGACAGCGCGATCGAGGGACTGGTCGATGCGATCTGGTTCAATCAGGGGCAGGTGTGTTGCGCGGGCTCCCGTCTGCTGGTTCAGGAGGGCCTTTCCGACGCTTTCCATACGCGCCTCAAGGCCCGCATGGACAAGCTTCGCATCGGCGACCCGCTGGACAAGTGCATCGACATGGGTGCCATTGTCGACCCGGTGCAGCTTGACCGGATCAAGACACTGGTCGCGGGCGCCGAGGGCCGGATCCATCATGCGGCCTGCCCGGTGCCCGCAGGCTGTTACTACCCGCCCACGCTGATCTCCGGCCTATCGTCCGCCTCCCCCCTGATGCAGGAAGAGATCTTTGGTCCGGTTCTTGTCTCCACCACGTTTCGCACGCCCTCGGAGGCGGTCGAACTGGCAAACAACACGCGCTACGGACTGGCCGCCAGCGTCTGGTCAGAGAACATCAACACCGCGCTGGACGTTGCCCCGAAGCTGGAGGCCGGCGTGATCTGGGTCAACGGCACCAACATGTTCGACGCCGCCGCCGGTTTCGGCGGATTGCGCGAAAGCGGCTTTGGCCGCGAGGGTGGCTGGGAAGGGCTGCGCGCCTATACCCGGCCCATCGAAATCCCCCAACCCCTCGCCCCGATTGAGCCGTTCGCGGGCGAGACGGTGGAAGCCCAGCCCGTAGACCGCACCGCCAAGCTGTATATCGGCGGCAAGCAGACCCGCCC
>CAZRZN010000025.1:23475-28805 GCA_964604565.1 uncultured Rhodobacterales bacterium
GCGGCGGAGGTCGAGGCCAGCGTGAACCGGCTGTTCACCTACGCGGCCTGGGCAGACAAATTCGATGGCAGCGTGCGCGACGTCCCCATTCGCGGCGTCGCCTTGGCAATGAACGAACCCTGTGGGCTGATCGGGGCGCTCTGCCCTGACGACGTGCCGCTGCTGGGGTTGATTTCGCTCATGGCGCCCGCAATGGCGATGGGCAACCGCGTGGTGCTTGTGGCGTCCGAACCCTTTCCGCTCGCCGCCCTCGAGTTTACCCAGATTCTGGAAACCTCTGACGTGCCGGGGGGCGTGGTCAACATATTGACAGGCAGCCACGCCGAGCTGGCACCCACGCTGGCCGCGCATCTGGATCTGGAGGCGGTCTGGTCCTTTTCCTCCACAGACCTGGCAGAAAGCATCGAATGCGCCGCAGCGGGCAATCTCAAACGAACATGGGTCAACAACGCAGAGGCCCGCGACTGGATGAGCCCGGCGGGCGAAGGCCGGGCCTTTCTCGACGCTGCAACAGAGGTCAAGACGATCTGGGTGCCCTATGGAGCCTGAGATCCAGCGCGATACGATGTCCACCGCCCGCGCCGGTCGGTCGATTTCCGCCCGAGTGACAAATGGTCAGAAGCTGTCCTGTCTCCTGCACATTGAGAATTTACATCCCCAATGCTATATTCTACGCACGCCCGAGCGTCAGGGCGCATCATGGCGCTTTGTGAATAGGAGGACATTGTCCTGTCTGCGACGACAACCGCGGTACATGCCGCTGAACAAGGCCGGGGCTTCTCGGCCATGACATCGAACCGGCCGAATGCCGAAGACCTGTTGGCGGCCGTGCTCGAAATCCTTTCGGACAACAAGGCGGAAGACATCGTGCAGATTGATCTGCGCGGGAAGTCGTCCGTTTGCGACTACATGGTCATCGCCTCGGGGAGATCCTCGCGGCAAGTCGCTGCCCTGTCGGAAAAATTGGCCGAAGAGCTGAAGCAGGCCCATGCCGTGCCATCCACCATGGAAGGCAAGGAAACCGGAGACTGGGTGCTCATCGACGCCGGAGATATCGTGGTGCATGTCTTTCGACCGGAGGTGCGCGAGTTCTACCAGCTCGAAAAGATGTGGTTGCCTGTGGGGTCCCCCCAGGCCTGACGCATGAGAGTGCATCTTTGCGTGGTCGGCCGGCTCCGGAAAGGGCCGGAGAAGACTCTGGTCGATGAGTATCTGATGCGATTCGACCGCAGCGGCCGCGCCATGGCACTCGGACCGGCGGTCCTGCACGAGGTCGAGGACAAGAAGGGCGGCGGGGTCACGGCTGAGGCTGCGCTGCTGCGCCGGGCTATCCCGAACGGGGCCAAGATCTGCGCACTTGACGAGCGTGGACAGCGCTGGTCCTCGCCGGAGTTTTCACAAAGACTTGCGCACTGGCGGGACGACGGGGAACAGGACCTTGCCTTTGTGATCGGCGGGGCCGACGGGATCGACGCTGGCTTGCGGGACGATGCACAGGACCTTCTTTCCTTCGGTCCGATGGTCTGGCCACATATGCTGGTCCGGGTGATGCTTGCCGAACAGATGTACCGTGCGGCGACCATTCTTGCGGGCACGCCATACCACAGGGTTTGAGGGGCTCCGCCCCCGCCGCCCTTTCGGGCGGCTCCCCCGGGATATTTATCGCCCGAAGAAGGGCCGCGTGCCGCGATAAGACCGCGTCAGGTGGCGTAGGCGATCCATAGAAGGGCAAGGCCAAGGATCACCCGATAGACCACATAGGGCGTGAAACTGACCGAGCGCAGCAGACGCATCATGAAGGAAAGCGCACCGATCGCCGCGACGAAGGCGAAACCCGCCGCGATCGCGCCGTCACGTGCCGCTGCCGCATCTGCTGTTGCCGCGACCTCAACCCCCAGAAGCGCACCGGACGCAAGGATGGTGGGAATCGACATGAGCATGGCGAGCTTTGCGCCGTCGTGGCGGGTATAGCCCAGATACCGCGCAGCGGTGATCGTGATGCCGGACCTCGACGTTCCGGGTATCAGCGCCACTGCCTGCCAGAGGCCCATTACGATGGCCTCGCGCAGCGTCCAGTCCGTCTGGACCCTTGTCTGGGGGCTGCGCATGTCGACCCAGTAGAGCACCAGCCCGAAGATCAGCATGGCCCAGCCGATCACCGCCGTGGAACGCAGCATGCCGTCAAGGCCACTGACCTTCAGCGCGAGACCACACAAGATCACGGGGATTGTCGCGATCAGCAGGAGAAAGGCGAGACGGGCACCCGGCGTGTCGATGCGGCCCCTGACCATCCGCAACGTGCCAAACGCTGCCATCTTCACGTCGGAGCGGAAATAAAGGATGACCGCGAGGAGCGTGCCAAGGTGCACGGCCACGTCGATGACCTGTCCCTGATCCTGCATTCCGGAAAGATTCGGCAGCAGGATCAGATGACCCGAGGACGATATCGGCAGGAACTCCGTAACACCTTGGATCAGGGCGAGAATAAGGAGGTGTGTCAACGGCATTGGGGTGGGTCCGATCATTCTTGTGCTCTTTGGTATAACCCCTTGTTTCAGCGATAAAAGCGGGAATATATGTCCGGTTTGATACCTAAAATTACCGCATTGCAGCATGACATGCCGGTTCACCGCCAAAATAATTGCCATATAGGTCAGCATTTGTGACTTTTATTTCTCTGACAGCTTCGGTAAGGAGGCCTCCACACAAGCTTCAACTGCGAAGGGTCGAGGAATGGCAAAGCAACAGATGCTGAAGTTCGTCACCGTCGAACGCGAGACGCCCGAGAAACGCGGCGCCGCGGCGCGGAAGTCGGATTTCGATGAGATCTACGCGGAATACGCTGAAACCAAGGCCGAGGAACAGGCCGGGCGCTGCAGCCAGTGCGGCGTGCCTTATTGCCAGACCCATTGCCCGTTGCACAACAATATTCCCGATTGGCTGCGACTGACCGCGACAGGACGCCTTCGGGAGGCCTATGAGATCAGCCAGGCCACCAATACCTTTCCCGAGATCTGCGGCCGGATCTGTCCGCAGGACCGGCTGTGCGAGGGCAATTGCGTCATCGAGCAATCCGGCCATGGCACCGTCACCATCGGCGCGGTGGAGAAATACATCACCGACACCGCCTGGGACGAAGGCTGGGTCCAGCCCATCAAACCGGCGCAGGAACGCAGTGAAAGCGTTGGCATCATCGGCGCAGGCCCCGGCGGACTGGCGGCAGCGGACATGCTGCGCCGGGCCGGCGTGCAAGTCACTGTATATGATCGCTACGATCGGGCGGGCGGGCTGATGACCTACGGCATTCCCGGCTTCAAGCTGGAAAAGCCGATCGTCATGCGCCGCAATGAACAGCTTGAACAGGGCGGCGTGCGCTTTGTCATGAATTGCAACGTGGGCGACGACATTTCCTTTGAGGAAATCCGGGCACAACACGACGCGGTCATCCTGGCAACGGGTGTCTACAAGTCGCGCGATCTCGATGCGCCGGGTTCGGATGCCGGCGGACTCGTGCGGGCCATCGACTATCTGACCGCCTCCAACCGGGCGGTGAACTTTGGTGACGACGTTCCCGCATTCACGAACGGCGAATTGAATGCCAAGGGCAAGCGCGTCGTGGTGATCGGTGGCGGCGACACGGCCATGGATTGTGTGCGCACCGCCATCCGCCAGGGCGCCGAAAGCGTGAAATGCCTGTATCGCCGGGACCGGACCAACATGCCCGGCAGCCAACGCGAAGTCCAGAATGCCGAGGAGGAGGGTGTGGTTTTCGAATGGCTGACCGCGCCCAAGGGCTTCAAGGGCGACCCGGTCGAAGCGGTCGTCGTGGAGCGGATGCGCCTGGGCGCGCCGGATGCGACGGGCCGCCAGAAACCGGAAGTGATCGAAGGGTCGGATTACGACGAACCTGCGGATCTTGTGATCAAGGCGCTTGGCTTCGAGGCCGAGGATCTGCCAATGCTCTGGGGGTGTCCGGAACTGGAAGTGACGCGCTGGGGCACCGTCAAGGCGGAATTCACCTCCGGTCGCACGGCTCTGCCGGGCGTTTACGCGGTGGGCGACATCGTTCGCGGCGCGAGCCTTGTGGTCTGGGCCATCCGCGACGGGCGCGATTGCGTCGAGGCGCTGCTGTCGGACCTTGCATCAAAGGATGCGGTTGCGGCGGAATGACGTTCTGAAACCGGATCACGAGGGCCTTTCCCATGTGACGGCCCCCGCAAGGCGGCTTGGTCTGAGAAGGAACACGACCGGTTCTACGGAGAGATCCTCGGTATCGACCGTATGGAGGCGAAACAATGGCACGGGCGGAGATGATCGGCATGCAACGGGCGGGCCTTTCGGCGGCGTTGGCGCTTTTCTGCGCGCCGGGTGCCCAGGGTCAGGGCGCCGGCGCCTTCGTGCCACCCGAGGGATGCCAGACCTACCTCACGGTGCAGTCGCGCAGTTGCGTCGTGACAAACCACTTTGTCTGCCCCCAGATTGATCCGGATGACAAGTTTCGAACCGATTTCGGCGAGGCTGGACCGTTTTTCACAAGCCGTATCGACGGGGACGCGCAATGGGTGGCCAGTGGTCCGCCTGACGATCCGCAAAGAACCCGCACGGTGGACCCGGTCAATGATCGAGGCAGCGCCCGCGAGTTGATCGAAACGGGCGTCGACAGCTTTGACTTCTATCAGACGAACCCTGTCGAAGGGCGGACTCGCGTGACCGGCTTTGACCGCGTGCTCGGCGAGGTGGAAATCGATGGGGAGCCACTCTATCGCACCGAATTCGAGATGACGCGCCGCGACGCAAGCGGACAGGTGATCGAACATGCCATCGGTCGGGAATACGTATCCGACAGGCACCGACGGTTCTTTGCAGGCTACTCCGCCGATCTTGTCGATGGCGCAGAGCGCAACAAACGCGATCGCAGCCCGGTCGAATTCATCTATCCAGGCGAGCAAGGTTTCGGCGCGACCTATCCGCGTTACGACTGCGACCTGATGAGCGCCCTGCCCCGCCCGGAGGATGCGGCATGAAGACCCGGGAAGGCGGATGCTTGTGCGGTGCGGTCCGTTTCACCGCGAGAAACGTGCCGGCAAAGGCTGTCGCCTGCCATTGCGACATGTGCCGCCCTTGGACCGGGTCCGCGCTGATCGGCGTGACAGTGCCTGAGGGTGACGACACCTCGGAAGACGAGACAGATCTGGCACGCATCCAATCCTCGCATTGGGATTTTTGCAAAATCTCCCTGGCGGAATATCTTGAGGGCCGTAAGGACCAGCAAGAAGGGACGCCTTGCCGGCGTCATTGCCCGGATACATCAGCGGCCGCGCAAGTCATGA
>CAZRZN010000026.1:0-3042 GCA_964604565.1 uncultured Rhodobacterales bacterium
CGGATGCATCCGTCCAGGTCGGCTCATACAGGCGTTCCGTGGTCCAGCGCACCGCAGGATGATCTTTCAGCAAATCGGCGGCGGCCTGCTGGACCGACTTCGCCGACAGGCCAAGCGGTATGCGGATATCCAGACCGGCGCGGGCCCTTGCAGGGACAAGGTTGGGCGAGGTGCCGCCCTCGATCTGTCCAAGGTTCACCGTGACGCGCTGCATGGTGGCGCGCGGCACGGGGCCGTCCGCGCCTTGCATGGCGGCGGCGGCCTCGATCACGGCCAGAGCGTCCTTTGCGGGGTCGGGGGTCAGCGTTTCCAGGTGACGCAGATCGATCAAGGCGTCGATCAGCTTGTCCACAGCGTTTTCTCCGGCGTGCACATGGGCGCCATGGGCCTGATGTCCCGTCGCCTCCAACGCCAGCCAAAGCATCCCCTTTTCGCCTAGGCGCGTCGCGTGAAGCCCGCCAACATCGGCGACCAGAACGCCATCGCCCCGGACCTCCGGGACATGATCGATCAGCCATTGAACGCCCAACTCTCCCATGCGCTCTTCGTCACCGCCAAGCACCAGCACGATCTCGCCCGGGAAGGGGCGCAAATGTTCGGCAAAGATACGCATGCATTCGATCAGGGCGGCATTTGCGCCCTTCATATCCGCCGACCCGCGGCCATAAAGCTTGCCGTCGATGATCGTGCCGCCCAGCGGATCCTGCGTCCAGTCGGTTTCCTGACCGATCGGGTAGGTGTCGAGATGACCGTTCAGGATCAGGCGCTTACCGGGCAACCCGCCGTCAAGACGGGCCACGAGGTTCTCGACGGGATGTTCGCTGATGTGGCGCGTCAGCGTCACGCCCGGCATCTCGGACAGCCAGCCCGCGACAAGATCGACAATCGCGCGTGTATCGCTCGGCGGGGTCTGGCTGTCGCAGCGCACCATCGCCTGTGTCATGGCAATCACCCGGTCGGCGCCCGCGCGTGCCAAGGCGTGCAGCGCCTGCGCATCCGAAGAGGTGCTCATGCAGAGTTCCCGCTTGGCAGGGTCCCGTTCGTTGATCTGACATGCCAGATCAGCAAGAGGATTTCATAGGTCACGGCGGCTGCAAGAAATGCGGTCATGCCGTTGATGTCCTGAGGGGGGCTGACGGTGTTGATATCAGCGGCGACGATGTTCAGTCCCTCCAGATCCCGCAGCACTTCAAGCCCTTCGCGTGCGCTGAAACCGCCCCAGGCTGGCGTGCAGACGCCGGGCGCGCAGGACGGATCGAACACATCCATATCCCAGGACAGATAGACTGAACGCCCGGACAGGGCGGCACGCAGCTCGGTCATGACATCTTCATGCCCGCGTTTGTGAAAGTCGCGCATGGTGATGATGTTGTAGCCGAGCGAGCGCGTGTAATCGTAGACGCCGGACCGCGTTGTCGTTCCGCGCAGGCCGACGTGATAGGAGTCCCCTGTGCGGATCTTCTGTTCCATCGCGGCATGGCTGAACTGGGTCGCGGCGTCGTAGCGATGCACCGGATCGACAGGATAGGCATCGGTGTGGCTGTCGATGTGCAGGATCGTCAGGTCCGGATGCACCCGCGCCGCGGCGCGGACCAGCGGCAGGGAAATGCTGCCGTCGCCACCGAAACCCACCGTGGCCGTCCCTTCGTCGAGAAACCGAAAGGCGGCTTCTTCAATCAGGGGAAAGGCGTCCTCGGCGCGCGAGGGCACCACGTCCATGTCGCCCGCGTCGATGACGCCCAATTCCAAAAGCGCGTCCAGATCCGCGTATTCGGACTGATAGCGGCGCACGAGGTTCGATTGTTCGCGGATCGCCTGCGGTCCCTGTCTGGCCCCGATGCGAAATTCATGCGTGCCGCAATCGAAGGGGCAGCCAAGGATGGCCGCGCCGGCGTTTTGGCCGCTTGTGCCATGCGGCACACCCATGAAGCTGAGCGGCCGTCGGAACATCTGTTCCGTGTCCAAATGCGGAGACTCGTCCATTGCAAAACCTTTGATATGCGCGGCCTGCGGCCTTAGCGGCGGGACAGCCGCCGTTCCCAGGTGCGGATCGCCATGGCCAGCGGCCAGCAGATCAGGAAGTAGACCACCGCGATGAAGGTGAAAACTTCGAGCGGACGAAAGATCGACGCCGAAAGTTCCATGCCGCGCCGCGTGATCTCACCGACCGAGATGACCGCCCCGAGCGACGAATACTTGATCAGCTGCACGAAGTTCGCAGCCAGCGGCGGCAGGGTCAGGCGGACTGCCTGCGGCAGGACGATGCGTACCATCGTCTGAAACGGGGTCAGGCCCAGCACCTGCGCGGCCTCGCGGTGACCCACCGGCACAGCCTGGATGCCGGCACGGTAGGCCTCGGCGATAAAGGCGGAGGAATAAAGCGCCAGACCGATCACCAGCGCCGTCCATGCGTTGAGATTGATGCCGAAGGTGATGGGCATCACGTAGTAGATCCACAGCAACTGAACCAGAATGGGCGTGTTCCGGATGACCTCGCCGATGGCAAGGCCGATCATGCGGAACGGCCGAAACTTCGACATGTCCAGCAGCGCGATGATCAGACCGCCGATCATCGCCAGAACCAGTGTGATTGCAGAGACAAGGAGGGTCTGTTGCAGCCCACTCATCAAGAAGTCGAAATTCTGCGGGATCACGTCCCAGCGGAACTGGTAGTTGAATTCCATGTTGGGTCACCGGTCCGGAAGGATGGGGCGCGCAACGACCTGCTGCGCGCCCGGCAGGGGATCAGGGTGCGACGATGGGGCCGAGCTTGTTCTTCTCGGCATAGAATTGCAGGCGCCCGTCCAGCTTGATGGTGTCGACAAACAGGTTGACGAAATTCAGCCAGATCTGATCGCCATGCGGCACGACATAGGCATAGGGCGTCAGGCGCAAAGCCTCATTGGGGGCAACGGTTTCTGCCCAGTCGAATTCATCCGTGACCTTCACCGCGGTGGGATAGTCGGTCATGATCACGTCCGCGCGGCCGGCGACCAGTTCGCCCTCACGCGTGCCCGGAGGGGCGACAACGATGAGTTCGGC
>CAZRZN010000026.1:3142-11908 GCA_964604565.1 uncultured Rhodobacterales bacterium
CCGCTCTTGGTGATTTCATACAGGCGGGATTCGGTCTGCTGCGCCATGGACTCCGAGGGCAGGGCCAGAAGCCCGATCACCGCAGCCGCCGCGGCCATGAATGTCTTTCTGATCATTTCAATCTCCTTGTTGTGACGTTTTTCAATCCTGCAATTGTTGCAGGAAGCGCTTGGCGCGCTCTGTTTCCGGGGCATCGAAGAAGCTTTTGGGCGCGCCTTCCTCGACAATTTCGCCGGCATCCATGAACACGATCCGTGAGCCGACGCTGCGCGCAAAGTTCATTTCATGGGTGACGACGAGCATGGTCATCCCTTCGGTCGCAAGGCCGCGCATGACCATGAGGACCTCACGCTTGAGTTCGGGATCCAGCGCCGAGGTCGCCTCGTCGAACAGCATGACCTTGGGGCGCATGGCAAGGGCACGGGCGATCGCGACGCGCTGTTGCTGCCCGCCCGACAGCCGCGAGGGATAGGCGTCGATCTTGTCCGACAGGCCGACCTTTTCAAGCAGGGCCTTGGCCTCCGTTATGGCCTGTTCCTTCGGCGCCTTGCGCACTTTTATCGGGGCCTCGATCAGGTTTTGCAGCACGGTCAGATGGGGCCACAGGTTAAAGTGCTGAAACACCATCCCGATGTCGGAACGCACCGATCTGACGGACTTACGAAGCTCGGCGGATGCCTTGGGTGCGGCAATCGTCGTGCCGCTCATGGTGACGCGTCCCTCTGACGGCGTTTCCAAGAGGGCGAGACATCTCAAAAGGGTGGTCTTGCCCGACCCCGACGGGCCGATGACGCAAACCACCTCACCCGCATTCACCTCCAGCGTCACGTCCCGCAGAACGGGCACCGTGCCAAAGCTTTTGCCAAGTGCCTCTGCTGCGATGAGGGGTGCCGCGGTGCCGACCGTCATCCGATACTCCCTTCAGGCTTGCTGACTGCCTGAATCAGGCATCACGGTTCTTTATGAGTTACCCATAACTATCCGATTTTGTCAAAACCATATTGTGATAAAGGATTTTTACCGATAAATTTCTGTTATGAGTATAGATCCAAAACTGCTGTCGGCGTTTCGTGATGTGATGGAAACGCAATCCATGACCGGCGCCGCGCGGCTGGCCGGGCTCACCCAGCCCGCCATCAGCGCGCAGATCGCAAGACTGGAGAGCAAGGTGGGCTTCGAGCTGTTCGATCGCGTCGGCGGGCGGCTGAAGGCCAGCGATCGGGGGCGGCAGTTCTATGAAGAAGTGCGCACCGCGCTCGACTCTCTCGACCGGCTGGACAAGATCGCAAATGGAATTCGCAGCGGATCGTCCGGGGAAATCACCATCGCCAGTCATCCCAATGCGTCGATCTCCATCTTGCCGGATGCCGTCGCCCGTTTGCGCGCCGTGCAGCCCGATGCGCGGATCCTGATGATCAATCGCGCCTCCGAACGGGTGCGGGCCGTGTTCGAGGCAGGAGGCGCCGACATCGGGGTTGCCGAAGGTCCGATCAACGTGATGGAGGGCGTGGTCCTCAAACGGTTTCGCATCGAATGTTGCGCCATCCTGCCGCTGGACCATCCGCTTGCCGCCGAAGAGGTGATCGTGCCCGAACATTTTCGCGATCTGCCCTTCATCGCGATGTCCGAGGCGCGCGGCATCGGTCACATGACCAAGCGGCTTTTTGCAGGGGCCGGCATTCCCTTTTCACCGGTTGTGGTCAGCGAGTATTACAGCGCGATCTGTCGCCTTGTGGCGCGGGGCGCGGGTGTCGCGCTGGTGGACAGGGCCTCCGCCGAAACCTTCGAGTCCGGCGGGCTTGTGATACGCCGGTTTGAGCCGAGGGTTGACTACGAGGTCTGCATGTTCTTTCGGAATACGCCGCCGCCCAGTCCCCTTGCCGAAGCTCTGATGACGGAAATCGTATCGGTGCTCGAAGGCTTTGCAGGGCAAGTTCCCTTGGGACGCGACGATGCGGCCCCCCAAATCGAGAACGGAAATCCATGACCAACGACGCGTCCGGCCACCAAGATCCTGCCATGCGCATGATCGAAGAGTTCAACATGATCTGCGATACGGGGGGGCGGCTGTCAGGCACCGCATCCGAAGTTGCGGCTGTCGCCTTGCTCAAGACGCTGGGTGCGGAGGCGACAGGCGTTGAGGCCCGTGTCGAAACGACCGATTATCAGGGTTGGCGCGCCAAGGAGGCCAATTTGACCGGTGCGGACGGGCAAAGCTGGCCGGTCAATGCGCTGGTGCGCTCGCCCTCCACACCGCCCGGCGGCATAGAGGCGGAAGTCATCGATCTGGGCCGCGGCAGCCCCGAAGAATTCGACGCCCATCGCGACGAAATCCCGGGGCGGATCGTGCTTGTGCGCCACGAATTGATGTTCGCGCCGGCCACCATCCACAGACGAAAGAAGATCCAGGCCGCGATCGCGGCGGGCGCGGTGGGATTCCTGATCGCGGGACCTGCCGCGGGCGCGCCGGTGGCGGGATCTGCCGGAACCGATCTTGATCCCCGGTTGCCGGCCGCGGGTATCTCTCCCGACACGGCGCAGGCGCTTGCGCGATCCGCATCGGGGCGTCCGCGCGTGACGCTCCGGATCGAGGTGGAGGAAAGCCCGGCGCAGGCCGAAAACCTGTTCTTCGAGATCCCCGGCCCCGAAGCAGGATGGATCACCCTTTCGGCACATATCGACGGGCACGACCTTGGCGAGAGTGCGATCGACAACGCCTCCGGTCTGGCGGTCGCGCTGGAGGTGGCGCGGCGCCTTGCCCCGGCGGTGGCTGACGGCGGCAGGGGGCTGCGTCTGGCGTTCTTCAACGTGGAGGAATGGGCGCTGACAGGCTCTGCAGAGCACTTGGCCCGTCAGGGGCAGACCGACATCGACGCCGTCGCGCTGAACGTCAACCTTGATTCCGTTGCCGGGGGCGCGCATCTCACCGCCTTGACCAGTGATTTTCCGGGGATTGAGCCGTTCCTGCTGCGCTGTGCAGAGGGTGCGGGCGTGCCATTGGGTCTTTATCGTCCCTTGCAGATGAATTCGGACCACGGAAATTTCGCCATGGCCGGTGTCCCGTCCTTTCGTCTGGTGGCCGGGTTCGGCGACCCCTTCGCGGAGGCGCGGTTTGTCCTGACACCGCTGGATACGCGACACCGCGTCCAGCCAGAGGAATTGATCCGCGCGGCCGATCTGGCCGAGGCGATGACCGCAGCGGCCCTACGCGCGACGCCCGAAACCGTTGCCGCGTGGCGAGCGCGCTGAATTTCAAACCGTGCGGATGACCGGGGCTCGCCGATATCATGTGGCAGCCGCGTGGGCGCCGGTGGTGCAGGTCCGCAGCGGTCTTTCCCGAAGGGCCGGATGCGTCTTTCGCCATGATCTCGTGGCGGATTTTCGCGCGGCTCGTCCAAGACCGCTCATCGTTCACCGGGGAGTGGACCGCGGTTTCCAACCCTTTGACCGGCCGCCGGAATATCACTTCGAGTCGTGTCGCGTCAGCCGCCCGGGATCCGTCGGATCAGCATCACTTCGGCGTCTTCGGGCAATTCCTGCGACCAGTCGTCCCGGAAGATCACGCCGTCGACAGCCACGGCAACCTGACCCCGGATAGGGTCGCGGAGGCCGGGGTAACGCTCTGCCAGTTTGCGCAACAATTCGCGAATAGTGCGCGCCTCCACATGCACCACCTCTTGATGATCCGCGAGAGGTCTCAGCCCGGACCATAGCGTCACGTCGACCATCAGCTGCCCTTGTCGTCGCTCAAGGCAGCCAGAATACGCGGCGGCGATATCGGGATATGCGTCATCCGAACGCCCACCGCCTTGGAGACCGCGTTGGCAATGGCCGCAAGCGGTGGCACGATCGACGTCTCGCCGACACCGCGCACACCGTAAGGGTGGTTGGGGTTGGGAATCTCAAGGATCTGCGTGTCGATCATGGGCAGATCGGAACAGACCGGAATGCGGTAGTCAAGGAAACCGGGGTTCTGCAATCGCCCGTCCTCGCCGTAGATGTATTCCTCGTTCAGCGCCCAGCCGATGCCCTGTGCCGCGCCACCCTGATACTGGCCCTCGACATAGGCGGGATGCACGGCCTTGCCCGCGTCCTGAATGACCGTGTAGCGCACCACGCGGCTGGACCCGGTTTCGGGATCCACCTCGATATCACAGATATGGGTGGCGAAGGACACGCCGGCGCCATCGGCCACCAGCTCGCTGTGGCCAGCGACCGGTCCCCCGGTGTTGGCCGCCTCTGCGGCGATTTCCTTCACCGACAAGGGCGCGCGATTGCCGTGCCTTGTGCCCGCTGCGTGGGCATGACCGTCCTCCCAGTAGACATCTTCCGGGGGGATCTCCCACATCAGGGCCGCGCGCTTCCGCATGACCTCGATCGCGTTGCGGGCCGCCGATATCGTGGCCATGGAGGTGGAGAATGTCCCGCGGCTGCCGTCGGTCATGTCATTGTAGCCGAGCGTCGCCGTGTCGGACACCACGGCCTTGACGTCCTCATACGGGATCCCAAGCTCTTCGGCCGCGATCAGGGACAGCGAGGCGCGTGAGCCGCCCACATCCACTGTGCCCACCGCAAGGCTCACCGTTCCATCGGCATTGACGTTGAGATCGGTGCAGGTCTGACCGCCGAAATTGAACCAGAAACCGCAGGCCATGCCGCGCCCCTGGTTCTTTCTCAGTGGGGCGCTCATATGCGGATGCGCCTTTGCCGCCTCAAGGGTCGGGCCGATGCCGATTGGCCCGTAGACCGGCCCGTAGGATGATCGGGAGCCTTCCTTGGCCACGTTCTTGATGCGCAGATCCACGGCATCCATGCCGATCTTGGCGGCCAGTTCGTCCATCGCGCTTTCGACGGCAAAGGCGGCCATGGGCGCGGACGGCGCACGATAGGCCGCGACCTTGGGCCGGTTGACCAGCACTTCCAGTCCGACGGTCTTGACGTTCTCAAGGTCATAGCAGGCGAAAGACGTCATCGCGCCAAGTTCCGCCCACATGTCCGCGTAGGGGCCGTTCGAATAGCGCAATGTGGCGCTGGCTGCGGTGATTGTCCCGTCCTTGCCTGCGCCAATCTTGACGTCGATGGAGGTGGCGCTTGTGGGACCGGAGGCGCGGAAGACTTCGGCCCGCGACATCACAAGCTTGACCGGGCGGCCCGCCTTGCGCGACAGCGCGAGGGCCACTGGCTCTGCCCAGACATGGGTCTTGCCGCCGAAGCCGCCGCCGATCTCCGAGGACGTCACGCGCAGTTTCGACACCTCCAGTCCCAATAGATCCGAACAGGTCTGGCGAAAGACGAAATGCCCCTGCGTGCAGACCCAAAGATCGGCAGTCCCGTCCGGGCTGCAATTCGCCACGCAGGCGTGCGGCTCGATATACCCCTGATGGGTCTGTTCCGTCTTGTAGCTGCGCTCGACGATCACATCGGCCTGCGCGAACCCCGCCGCGATGTCCCCGTGGCCGAATTCCGACCGGTTCGCCACGTTGGAGGGTGTCGTGGGCGCAGGTTCCACCCCCTGAGTGAATACGGTTTCATTCAGGACAGGCGCCTCAGGCCGGGTCGCCTCATCGACATCGACCACATGGGGCAAAACTTCGTAATCGACCGCGATCAGTTTCAGCGCGGCCTTTGCGGTCTTTTCGTCAATCGCGGCAACCGCGGCGACGGCGTGTCCATCATACATCGCTTTCGTGCGGGCCATGCAGTTGTCGAGGATCGCAAAAAGCGACGCATCGCCATCCGTCAGGTCGGGCAGATCCGCGGCGGTGACAACGGCCTTTACCCCCTTCAGCGAGGCCGCGCGCGTCGTGTCGATGCTTTTGATCCGGGCATGGGCGTGGGGGCTGCGCAGCACACGCGCCACCAGTTGACCCGGCATGTTGAAATCCGCCCCATATCGGGCCCGGCCGGTCACCTTGTCCACGCCATCGGGGCGCAGCGGACGCGTGCCGACGGAATTGAATTTCCTGCTCTGGTAGGCTGAATCGAAGCTCATGCCGGTTCTCCCCTCATCTCGGCGGCGGCATCCTGAACCGCGCGCACGATCTTGTCGTAGCCGGTGCAGCGGCAGAGGTTGCCCGCCAGCCAGAACCTAATTTCCGTCTCGGTCGGGTCCGGGTTCCTGTCCAGCAAGGCCTTGGCCGCGATCAGGAACCCCGGGGTGCAGATCCCGCATTGCAGCGCGGCATGCTCGATGAATTTGGTCTGGAGCGGATGCAGGTCGCTGCCCTGTGCCATGCCCTCGATCGTCTCAATCTTGCGGCCCTGCGCTTCGGCGCCGAGAACAAGACATGAGCAGACCACGCGGCCGTCCATGATGGTGCTACAGGCCCCGCAATCACCGGTGCCGCAGCCTTCCTTGGACCCCATCAGCCCAAGCCGGTTGCGCAAGACATCCAGCAGGGTCTCATCCGGCTGGCACAGGAATTCGACATCATCGTCATTGATGGTTGTGGAGACAGCGATCGAAGACATCATTTTCCTCCTGCGCGGGCATAGGCTGCGGTGGCGGCGCGCCGCGCCAGCACGCCCGCCACCTTTTTCCGAAACGCGACGGTGCCGCGTTTGTCGTCAATGGGTTGACTTGCCGCCGAACAGGCGGCCGCAAGCGCGTCAAGGGCTTTTTGCTCAAGCCGGGTGCCGATGATGGCGGCGGCGGCCTCATCCGCCAACACGACCTTTGGACCTACGGCCCCCAGCGCGATCCGTGCAGAGGAGACGATGCCTGCCTCGTCCAGCGCAAGATACACGCCGACGCCGATCACCGCGATATCCATTTCCGTGCGTGGAATGAAACGCAGATAGGCGTCCCCCGATCTTGGCGCGGGGTGCGGCAGCAAGACCGCTTCGACGATCTCGCCTTTCTGGAGGGAGGTTTTCCCGGGCCCCGTGGGGATGTCGATGATCGCCACGTCACGCGCACCGGCCGGACCCGCCACCCTGACGCGGGCTCCCGCGGCCACCAGCGCCGGGACGCTGTCCGCTGCGGGGGAGGCATTGCAGAGATTGCCGACCATCGTGCAACGCCCCTGGATCTGGGTTGAGCCGATGAGGTTGGCGGCCTCGACCACACCGGGCCATGCGGATGCCAAGGCCGCATGTTCAGACAGGGCCGCAGCCGGAACCGCCGCCCCGATCACGAAGCCTTCGTCGTTTTGCGACACCGCGTCCATGCCCGGGATGGATTTGATGTCGAGAATGAGGTCCGCCTCGAAGTCGTCGTTTTGCATCCTCACCAGAAGATCTGTTCCCCCCGCAAGGACAAAGGAATTGGCCTCTGCGCTGGCCAGCAGCGCGGTTGCGTCCTGAATGGTGTCGGGTCTTTCGTAGCGCACTGGAAAATCCTCCGGGCGAGATGTCGGTCTTGTCTTCATTTTCGGCGACTGGTCATAGCATCGGCCAAAGTCTGTTCGCTTCGCAAGCCCAAATGGCCGGCTGCGGGCTTCTTGATCATCTGACCCTGACCAAATGCAGCCGCCATCACCGGCAGGGAGTGTCTGTCGGGCCTTCCCAGCCCCGCTTTTGACGCGGAATGAGAGCGGGTTCCAGCCTTGTGGTCTTTTTCAACCTTGTCGGTCTGTCAGGACGTCTGCACGCTATCCGTCACCGGCAAGGCGTCGGTTGTGGTTCGATTCCTTTCCGTCCGGGCACGTGTCCGCACCCCTGTGCGCAGGCAACGGGGTATCCCGGCCCCTGCGGTGCCATCAGCGGTCAGCGGCCTGCTTGCGCGGTGTCCATGGCAGGATCTGCACGCCGCAGCGCGTGATACGCGCCATCCGGGGCGCGACAGGTCCCATCAGCGTTCGTGACGCCCATTTGCCTTGGTCGTTTCGATGTTTCGAGCGCATTGGCGCATGGCAAGCAAGGCCTCGAATGGGAATGACGGTCCCTTTGGGGATAGGGTGTTGGCCACTCTCGGTAAATTCGGCATAGTTCCGACACGCACAAAACAGGAGGCTTGGATGAGCACGGGGAAGAACGACGGCACCGCGGGCTTCACGTCCTTGAGGCAGGGCACGACGGATGCCCGGGCCGTGGAAAGCTATTATGACGATTGGGCGGAAACCTATGACGCCACGCTGTCCGACTGGCAGTATCACGCGCCGGAATATGTCTGTGAGGTCTTGCGCCCGCATCTTGGCGACGGCAGCCGGGTGCTGGACGTGGGCTGTGGGACGGGCCTGCTGGGAGAGACGATTTCCGGACAGGGGGAGATGGTGATCGACGGCCTCGACATTTCCGGGAAATCGCTGGAGCTGGCGGAACGGCGCGGCTGCTACGCGCGTCTGGTTCAGCACGATCTCGCAAACCTCCCCCTGCCGGTCGGGGCGGACGCCTATGACGCCGCGGCATCGGTCGGCGTTCTGACCTATATCGAGGATTCCGGCGCCCTGTTGCGCGACCTGTGCCGCTGCGTGCGTGCTGGCGGGGTGATCAGCTTTACCCAGCGGACGGACCTTTGGGAGGAACGCGCGTTTTCCAGCCTGATAGCCGACATCGAACGCGATGGCCTGTGGACGTTGGATCATGTGAGCGAGCCGCAAAACTATCTTCCCGGCAACGATGACTTTGGCGACGAGATAGGCGTTATCGTCACCACCTGTCTTGTGCGGTGAGGACGTGAACGCGGGCCACATCGGGAACCGCATGGCGGTCATCCGCCCTGCGGGATCTGCGTCGCTGGCATCGCGCAGCCATGCGGCCTGCACCCGACACTGTCGTGACGCGGGCAGGCACCGCGGATCATGGGCAGGCCAACAGGCCCGCCGC
>CAZRZN010000026.1:12008-25200 GCA_964604565.1 uncultured Rhodobacterales bacterium
GCGGCTGCGAGGTCCTCATATCTCCCTTTGGGTATGCGCCTGTCGGCGTGACCGCCTGCGGTGGTCTCGACGGGTCTTTTCGTCCGGCCCGATGGTGACGGGTCTGTGTGCGTCGCCGCTCTGCCTGTCCGCTGCGCGATGCCGCATCTCAGGCTTTCACCCGCTCGGCCTTGGGGTCATACATCGGTTTCAGGCTGGCCTGGGCGGGCAGGCGCCGGCCTGCAACTTCGATTTCATAGGACGCGTCCAGCATGTCGGCCACAGGTTCGCCCGGTCTGGTGCAGGGCACATATCCCATTCCCACGGCCCCGCCGAGAGCGTGCCCATACCCACCGGACGTCAGAAAGCCCACGATTTTGCCATCGCGCAGCAACGGCTCGTTGTGGTGCAGAAACGTGCCTTGGTCTGTCAGCCGAAACTGTATCAGCCGCCGTGACAGTCCGGCGTCGCGCTTGCGCAGCACCGCATCCCGGCCGATAAAATCGGCATTCTTGTCGGTCTTGACGGCAAAGCCCAGCCCGGCCTCCAGCACATGATCCTCATCCGTGATGTCGTGGCCGTAGTGGCGGAACGCCTTTTCCAGCCGGCAGGAGTTCATGGCGTGGATCCCGCACAGGCGCAGCCCGTGCCCGGCGCCGGCCTCGACCAACGTTTCAAAGACATGGGCCGCCTGATCGGTCGGCACGTAGATCTCCCAGCCAAGTTCACCCACATAGGTGACGCGATGCGCGCGCGCCAGACCCATCCCGATCTCTATCTCCTGCGCCCAGCCGAACGGATGCGCCTCGTTCGAAAAATCATCCGGCGAACAGGCGGCCAGAACGTCGCGCGCCTTGGGGCCCATCAACGGAAAGACAGCTTCGCCCGGGGTGACGTCCATGATCACGAGCGCCTCCGCGTCCTGCTGCTGACGGCGCAACCATGCGAGATCCTTGACCAGCGACGCGCCCGGCACGACGAGCAAATAACTCGTTTCGCCCAGACGGGTGACGGTCAGATCGCTTTCGATCCCGCCGCGGGGGTTGAGCATCTGGGTGTAGACGATCCGCCCGACAGGCACGTCCATCTGCCCGCCACAGACCCGTTGCAGAAAGGCGCAGGCATCCCGCCCGTCGACCCGGATCTTGCCAAAAGAGGTCATGTCGATCAGGCCCACGCCCGTCCGCAGGGCCATATGCTCGGCTCGGTGGTTGTCGAACCAGTTTTGCCCGGCCCAATCGTAATCATATTCTGGGGTCTGCCCCTGTTCCGCGAACCAGTTGGCGCGCTCCCACCCGGCCATTTCACCAAAGACCGCACCGCTGGCTTTCAACTGGTCATGCACGGGAGAGCGGCGCACACCGCGCGCGGTGACCGGCTGGCGGTTGGGATAATGGTCCGCATACAGCAGGCCCAGCGTTTCCGACACGCGTTCGCGCAGGTAGCGGCGATTGCGCTGGAACGGCTGTGCCCTGCGGATGTCGACCTCCCACAGATCGAAGGGCGGCTCTCCTTCGGTGATCCAGTGGGCCAATGCCATGCCCGCGCCGCCCGATGACACGATCCCGATGGAGTTGTAGCCCGCCGCGATCCAGTAGCCGTCAAGCTCTGGCGCCTCGCCCAGGTAATACCGGTCATCGGGGGTAAAGCTTTCGGGTCCGTTGAAGAAGGTGTGGATGCCCGCTTCCGCCAGCATCGGCATCCGGTTGACGGCCTTTTCGAGGATCGGCTCGAAGTGGTCGAAATCTTCGGGCAGTTGGTCGAATTCGAAATCTTCGGGGATACCGGACATGCCCCAGGGTTTGGCGCGCGGCTCGAACGCGCCCAGCATCATCTTGCCGGCATCCTCCTTGTAGTAGGCGCATTCGTCCGGCACCCGCAGCACGGGAAGCTGGCCCAGTCCTTCGATGGCTTCGCTCACGATGTAGAAATGCTCGCAGGCGTGCAGCGGCAGGCTGACGCCCGACTGCGACGCCAGATCGCGCGCCCACATTCCGGCGCAGTTGATCACGACATCGGTCGCGATGTGGCCCTCCGCCTCACCCGCCTGCCAGGACACGCCGGTGACACGTCCCCCGGCCTGCGTGACGCCCGTGACCTTGACGTTTTCCGCCAGCGTTGCGCCGCGGTCGCGCGCGCCCCGGGCAAGGGCCAGCGTCACGTTTGCCGGGTCGATCTGGCCATCCTTGGGCAGCCAAACACCGGCGGTCACGCGGTCGATATTCAGATGCGGATACTTGTCCTTGACCTCCTGCGGGGACAGTTCCTCGACATCCACGCCGAAGACCCGCGCCATGCCGGAGGTGCGCAGCAGTTCCTCGCGCCGGTGGTCCGTCAGGGCGACGGTGATCGACCCTGTCTGGCGAAAACCGGTGTGCATCCCGGTTTCTTTCTCCAGTTCGGCGAAAAGATCCGTGGAGTATTTGGCAAGCCGCGTCATGTTCTGGCTGTTGCGCAATTGGCCGACAAGGCCCGCCGCGTGCCATGTGGTGCCGCTGGTCAATTGCTTGCGGTCCAGCAGCACGATGTCGGTCCAGCCTGCCTTGGCAAGATGATAGGCCACGGAACAGCCGGAGACGCCGCCGCCGATGATGACGGCCTGTGCCTTGTCGGGAAGTGATTTCATGTCTGGGTCCCTGAAGATCGGGGTTTCATGCGAATGCTCATTCTAAGGGCTGTTGTCAGAGTCAAGACGCCTCTGGCGACGGGTCTGCTGCGCGGATCTCGACGGTGATATCGTTGTAGGCTGGCTGACCGGAAGGTGACCAGCGCGCGGGGGCAAGGCGGTTTGCCACGGCAGAGGCCCCTTCGGCGCCGCGCCACCATTTTCCCTCCATCGCGACGACGCCGACGCGGATATCCTCGGTGATCTCCAGCCTGGCCCGCAGGCTGCGCCCGGCGGTGGTGATCTCGACCATGGTGCCGTCCTGCAACGCGCGGTTGCGCGCGTCCTGCGGGTTCATCTGCAACGTCGGCCCCTTCTGCGCCGAGCGGTGCCGGGGCATGTTGGCAAAGCTGGAGTTGAGAAAATGATGCGCCTTTGGCGTCAACAGGTGCAGGCCGCCGGACGCATCCACGGGGCGCATCGCCTTTGGTCCGTCCAGTCCGATCCGGATCGACAGGGTCTGGCCCATTGCGCGCGGATCGGGACGGGGAACGTCTGTCTTGACCCAACCCGCCGACAGCAATTTGTCCATCGGCAGGGAAGGGGGCAAGGCCGCGCTTGCGATGGCCTCGTCGCTTTCGGACAGGCAGGGATGCGCAAGGTCAAGCCGTGAAGCCAGAAGGCGCATGATTTCCCCGTGGCCCTTTGCCTCTCCCAGAGGGGGGATGGCGGGGCGGTTCGCCGTGACATAGTGATGGCCCCACGCCCCCTGCACGTCGAAATGCTCCAACTGGGTGGTCGAGGGCAGAACGATATCCGCAAACCGGGCGGTATCGGTCAGGAAGTGGTCGATCACGACGGTAAACAGGTCCTCGCGTGCGAGACCGCGCCAGACCGTGTCAAGGTCCGGCTGGATCACGGCCGGGTTCATGCCCCAGACCGTCAGAGCCTTGATCGGCGGATCCAGCTTGTCATCCGTAAGGATCTGTCCAAGGCGGGAGATATCGAGCGACCGCCTAGGGCCCGGGGCAATGTCCGCCCGTTCCGCTGCCATGTCGTCGAAATCTGGATAGCTTTCAACAAAAAGCCCGCCGCCCCGATGCGCCCAATGCCCGCCGAGGAGAACGAGCGCCGAAATCGCGCGGGAAAAGGCATCGCCGCTCGTGGTTTGCTGGGGGCCGACCCCGGATCGGATCACGGCCGGTCTTGCCGCCCCGAGCTTGCGCGCCAGCGAAACGATGTCAGAGGCGTCCAGCCCGCAGACCTCTGCTGCGCGCTCTGGCGTCCACGCGGCGACCTCTGCCCGGTAGGCGTCGAGATCCTCGATCACGGCCTGCGTGTAACCGGCGTCGAACAGACCCTCCTCCAGCATGACGCGGCCGAGGGCGGCGGCAAGGACCGCGTCGGTTCCGGGCACGATGGCCAGATGCCTGTCGCATTGCCGCGCGGTGCGGGTGCGGCGCGGGTCAATGGCGATGACTTCGGCGCTGTGACGCTTGCGCGCCTCCTGCACGAACCGCCAGTGGTGATGGGCGGTGGTCAGCAAATTCGCGCCCCAGAGAATGATCAGCCGGCTGTCGGCGATTTCCTCCGGGTCAAAACCGAAGGGATGCCCATCCTCGGTGATGGATTGCGCGGCCCGACCGCAGACCTCCCCGTGCACATCCGAGGCCCCGAGTGCGTGGAACACGCGCATCAGCGCGCGCCGCTGGATCACGCCCATCGAGCCTAGGTAATGCAGCGGCATCAGGGCCTCTGGGCCATCCGTGTCGATGATCGCGCGCCAGCGCGTCCCGATGGTATCAAGCGCCTCATCCCAGGTGATCGGTTCGAATGTGGCGCGGCCTTTGGGGCCTGTGCGTTTCAGCGGGCGCAGAATGCGGTCTTCGGCATACAGCTTTGTCTCGTAGTCGCGCACCTTGGCACAGAGCACGCCGCGCGTGATCGGGTGATCCGGGTCCCCCGCCACCCCGGTGACAAGTCCGTCCTCTACCGTGGCGATCCACGCACAGCCGTCCTGGCAGTCTAGCGGGCAGCATCCGTGAACTTCCGTCTTCATGATCCCCTCCGTCAAGGCGTCAGATACATTCGCCCCCGTCGATGACAAAGGCCGCGCCCGTCATGAAGGAGGAACGATCCGAGGCCAGAAAGACGATGCCGTCGGCGATTTCCTCGACCGTGCCGAAACGGCCCATCGGGATCGTCTCGGCCACGTATTCCTCCAGTTTGTGACGCCCGCCCATCTGCGTTTCGAACCCCGCGTTGAACGGCGTGTCGATGAATCCCGGGCAAAGCGCGTTGAAACGGATGTTTTCCTGCGCATAGTCCGCCGCCATCTGTCGCGTCATCGCGAGGGACGCATGTTTGGTGGTGGCATAGGCGATCATGCCGCGGTCGTATTGCACGCCGGAATTGGACGAGGTGACGATGATGCTGCCCTTGCCCTGTGCGCGCATGGCGGGCAGCGCCGCTTGGGCCGCCACGAAATGGGCGCGCACGTTCAGCGCCCAGGACATGTCCAGTTCGGAGACGGCCACATCTTCGAGAGGCCCTTCGACCTGATATCCTGCGTGGCTGTGCAGCACGTCAAGCCGACCGTGGCGTTCGGCGGCCGCGGCGATCGCACCGCGCAGGGCCGCATCGTCGGTCACGTCGAGATGGATGGCCTCTGCCTTTTGGCCCCTTTCGGTGATGGTGGCGGCGACCGTCTTGACCGCGGTCAGATCCCTGTCCGATACCACCACGAACGCCCCTTCGGCGGCGAGGGCGCGGGCCCCTGCGGCGCCGATCCCGGACCCGGCGCCGGTGATGAAAGCAACGCGGTCTTCAAGCAGCATGGCAACCCTCCTGTCGCGGTTGTATCATGTCCGGTCCTGCCGGCGCAGGATCAGTTGCGCGATGATCAGCAAGACCAGCGAGGCGATCATCACCATGGTGCCGATGGCATTGATTTCCGGCGTGATGCCGCGGCGGATGGACGAAAAGATGTAGATCGGCAGCGTCGTCTCGGATCCGGCGACGAAGAAGGCGATGATGAAATCGTCGAAGCTGAAGGTGAAGCTCAGCAGGAAACCCGCCAGGATCGCCGGTGCGATCAGTGGCAACGTCACCTGACGGAAGGTGCCCATCGGCGTGGCAAAGAGATCCGCCGCCGCTTCGCGCAGGGTGGCGTCCAGCGATACCAGCCTCGCGCGCACGATGATCACCACAAGCGCCATCGTGAACATGGTGTGTGCCCCGATCAAGGAGATCATTCCCATGGCCAGTTGTGGCGGTTGCGCATCCTCCGGCCATGTGGCGGCAAGAAGCGGATTCACAAGATCGAAGACCGTGACCAGCGCAATCAGCGTCGCGATCCCGATCACGATGCCGGGGATCATGACCGCGATGTAGATGAGCGCATCGAAAACGACGCGCACCGGGCCGCGCATGCCGTGCAGCGCAACAGCGGCCATCGTGCCGAACACGCTGGCCAATGTTGCAGAGACGAAGGCGACGATCAGGCTTGTTTCAAGCGCGTCCATGACGAAAGGGTTGTTCAGGGCTCGTCCATACCACTGCGTTGAAAACCCCTGAAAATCGCTGGCATGGCGTCCGGCATTGAAGCTGAACAGCGCGATGATCCCGATCGGGATATAAAGGAACAGGTAGACGGCAAAGGAATACAGGCGCATCCCGGCGGCTCCTTACATAAGGGCAACGTCATCGCGCTGGCGGCTGAGCCGCGCGATGAGGCGCATGTAGATGGTGACCGAAACGAGCATGATCACGATGAGGGTCACGGCGATGGCCGAGCCGAAGGCCCAGTTTCGTGACTGCACGAACAGGTCGACCAGCGCGTTGCCGACAAAATAGACCTTGCCGCCACCCAGAAGCATCGGGATCAGGAACTCCCCCATCAAGAGGATGAACACCAGAAGACAGCCGGTGGCGATCCCGCTGAGCGACATCGGCAACGTCACCTGCACAAAGGTTGCCCATGGCCGCGCGCCCAGATCCGAGGCCGCCTCCAGCAATCGGATATCCAGCTTTTCCAGCGCGACGTAGATCGGAAAAACCATCAAGGGAAGGTAGCCGTAGATGATCCCGACCGTGACGGCGAAGGGCGTGTAGATCAATCGAACGCCCTCGATGCCAAGCGCGTCCAGCAGCGCGGGCAGGCCGTTGCCGCCCAGAATGTAAAGCCACGCGTAACTGCGGATCAGGATCGACGTCCAGAACGGGACAATCACCAGAACCAGCAGCACCGTTTTCCATCGCGGATCGGTGCGCAGCGCCAGTTGATAGGCCAGCGGATAGGCGATCAGCATCGCGATGAACGTGCCGAGGGGCGCAAGGATCAGCGTGTTCTGGAACGCCGTGAGGCGGGTCGGAAGTGCTGCGTAATTGTCCAGTGAGAAATCCGGCACATAGCCGCCGGCGGGTCCCCTGTCGCCAAAGCTGAACACGAAGACCACGATCAGCGGCAATACCAGCATGACAAGGAACCACGCCGCGCACGGGGCGAGAAGCAACCAATTTCTATCTCTTTGGGTCATCGTGCCTCCCGCCCCGCTTCGATCAGGCCGACTTGAACCGCGCGAGGATTTCACCGCGCAATTCGTTGGTCAGTGTCTGTGCCGCCGCGAATTCAAGCGCATCGAACAACTCCTGCTCCGGATAGAGGATCGGATCGTTGAGAACCTCCTCCGGCAGCAGCGCGTTGGCACGTTCGTCCGCCAGCGGATAGCCATGGGCAAGCGCCTCGCGCGCGTTGACCTCCGGATCGATCAGGAAATTGATCAAGGCATAGGCCGCGTCGCGATGTGGCGCGCCCTTTGGCACAGCGTAATAATCCGACCAGAGCTCGCCACCTTCCTTGCCAAGGACATAGGCGATGTCCGCATTGTCACGGTTCAGCTGCTTGCCGTCGCCGGTCCATGCCATGGTCAGCCATGCATCGCCCGACCGCATCGCCGGCTGGATGTCCGAGGTGATCGCGAAGAGATGCGGCTTGGCCTCGATCATCAGCTTTTCGGCCTCGGCCAATTCCGCCTCGTCGTTGGAGTTGAACGAGTAGCCGAAGTATTTCAGCGCGTTGCCGATGGTTGTGAGCTGGTAGTCATGCACCATGGTCCGGCCCGAATAATCGTCCATCGTGCGGTCCCAGAACTGCTTCCACGTGGTGAAGGGGGTGCCGCCGTCATGGCTGGTGTTCACCGCCATGCCCGTCGTGCCCCAATTCTTCGGCACGGCATAGACCGTTCCGTCCACGATGCCCGCGTCGGAGAATTCCGTGATGACCGTATCGGGGTTGTAGTTCGGCAGCTTCGACAGATCGAGCGGTTCGATCAGGTCTTCGTCGACATAGGTCGAGATTGTGTAGTTGGTCGGCACGAACACGTCCCAGCCGCTGCCGCCGGCCTGAAGTTTGGCCAGCATTTCCTCGTTCGACCCGAAGACGTTGACCATCGTAAAGGCGCCCGTCTGGTCGGTGAAAAGATCGAAGTTCGACTGGTTGTGATAGTTCGGCCATGTCGCCAAAACGACGCGGTCGCCGATGTCCTGCGCAAAGGCCGGTTGCGGGCGCAGGCCCGGCAGCGCCGCGCCAAGAACCGCCGAGGCCGTTCCCAGTCCCGTAACCCCGAGAAAATGGCGCCGCGTGACCGACCCGCGCTTGTAGCGCATGAGTTCCTCAAGGAATTTCTTCTTCGGAAGATATCCGTTGTCGTGGTTGTCCATCTCTCTTTTCTCCCTGCTGTTGAGTTGAGATTGCCGCCCGTCAGTCCGGTTCCAGGGCAAGCGCGGTGGTTTCGTCCCAAGTGATGCGCGCCTTGTCGCCCGGCGACAGCGCGCCTTCGGCACGTTCGTTCTGCCCCGGCGACAGCACCGTGATCACGCCGAGCGCGTCCGATCTGACGACATATTCCGTGTGCTCGCCGAGGAATATCCGGTTTTGCACGGTGACCGCGATGCCGTCGCCGGATGTGTCGCGATGCAGCTTGACGTGTTCGGGGCGCAGGCAGACGGAGGCCGGCTTTCCCGGGGACACCCGGTCGGTCGCCTGAGCGCGGATCTTGAGGCCGCCGGACAATGTCATCGAGGCCATGCCGTTTTCGATGGCCGTTGCCGTGCCGTCGAAGAAATTCGACGTTCCGACGAAATCGGCGACGTAGCGCGTCTGTGGCCGATCATAGAGTTCCTGCGGGGAGCCGATCTGCACGATCTGCCCTGCTCGCATGACACAGATGCGGTCGCTCAGCGAAAGCGCTTCTTCCTGATCATGTGTCACGAGGATGAAGGTGATGCCCAGTGTGCGTTGCAGATCCTGAAGCTCGACCTGCATTTCCTTGCGCAGCTTGCGGTCAAGCGCTGCAAGCGGTTCATCCAGCAAAAGCAGCTTGGGTTCGTTGATGATGGCGCGCGCCAGCGCCACGCGCTGTTGCTGTCCACCGGACATTTCCCAGATCCGCCGCTCTTCGTAGCCGGAGAGGCGCACGGTCTCCAGTGCCTTGGCGACCTTCTGGCGCAATTCCCCGGTGCCCGGTTTTGGCCGCCGCTGGCGCAATCCAAAGGAGATATTCTGCGACACCGTCAGGTGTGGAAACAGCGCGTAGTTCTGGAAAACCATGTTCACGGGCCGTTCATAGGCGGGCTTGTCGTTGACCGCCACGCCGTCGATCAAAACGTCGCCGCTGGTGGGTGTCTCGAACCCCGCGATCATGCGCAGGGCCGTTGTCTTGCCGCAGCCCGATGGCCCGAGGAAGGACAGAAACTCCCCCTCCGCGATGCGGAGATTCAGGTCACGTGCGGCATGAACGTCGCCGAACTTCTTTGACGCGGACGCCAACTCTGCCACGGCGCGCGGCGTCGTCGGTTGCGACGTCTCGTCATATGCCGGGTCATGCGTGAATTTCGCTGAATTTCCCATAATCCCTCATATGCTTGACGACGGCAGAAAAATACGGGAATGATCGAATGTAAAGATAAATCTTGGTGCGTTCGAAATGCGCAAGATCCGTTTGCAACGGGAGAGCAATTTTTGAGCAGCCTTGCCGAACCTTGTGGAAGATTGATCGGGGCGCTTGGTCACAGCCACATGCCGGACACACTCGCCGCGCTTTTGCGGCACGTGGCAGCCACCGATTTCATCGTGATTTTCGGGTATCGCGGCTTTAGTCGGCCATTAGCCCTGTTCGATGATTTTCCGCCTGATCGCAATGACTTGCACGTCGCGGATTATATCGAGGGGCCTTATCTTCTGGATCCTTTCTTTCTCGCGAGTCTGGCCCCGGCGAGGACGGGCCTCTGGCGCATGTCCGAGGTCGCACCGGACCGGTTCTTTCAAAGCGAGTATTTCGACAGTTACTACAAGCAGACAGGACTGGCCGAGGAGATCGCATTCCTTGTGGAGATCGGCGACGGGACGGTGATTGTCGTCTCGCTCATGCGGCTTGAAAAGCGCTTCAGCGCGGTCGATGTTCGCAAACTGGCTGCGCTTTGGCCGATCGTCGAATCGGCTTGCAAGCACCAATGGTCGGATCTTTCCCATACGGCCGAAGTGCGGGGGCGTGACGCCATGTTGGCGGCCTGCCGCCAGCTTGGCGACGGCGCGCTTACCGGTCGTGAAGGTGAGGTTGCAGCGCTGACGTTGCAGGGGCATTCTGCGGCAGCCATCGGCCGGACCTTGGGGATTTCGGCGGGCACCGCCCGGATTCACCGGCAGAATATCTATGCCAAACTGAGGATCGGCTCTCAGGCGGAGTTGTTTTCGGCCTTCCGCGCCGTCCTGTTCCCTCTGGAGGCCGGCGGGTCAAGATCATCCGCGCCCGGCAACGCACTCCGACAGACCGGCAAGGCCAGCCTTTGACCGGCGGCGACGCGTCATAACCATGATCCCCACGCAACCGGCCAACATCCGGTAAGGTGCCGAGCAAGGCCCGCGATCCGATTTCACCGCTGACCCGGCCTTCCGGTGACGAACCGTGGCGCAGGCGGCTGTGGTTTTCCTGCATGGCAGGCACAACACTGTCCCTTTGGCGTCCGTGCTGGTCGCGTTTCTCTGTCTCCGAGGCGAGTCGACGCGATCCTGAAGGTCATGTCTTATCTGCATTTGACGTTCCCAAAGCGGCTTCGGACGCCACCATGCGGCGGCCCCCCGTGGTCGGCTGCCGGAAAGGAGCGGGTTTGAGAGAGCGGCAGTCCCGGACGCGCGCCATTGTCTAGAATCGCAATGCGTGAAAAGCTTCACTCACAGGCAACTGGGAATGGAAAGCGGGGGTCACATCCTTGCAACCGTTTCGGGCCAACCGGTGCAGGAACGGCCCCTGCTGCGTGACGATCCCGCAGGTCGGGATGGGGCGAGATCGGCGGAGGGTGATGGGTGTACCAAGGCAAGTCGCAGCAGCAGAAACCAGAAGGGCGTGCCAATGCGCCGCGACAGGCGCAATCCGTCGCCCCGCTTGCGTCGACAGGGACGGCATCGCCGGGCACCGCGCAACTGGCCGATTTGGCGACTGCGGCAGATGCCAAGGCTGCCGCGTCACCGGTTGCACAACTCCAGTCTCGCGCAGCCGCGGCCTCTGGCCTTCCGCAACCGCTGAGCGCAGGGATCGAACATCTGTCGGGTCTGTCGATGCAGGATGTCCGCGTCCATTACAATTCGTCCGAACCCGGGCGGCTTGGCGCATTGGCCCATGCACAGGGGGCGGACATTCACCTTGGCCCGGGGCAGGCGCATCTTCTTCCGCATGAGGCCTGGCACGTCGTGCAACAGGCGCAGGGACGTGTCGCGCCGACATACCGCGCCGGGGGCATTGCCATCAACGACGACCCGAGCCTCGAACAAGAGGCGACGGTCATGGGTGCCCGGGCACTTGGTGCGTCCGGGCGGACCCCGCCAACGCAACTGCGGCGCGCCACGCTGAACCGGTCTGCGCCGATCCAATATGCCTATGCGGACCTCGCGGATATCGACCGGCACCGTGTCGATATCATGGCAGAGGCGGAATATGCGCGTCAGGCCCTCGCTTTCGAAACAGGGATGGCGATCCGCATCGCACGCAGCCCAACGGTCGCCGCTATGGTGAATTACCTGCTCTCGCGGGTCAGACAAATCCTTGATGCTTGGGCCGTTCACACATCGACGGCCCAAGCCCAAGTCTACGAGGAGGAGTTGGGCTGGAGCAGTGGCGACAACTATTTTGGCGCGTTCTTTATGGCCGCGGATAACATCAGACGATTGTTCGCGGATGCGTCGAACAGTTACCCGCTGCGCAGCAAACTAAAGATTGTCTACAATGCGGTCCGCAACAACAATCTCGCGAAATGGCTCAGGCTGGCGCAGGCAGAGATGGCCCGCGCCGCAAGAGGCGATCCAGCTTCTGATCAGAGGATTCAGACACGGCATCGCTATAGTGATCCCAAGAACACCCATGCGACCGTCATAACGCAAGACAGGAAGAAAACACTGACGCCGGGATTTGCGGCAGCCTCGGGTCTGGACCTCAATATCAAAAGTCTATCCAAAGAGGATCTCGGACATCTCGAAAGCGTTTCACGACAAGAAAAGGTGAAATGGACGAAGAAATTCAACGAAGGGTTGCCCGCTCTGGTTGATCGAGAGGTTTTCGACAACTTGCCCGATGGCCAAAGCGCGGTGCTTGTTATTTCTCCTGAAACCAAGAGCGCAAATAGTGACCGGGAGTCTGACGCAAGCAAAAACCTGACAGTAGGACAACAGCGTCTGGTGACCAAAGCAGAACTTGACGCGTTCAGGCCTCCCCATCCTGCCTCACCAAGCGGTTTGACGATGGCGGAATCGCATCTGCTGATGGCGCTTTCTAAGACGCCGCCGACAAAAATAGCAGACATAACCAATTATCCCGCGTCCCTTGCTGGTGGGGCCAAGATCCCATGGCAACAGGGCGGAGAGTATTTCGACGTCACCCCCGGATCCGTCACCACGCGGGAGGCGGCCAAGATCAAGGCCCGGCTGGAAGCTGGCATTTCCGGATCCACCGACCTCATGATGCAGGCGGGTCATTATCTTGGCGTTCGGTCCACGCCAGACAAGCAGGCGCTGCGGTTGGCGCTGGCGGGCTGGATGATGGCCAACCGCGACCATAGCTTTTACGAGGTGTTCAAGGCGGCTGAAACCCGGGGTGTCCGTTTTTATATGGACCCGGACAGGCCGGGGATGGAATATTCGCACCCGCAAAACCTTGCCCCGATGGCGCCTGCCGATTTCGCGGGCATCCTGACTGCTCCGGGCAAGCCGTCGGTGTTTCCCGACTATTTCCTGTCGACCGAGTACAAATCCATGCTTGCCGCAACGCTGCCAGTGGGGCGCCCGAAGGACAGCGCCAGTCTTGGCGATACGTTGGTCAAGGAGCTTTCCGTCACACGGCTGAACCTGACCACCTTGACGGAACGGGACAGGGTGCTGATCGAAGCGCTTGATCGGGCGGTGCAGGCCGCGTCGTTCAGTTCCGCAGATTCCGTCGTTATCCGTCATCAGGGCAAGCGCCGGATCAAGGCCGGGGCAGAGTTTCAGGCCATTGGCGCATCCCTTGGCCAAGGTCAGGCCGAAATGATGCTGAACCGCTCGCTTGCAAAACGCCACTCAAC
>CAZRZN010000026.1:25300-28789 GCA_964604565.1 uncultured Rhodobacterales bacterium
ATCAAGCATTTCATTGACGCCCCGTCGCTGTTTGAGGGGACGGCTTTCGTGACGTCGACCCAAGGGCGTGGCGTGTATCTGATGCCGACCATCTGGGACGGGCAGGGTTACGGCAACGATCCTGGTAAGCGGTTGATGGTGGTCGAGATGCGCGGTGTGCCGACCCTGCAATTGATGGATGATCCGGTGCAACACGCCTTGGCAACGGCCATGCCAACGCTTGCAGACCACAAGGGAACCACGTCAAAGCCGGACGCTCTGCAGGAACTTGGGGCTTATGACAATCGCATTCGCGGCGAATACCTGTTGAAATACACGGACAAACAGTATCGGCTTTCAACCAAGAAAGATGTCAGGGTGCATGACAACCTGAAGCGTTTGCCGGAAAGCCTGCTCCGAGAAGCCTATCATAAACTCACATCCACAGGTTCCAGAGTTAATTTCGTCAAGCAGATGATCGACAGCGGATTTCCCAAAGACTTTTTCAGTGTGCCCAAATCCGTGTCTTCGTCATCGGCAGGCATTCCCGCCCCGCCACCGATGCCGCCCAAAAAACAACCCTGACGGCGTTGCCGCAACGAAAGCCATTCCATGATCCTCAACCCCTACGCCGAAACGCCCTCCGCCGACTATATGGCGCAAGCGTTGGCCTATTTCGGTCGATTGGGCTGGCGGGTCGAGCGGCATGAAACCGCGCCGGTCCTGCGCTTTGCGTTGCAGATCGATCCGCAGGTCTGGACCTGCCGGTTGTGGCTCTGGCAGGATCGGGACCGCGTGGTATTTCACGCCGCCGCGCCAAAGCCGGCGCCTGAGGTCGACCCCGATGCGCTTGCGTCTTTCGTCGCCGAGATCAATCTGCGGCTTGAGACAGGATGTTTCCTATTTGATGTAGAGACCGGAGATCTGGGGATGCGCGTCGGCCTCGACCTTGGAGCCGCGCCCCTGTCGGACCCGTTGCTGCACGGGTTGGTCGGTCGTGGACTGACGCTTGTCGAGCAAACCGCAGCGCCGATTGGGAATTTGATGGCGGGGAAGATCAGTGTCGAGGACGCGATCAAGGGATGGATCGAAGCGGACAGTGCGGACGACGTTCATGTGTCCTACGATCCGCCTCCGGGTTGAAAGGCGTCTCAGGCTTCGCCCTTGTCCTTGCTGCGGGCAAGGTCGATGCCGATTTCCTGCACGATGCCGTCCTGACGCTGCACCTTGGCGGGATCGATCATCACGAGCCGAAGCTGATAGACCACGGACGGCAGAAACCGCCCCCCCATGACCGACCAGAGGCCTGTCAGATCCTGCAGGGACAGGCTGGCCAGTTCGATGGAAAGCTTGCGCATCGGCGCGGGCAGGGGATCAGTCTGCGCGTCCTTGCCAAAGACCGGATTGGCCTGAAAAAAGCCCAAGGCACTGGAGAGGGCGGCCAGCCCTTCCTCGTAGCGATCATCGAAATTCGCGGCCAGCAGGACCTGAACATTCAAGGCCAGCGCAGGCAGGCGGCGGATCGCCGTGGTGCCCGAAACTTCGGTTTGCAGGATGCCGTGGGGCGCGGAAGGGTCGCGGGTGGCCTGCAAAAGCGACAGGATCAGCCCCTCGGGCGGGCTGTCCCCCGCGCCGGTCTTGCCGGGGGTCGCCAATGTGACGGCAGGCCCCTGGAATTCGAATTCCTTTTGGAGATGTCCGTCCAGCCGACTGACAAGATATCCAAGGGCCAGATCGATCATGCCTCGTTCCTTTTCAGTCGCCCGGCCTTGCGGTATTCGCGTTGGATCGCCGTCTGTAGATCGTCATTCGTGAGGTGCCGACGACTGTCGCGCGCCGCACATAGCGCCGCGTGACGCACCGCGTTGACGATGCCACCCCCCGCAAGATCGCATTTCATGGCCAGCGCGCCGAGATCCACATCGCTTGCCAGTCGTGCGGGATCGGACAACAGCCTGCGCCACAATCGCCCGCGATCCTCCGGGCCGGGCTGTGGAAACGGGATTACCGCATGAAACCGTCGGGTAAAGGCGGCGTCGATATTGGAGCGCAGATTGCTCGCAAGGATCACAAGGCCGGGGCACGTCTCGATCCGCATCAGGATATAGGCGATTTCCTGATTGGCATGCCGGTCGTTTGCCCCGCCGACCTCGGTGCGTTTGGAAAAGAGCGCATCGGCCTCGTCAAAGAACAGGATCGTGTCGCGCGCCTCGGCCAGATCGAACAGGGCCGCGAGGTTCTTTTCCGTCTCGCCGATCCATTTCGACACGGTGTTTGCAAGGTCCACACGCCAGACTTCGCGCCCTGTGCGCTGGCCCAGAAGCGCCGCGGTCAGTGTCTTGCCACAGCCGGGCGGGCCGTGAAACAGGCATGTGTAGCCCACGGGCAAGGCATTCCCCAGCAGCTTGTCCGCGAGAATGCCCGCGCCATGGTCCAGCCATGCCAGCAGATCGTCCACCTGTTCGCGCGTGGCGGAGGGAAGCACGAGATCCTCCCACCCGAGCCGCGTGGTCAGTCGTTCCGCAGGCAGATGCGGCCTGTCCTGCAAAGCGCCGGCTGTCAAAAGACGCAGCGCGTGCGGCGCGATCTCAAGTGGCGCGGCAAGCGGCGATGCGCCGGGCCTGATCCATTCGGCCAGCGGCGGGCGGCGCAATGCCTCTGCCACGGTCAGCCGCATCGCGACCCCGCCGCCCAGAAGAAACGCGGCCGTGCCCGCACTGGGCGCACCCGTCGCGGTCAGGCCGGTTTCCGAATAGGGCCGGTCCAGCACCGGATTGCGGATCGACAGGGGGTCCAGCGCCTCCGGGCACAGATGCGGGGCAAGCGCCAGCGCGACCACAGTGCGCGCGACCGGATCAAGCGCGTGCAGGGGTTCCGGCGCCGGGGGCGGAGCCGGGGGACCGTCCTGCGATCCTTCGAGATGGCGGCGCATTGCCTCAAGGACACAGGCCTCGATCCATGCCATCTCGGTGGTCAGATGACCGGTCGTCTGGCCTGCCCGAGTCAACGCCATGTCACCAACAGCGGCCGCGTCATCCAGCCCAGCCGGATAGTGGAGAGTGCCCATGGCAGTTGATCGAGCAGCATGTCATAGGCGCGCGGCTCCACCTTCAAATGATTTGCTTCCCTTTCCAGTCGTAGAAGGCCGGGACGGCACAGGAAGGCCTCGACCAATCCCGCCGGGCTGGTGCCGCCCATGCGCGGCCAATTGCTGAGCACGGCCCGCAACAGCGCGCGGTCCAGTTCGGCAACGTCCGGATCGTTGCGGGGGGCTGCGGGCGGCGCGCGCCATGGCACGCCAAGCAACAGTTTCAACAGGGCCATGTCCGCCTCTGGCATCGGTCCGCCCAATAGCTGCGCCAATTGCGCCACAGCCAGAACCCGCGTTTCGTCTTGTGCCCATCCGGTCGTCTTTGACAGACGATCCACATAACGGGGCAGATATGGCCAGAGCAGAACAGCACCGGCGATGGGCGAAGAAAGCGTTGCGGTAATGTCCGGCTCTTTGGC
>CAZRZN010000027.1:0-28684 GCA_964604565.1 uncultured Rhodobacterales bacterium
CAGAGATCACCCGCGAAAAGCTGACCCTGCGGCTGCATCAGGAACTGCCCTACCAACTGACCGTGGAAACCGAAAGCTGGGAGGACCGCAAGGACGGCTCGGCCCGGATCGACCAGATGATCTATGTCGCCCGCGACGGCCACAAGGGCATCATCCTCGGCCACAAGGGGGAGACGATCAAGGCGATATCAAAGGCCGCGCGCGAGGAACTGACCGCCTTCCTCGGCCGTCCCATCCACTTGTTCCTGCAAGTGAAAGTCCGTGAAAACTGGCTGGATGAGGCAGAGCGTTATTCGGAGATGGGCCTCGATTTCCGCGACGGCAACGCCTGATGACGCGGCTGACCAGCCGGTTCTGGATCGACGCCTATCTTGCCCGCCTGCGCCTGAACGACATCCCCGCCTTCGTCACCGCGCATGGCGACGACACCGCCGGCGCCGTGCTGGTAAAGCTCAACACGCTCGACGGAACGGCCCGCGCCTTCACCCGCGGTTTCGACCTGGCAACGGGCGATCGCCGCTGGACAGACCTGACCACCGGCCCTGAAACCGATGTGGATGCCGCGATCGCACGCCAGCGCAGCTTTGACCCCGATCTCTGGGTGATCGAGGTCGAGGACCGGCAGGGCCGTCACCTGCTCGACGACCCGTCCCTCGCCTGATCGGATCCTCCTGCCCCGGCCCGGTCCCGCACGCCCGGCAAGCGGCCCTGCCCTCGCCGGCTTCTTCTCTCCAGAAATACTCACGGCGCACCGTTCCCGCCCTTGCATCCCCCGGGCACTCGGCACAGCCTTGACACATGGACTGGCGCGACACCGGCATACTTCTCAACACCCGAAAACACGGCGAGACATCTCTGATCATCGAGGTGTTCACGGCCGAACACGGCCGCCACTCCGGCGTGCTGCGCGGCGGCACGTCGCGCAAGCTCGCCCCGCACCTGCAACCGGGCGCGCAACTCGACCTCGCCTGGCGCGCCCGGCTGGAGGATCACATCGGCAGCTTCACCGCCGAACCGCAACGCTCGCGCGCCGCTGCGGCCTTCGCGGACCGTCTGGCGCTGGCCGGGTTGAACGCGGTCACCGCGCTCTTGGCCTTCTGTCTGCCCGACCGGGAACCGCATCCCGCGCTCTACGCCCGCTCGGAGGCACTGCTGGACCTGCTGGACCGCCCCGATGTCTGGCCGCTGGCCTATCTGCAATGGGAGCTCGCGCTGCTCGAGGACATGGGATTTGGCCTCGATCTGTCGGTCTGCGCGGTCACCGGCGCAACGGAGGGGCTGACCCATGTCTCGCCCCGCTCGGGCCGCGCGGTGACACGTCAAGGTGCCGGGGAGTGGGCCGACCGCCTGCTGCCCCTGCCCCCGGTGCTTCTGGGACAAGGCGACGCGACGGATACCGAGATCGCAAGGGCACTTGCAACCACCGGTTATTTCATGGAAAATCGCCTGGCGCATGAGTTGCGCGACAGACCGCTGCCCATCGCCCGAGAGGCATTTGTCACCCGCCTCACCGCGCGCGCAGACGCCGGATGAACCACCTCTCCGGACCCCGCGCTTGCCCGCGCCACTGCGTCCAGCGGCAGGGATACTCCGCCCCAACAGCCACTGACCGGCGGCCCGAGGCATCCATCACAGAGCGGGGGCCGAGGGGCCCATGGCGGAGCAAGGTCCGGCGCATGGGTCCTACCCGGCCAATCTGCATTGCGATCCCGCCATGCATGCCCTTCCGCCACCCGCCAGAGGTCCAGACATGCTGCCATGAGGCTTTGCCGATTTGCCCCACACCGTCCCGCGTCCCGCGCCCTGTGATCCATCTTGCCCGATCGGGCGCACCCGTGGCCGCTTGCAGCCTTTCCCCTTGCCCAAGAAACGGATAGGAAGGCGACGATGAAACTGACGCTGCCCAACATCCTGACCACCCTGCGTCTGCTCGCCGCCCCCGGCGTAGCCATCATGTTCCTGTATTTCTCCCGTCCGGTGGCAGATTGGGCGGCGCTCCTGTTGTTCCTGACCGCCGCGATCACGGACTGGCTCGACGGGCATCTTGCCCGGCGCTGGCGGCAGGAAACCAAGCTGGGCGCGATGCTGGATCCGATCGCCGACAAGGCGATGGTGGTCATCGCGCTGATGGTGATCGTCGGCTATTCGTCGATGTCGCCGTGGCTTGTGCTGCCCGCCACCTTCATCCTCTTCCGGGAGGTCTTTGTCTCGGGCCTTCGGGAATTTCTCGGCGACACCGCCGGCACGCTGAAGGTCACCAAACTGGCCAAATGGAAGACGACGGCGCAGATGATCGCCATTGCCGTGCTGTTTGCGCAGGGCGTCTTCGAACACTATCTGGTCATGTCGAGCTTGGGGATGGACGGTGAGATCATCGGTCAGGTGATCACTGGCGAGATATCGGACGAAGTGGGTTTGCGCTGGAAATATCACGGCATGATCTGGGCCGGTCAGGTCGGCCTCGTGCTGCTCTGGGTGGCGGCGGCGCTGACACTGGTGACCGGCTGGGATTACTTCCGCAAGGCGACGCCGCATCTCAGGGAAGAACGCTGAAACGGCCTTTCTCAGGGGCAGCGGATGCGCCGCCGATCTTGACCAACGATGCTGCGCCATGACAGAGGAAAAGATCATGTCTCAGACAGGGAATACGCTTGAGATGGACGTTCTGTATTTTGCCTGGGTGCGCGAACGCATCGGCCTGCCGCGCGAAACGGTGACGACAGAGGCCGCGACCGTCGCCGATCTTGTCGCGGAGCTGCGCAGCCGCGAAGCGCGCTATGAGGCCGCCTTCGAGGACCTGAGCGCGTTGCGTGTGGCCGTCGATCAGGAACTCACGGATTTCGATGCGCCCCTTCACGGCGTGCGCGAAGTCGCCTTTTTCCCACCCATGACTGGCGGTTGAACGCCATGCGGATCGTTGTTCAGGAAACCCCGTTCGATTTTGGCGCCGAGGCCACGGCCTTTGCCAATGGCCGGCATGACATGGGCGCGGTGGTAACGTTCACCGGCATCGTCCGTGACCTTGCCGGCGGCGGCTTGGAGGCGATGGAGATCGAGCATTACCCGGGCATGACGCAAAAAGCCCTTGAAACCATTGCCGAAGAGGCGGTGTCGCGTTGGAACCTTGGCGATGCGCTGGTCATCCACCGCTATGGCCGGATGACCCCGGGCGAGCAGATCATGATGGTCGCCACCGCCGCGCCACACCGCAAGGACGCGTTCGAGGCGGCGGAATTCCTGATGGACTATCTGAAATCCCGCGCGCCCTTCTGGAAAAAGGAACACGGCCCGGCATCGGCAGAGTGGGTCTCGGCCCGCGATGAGGACGAGGCCGCGTTGACGCGCTGGTAGGGGCTTTCCAATTGCGGGGCGGCTTTGGTAAGAAAGTCTTACCGCATGCAGGAGCCCGCGATGCCCTTCCAGAAAGTTCAGCCGGAAAAACTGTCCCGGACGGTTGTGCGGCAGGTCGAACAGCTCATCCTGCGCGGCGTATTGCGGCCCGGTGAACGCCTGCCCTCTGAACGCGACCTGTCAGAGCAACTGGGTGTATCGCGGCCATCCCTGCGCGAAGCGGTATCGGAATTGCAGGCCCGCGGTCTACTGACCGCAAGGGCCAGTGCGGGCATTTTTGTCACCGATGTTCTGGGATCGGCCTTTTCAGAACCGTTGATAGAGCTGTTTTCCAGCCATGATGAGGCGGTGTTCGACTATCTTTCCTTCCGCCGCGACATGGAGGGGCTGGCCGCCGAACGCGCGGCGACCTTTGGCACCGATACGGATCTGGCCGTCATTGCGGCAGTCTTCGCCAAGATGGAAGCCGCCCATACCAAACGAAATCCCGCCGAAGAGGCCGGATTGGACGCGGAATTTCACCTTGCGATCATCGAGGCCAGCCATAACGTCATCATGCTGCACATGATGCGGTCGATGTATCAGCTGCTTCGCGAGGGCGTGTTCTATAACCGTCAGATCATGTTCCGGCAGCGGACGACGCGCGACAGTCTCCTTTCACAGCACCGCGCCATAAATGACGCGCTGCAAATGCGCGATCCGGAGGGGGCCCGCGGCGCGGTCGAAGCGCATCTGGACTTTGTCGAGGACGCGCTGAAGGCCGACCGCAAGGCGGAACGGAACGAAGTCATCGCCCGTCAAAGGCTGGAACGCGAAATCGAACGGGACCAGTGAACGTCCGCATATCAGCCAATCCGACCTGAGCATGTTGGGTGGGCATGCGATTTTTCGGGAATTCCCCGGGCCGCCGGACTCAAGGGGCGCTGCGGCGGCATGAACGCCCTCAAAGATGCAAACGCGTCTTGCAAACGCTGTCTCTGGTCACGGGCCGGATGGGTGCCGATGTTCCGCAGCAACTTTCTGACAGCATTTTCTTGCACTGAGACGATAAAAAACCCGGGCGCTTTCACGCCCGGGCCAGTGGTCACAAGAACTGAGTGGAAGGAGAACCTCAGCCCTTGGAGAACTCCGGATAGGCCTCCATGCCAAGCTCTGACATGTCGAGGCCGTTGATCTCGTCCTCCTCGCTGACACGGATGCCCATGACTGCCTTGAGGATGAACCACAGGATCAGGGACCCGACGAAGGTGAACACACCATAGGCAACGATGCCCGTCAGCTGCGTCATCAGGTTCGCATCGCCGTTGTAGAAGACCACGGCGATGGTGCCCCAGATCCCCGCGAACAGGTGCACCGGGATCGCGCCGACGACATCGTCGATCTTGAGCTTGTCCAGCATCGGCACCGCAAAGACCACGATGACACCACCGATGGCACCGATCCACAGCGCACCGAAGAGAGTGGGCGCAAGCGGCTCTGCCGTGATCGACACCAGACCGGCCAAGGCCCCGTTGAGCACCATGGTCAGGTCCGGCTTCTTATAAAGGATCTGCGTCAGGATCAGGGCTGTCACGGCACCGGCGGCGGCGGCCATGTTGGTGTTCGCGAAGATGCGGCTCACGTCGGAGACGTCACCAACGGTACCCATGGCCAGTTGCGAGCCGCCATTGAACCCGAACCAGCCCAGCCAAAGGATGAACGTGCCCAGTGTCGCCAACGCGAGGTTGGAGCCGGGCATGGGTGTAACCTTGCCGTCCTTGCCGTATTTGCCAAGACGCGGTCCCAGCACGATGGCACCGGCCAGCGCGGCCCAGCCCCCGACGGAGTGCACAACGGTCGAGCCTGCGAAGTCGGAGAAGCCCGCCTCGGACAGCCAGCCGCCGCCCCACTGCCAGGAGCCGGAAATCGGATACAGCACGCCGGTCAGCAGGATCACGAAGATCAGGAACGGCCAGAGCTTGATCCGCTCGGCCAATGCGCCGGAAACAATCGAGGCCGTCGCGGCAACGAACACCAACTGGAAGAAGAAGTCCGACCCGATGGAGGCATAGTCCAATGCAGCATCCGCAGCGGCAACCCCTACGGGATCAAGCACTGTGGTCGAGAAGAATGGCCCGACCCAGCCCGCGACGGTCCAGCCATCGCCGGGATACATCAGGTTGAAGCCAATGAGCCAATACATGATCGCGGCAAAGGAATAGAGCGCGATGTTTTTTGTCATCTGCATGGTGACATTCTTGGAACGAACCAGACCGCCTTCGAGCATCGCAAAGCCCGCCGCCATGAAGAACACCAGGAAACCAGCCATGCAGAACAGCAGGGTGGTCATGATGTAGGGGCCGATTTCGTCGAAGCCGGGCGCGGCGGCTGCCTCGTCCTGCGCGAAGCCGATGCTCGGCATGGCCAGCAAAAGCGCGGCCGGCGCAAGCGTCTTGAGAAGTTTCATGTCCTTTTCCCTCATGATTGAAGTGCGCGTCAGAGCGCGTCTTCGTTCGTTTCGCCGGTACGCACCCGAACGGCCTGTTCGACGTCCAGCACGAAAATCTTGCCGTCGCCGATCTTGCCGGTCTGGGCGGTGCTCTTCACGGTTTCGATCACCTGATCGGCCATCGATTCCGACACGACGATTTCCAGCTTGATTTTCGGCACGAAATTCACGGCATATTCGGCGCCGCGATAGATTTCTGTATGGCCGGATTGAGAGCCGAAGCCCTTGATTTCCGTTACCATCATGCCGCGCACGCCGATCCCGGTGAGGGCTTCGCGCACCTCCTCCAGCTTGAACGGCTTGATCGTTGCAATGATCAGTTTCACCTTTGTCCCCTTCAGTCTGGCAGGCCGTCGCCCGCGTTTGCACTTGCAGCAAAACGGATTGATGGCCCGGATTTGAAGGGCACGACCCAGATTCCGGGTAGGTTTCGGGGCATTTTTGATTATATTTTAGGCTTAATAATTTTTTCGCCTACTATTTGATCTCAAAATAAACGGCTGTGCTGCCTTCGCATGGTCAACATTCCCGCGCGAAAGCGATAAGATCGCATCCAAAGAAAACACGGCACGGGCAGATTTGATGAGTTCTTCCAAAGGCAAGTCCAAGCGACTCGCGGCAGACCGGCGCTATCCATCTGCCGGGGCCACCGCATCGACGAAGCCAAAGACCACAACGGCGCGCCAGAAGCGCAGCGCACGCAAACCGGCCCGCCAACGGCGTGGCGGGATCTCCGGCTTTGTGTCCGGCGTCATTCGCTGGATTCTGCGGATTGTCTGGCGTGCCACGCTGTCGGCGACCGTGGTGCTGACGCTGATCCTCGGCAGTGCCGTGCTTTACGTTTACAGCACTCTGCCCGACCTCTCGACGCTGCTGGATGGCCGGGCGCGCGGTTCGGTGACGCTGACAGATCGCGATGGTGCGATCTTTGCGCTGCGCGGCGATCAGTTCGGCGGCGTTGTGACCGCGGACAGCGTGTCCGAACACCTCAAGAATGCAGTGGTCGCCACCGAGGACCGCCGCTTTTACGGGCATTTCGGCGTCAGCCCACGGGGTGTGGCCGGCGCGGTCCGGATCAATCTGCGCGAGGGGCGCGGCCCCCTTTCCGGCCATGGCGGATCGACCATCACACAGCAGACCGCAAAACTCCTGTGTCTGGGCGTGGTTTATGATCCCGAAGTTTGGGAGAGCGAGGCAGAGTATATCGCCGATTGCCGGGAAACATCGCTGGCGCGCAAGGCGCGTGAGGCGGTCTACGCCATCGCGATGGAGGCCAAATACACCAAGGACGAGATCCTCTCCATCTATCTCAACCGGGCCTACATGGGCAGCGGGGCTTATGGCGCCGAGGCCGCCGCGCAGCGCTATTTCTCCAAACCGGCTGCCGCGCTGAACCCGGCAGAGGCGGCCATGCTGGCCGGGCTGCTGACGGCCCCCTCAACCCTTGCGCCCACCTCCAACCTTGCGCGCAGTCAGGATCGGGCTGCTACGGTGCTGCGGCTGATGGCGGATCAGGGTTATCTGACAGAAGAAGAAGCGGAACGGTATCAGGCGAACCCGGCCACCCTGTCAGATGGGGCATCCGGCATGCGCGGCGGGTATTTCGCCGACTGGGTCATGCAGTCGGGGCCGGATTTCTTTACCCGCGACACGACCGAAGACGTTTTGATCGAGACCACGCTGGATCAGCGGATGCAGGCCGCCACTGCGGCCGCGGTGAACAAGATCTTTTCCGAAAAGGTCAAACCCGGATCCAAGGCCCAGGTCGCGGTCATCGTCATGTCCGCCGATGGTGCCGTGCGGGCCATGGTCGGCGGACGCGATACCGATGCATCGGGTTTGTTCAACCGGGCCACGCAGGCGGTGCGGCAAACGGGCTCTGCATTCAAACCATTCGTCTATGCCACGGCGCTTGAACTGGGCTATTCGCCCTTCGACACGGTCGAGGATGCGCCCTACTGCCTGAACATCGCCGGCTCCGGCGAATGGTGCCCAGAGAATTATTCGCGCCAGCATTACGGCACCGTCACCCTGACCGAGGCCTTGAAGCGGTCGCTGAACGTCCCCGCGGTCAAAGTGTCGGAGGCGGTGGGACGAGATCTTGTGCTGCGGGTTGCACGCGACTTCGGGATCGATCGGGATTTGGTGGACACCCCGGCGCTTGCGCTTGGCGCCTCCGAGGCGACATTGCTGGAGATGACCGGCGCCTATGCGGGCATCCTGAACGGCGGTTCATCCGTGACACCCTACGGGCTGCGCGAATTGCGCCTGAAAGGCGACGATGCGGCGCTCATGGGCAGCGGCGGCGGCATGGGGGAACGGGTGGTCCGGACCGAAGCGGCGCAACAACTGGTCTGGATGATGCAAAAGGTGGTCACCGAGGGAACGGGCGGGCGCGCGGCCTTGCCTGACCGACCGGTCGCTGGAAAGACCGGCACCAGCCAGGAGGCGCGCGACGCATGGTTCGTCGGTTTCACCGCGGATTACGTCGCGGGCGTCTGGATGGGCTATGACGACAACACGCCGCTGACCGGTGTGACGGGCAGTGGTTTGCCAGCGGAAATCTGGAACGAGGTCATGTTGCGCGTGCACGAGGGGCTGCCGGCCAGATCCCTGCCCATGCTGGAACCGGAACCGCCGGTTGTGGCGCAACCCGCCCCGGCGCCCGAACCCGAACAGCAACGGCGCCGCGAAACCCTGATAGAACAGGTTCTGCGCGATATTCTCGGCGGCGGGAACTGAGACAGCCGGAACCGGAGCACCTGAGGACCGCACGCGGGCTGCGCCGTCCCATGAGCGGGGACACTGGCGCGCAACGTCCGTTCATGGCGCCGATGCATCCTGTCCTGAGCGGCTCACCGATGGAATGAGACGTTCATTGGTTCACCGGCATCTCGAAGCGCCCGAAGCGTCGCCCCCGCGTTCCACATTGGCCAAGCAACCGGTGTTTAACCTGACGTCCGCAAATCCGCGATCATGGCGTCTATGTCCCCACGGCGCTTGTCCAGCATCGCGCCGATCTCCGTCCGTTCCGTCAGCAGCATGTCCACCCCCTCGATAAAGAGGTTGTAGAACCGGTTGTTGTCCGAAACGTGAAAGCTCACCTCGAAAGGATCGGTGCCACGAAGATAGGCGATAGACCGCACGTCATAGCCGCGGCGGATTGCGCGCACCGACTGGACATCCAGACGGCCGCCGATGAACTCGCGGAACCTCTTGCCATACTTGCGCGAGATGTAGCCGGTAAAGGCATCGGTAAATGCCTTTTTCTGCCGGTCGCTTGCCCGGCGCCCGTCAACGCCAAGGGCGTTCGCCGCAATCACCCGAATGTCTCCGTATTTCCGGAAAATCCTCTCGAATTCCCGGTACATAGACGCTTCAGACATGCCAGACGCAATCACGCCATTGATCTCCTCGACCATGGTGCTGACGAGGTTGGAGGCTTGCTGTTCGGTCAGGGCAAAAGCCGGAAATGCCGTGACGGAGGCCAGAGCCACGCCGCCAGACAGGAATGCACGTCTTGTCGGATGGGTCATGTCGGAGTCCTTCCTAGAAACCTTCGATATCTACGGCGAGCGGGTCAAAATCATCCCCCGGCGCCGCTTCTCCAAGCTCAAAACGCCTGTTTTGCAAATACATCAATCGCAGTTGCGCATAGCCATCCGCGCTTTCATAAAGCACCGAGTCGACCGTATCACCGAACCTGCTGCGCTCGCCGACCTTGTCCAACACCTTGGCCGCGGTCCCGATGTAGCGTTCAGGGGTGGGCACGAGATACGCCAACGGATCGGTGAAGAGTCCCACGAAATCGCCTGCGGCATCCCGTTCGGTCGAGGGGCCGAGCACGGGCAATTCCAGATAGGCGCCTTCCGGCACGCCCCATGCGGCAAGCGTCGCGCCAAAGTCGGTTTCGTCGCGCGGGAGCCCGAGATCCGTGGCAACATCCGCCAATCCCGCGAACCCCAGCGTCGCATTGATGGTGAAGCGCACGGTGTTGCGCGTCGCATCGCCGGGGCGACCTTGCAAAATCTGGTTCACGATGGTCTTGGGGAGCGAAACTGTGTCCGCGAAATTCGTGATCGTGACCTGAACCTCCTCCGGAACGGTCCCGGTATATCCGGGCCCATCCCCACCAAAGACTTTCTGGTCAACCTGACGATTGAACTCATGCACCCGGCGATTCTGAGCTTCGTATGGGTCGTGGATCCCATCCGGCGCCCCGCCCGGTCCCGGCACAGAACAACCAGCGACGCCCGCAACTATCATGACCGGCAACAAGGCCCTAGATGCGTTCATTAAAAACCATCCTTCTCAAACAACTTGGGAAAACCGGACGGCTCCCGTAAAGAGTAAGTGACAAACCCACGATTTACACCCGATTGAAAGGTGCCGGAACCCATGATCATCTGGCAAGACGCACAAGTGATTAACAGGCAGCCACAGACTGTCACAGTTTCCCAGCCATGACAAAGCGAAGGGCACGCAAAGGCCTATGAATACCGCAAACACAGACAAGGGCCGCGAAGAACTGCGCGCCGCCCGCCGCAAGAACCGCCCGTATTTCTGGTTCGTCGCCATATTCAGTTTTTTTGTCAACATGCTGATGCTGACGGGCCCCCTTTACATGTTGCAGGTCTATGACCGGGTCCTCAGTTCCCGATCGGAGGCCACACTGATCGCGCTGTCGGTCCTCGTGCTTTTCCTCTACGGCATGATGGGCTTGCTCGACTACGTGCGAGGACGAATCATGGGCCGCGTTGCCGCGCGTTTCCAGGCCGCCTTGGATCTGCGCGTTTTCGATGCGGTTCTGCGGCGGGCGGCCGTGCAGAACGACGAATTGGCCCAGACCGGCCTGCGCGATCTGGAATCCGTGCAGCGGTTGATGTCCTCGCCGGTGCTGATGGCGTTTTTCGACATTCCATGGACGCCGTTCTTCATTGTCGCGATCATGATTTTCCACCCTTGGATGGGCTATCTTGCCATCGTTGGCGGCGCGATCCTCATCGTGGTCACACTGATCAACCAGATCGTCAGCAAGACACCGACGCAGAAGTCCAACAGCGCGGTGATGCAGGCGGAACGCACCTCGGATCAGATCCGGTCAGAGGCGGAAATGGTTCAGGCGCTGGGGATGCGCGAGGACGCGTTCAAGCGCTGGATGGTCGCACGCTCTCAATCGCTGTCCGGGCAGATCAATTCGGCCGACCTGAGCGGCACATTCACGACAATGACCAAGACGTTCCGGATGCTGCTGCAATCGGCGATGCTGGGTCTGGGCGCATATCTCGTCTTGCAGGGTGAACTGACGCCCGGCGCAATGATCGCCGGGTCGATCCTTATGGGTCGGGCACTTGCCCCCGTCGAACTGATGATCGGGCAATGGGCGCTTGTGCAGCGCGCCCGCAAGGGATGGGATAACCTGGCGCAACTTCTGTCCGAAGTCCCCGAAGCGGGCGAGCGCACCGAACTTCCCCGCCCGGCGGCCAAGCTGGATGTTCAGCAACTGACCGTTGTCGCGCCCGGAGAACAGCAGGCCGCCCTGCGTCTGGTATCCTTCAACGTCATGCCGGGGCAGGCATGCGGGGTGATCGGGGCGTCCGGTTCGGGCAAATCGACGCTGGCGCGTGCGCTGACCGGCGTCTGGCGCCCGGCAGGGGGTAAAATCCGTCTGGATGGCGCGTCGCTGGATCAATACGGCGCCGAGACACTGGGCAAGCACATCGGTTATCTGCCGCAGCGCGTGACCTTGTTCGATGGCACGATCGCAGAGAATATCGCCCGTCTGTCGGCTGCACCGGATGCGCAGAAAGTGGTGGAGGCCGCGCAGAAGGCCGATGCGCATGAGATGATCCTCAAACTGCCTCAGGGCTATGACACGCAGGTCACCGCCGCGGGCGGGCGCCTCTCGGGCGGGCAGATGCAAAGGATCGGCCTTGCTCGCGCAATGTATGGTGATCCCGTGATCCTGGTGCTGGACGAACCGAACTCGAATCTCGACAACGAGGGATCGGAGGCGGTAAACAAGGCGATCAAGTCCTTCAAGGAAGAAGGCAAGGCGGTGTTGATCATGGCGCATCGTCCCGCGGCGATTCGAGAATGTGATGTGCTGCTGATGTTGGAGGGCGGCGCGCGTGCCGCCTTTGGACCCAAGGACGAGGTGCTTCAGTCCATGGTCAAGAACCATCAGCAACTGAAGACTGCCGGCCCCGGAGGTGTGCGATGAGCGACAAGAAACAATTTTCCATGCGCGGCCCGATGATCGTCGGTCTGATCACCCTGACGGTGCTTGTCGGGGGTTTCGGAACCTGGGCCGCGACAACCAATATCTCCGGGGCGATCATTGCCTCCGGCTCGATCGAGGTCGACCAGAACCGGCAGGTGATCCAGCACCCGGATGGCGGTGTCGTGTCCGAGATCGTCGTCGACGAAGGTGACACGGTGGAAGAGGGGGATGTGCTGATCCGGCTGGATCCCACGCTGCTGAGATCCGAATTGACCATCATCGAGGGTCAATTGTTCGAAACCATGGCACGCCGCGCCCGCCTGCAGGCAGAACGCGACGGTGAGGAAGAGATTGTCTTTGCCGAGGAAATCCTGCAGCGCGCAGAGGTCGACGAGCAGGTCGGCGAACTGGTTGAAGGTCAGCGCAACCTGTTCTTCGCGCGGCGCGAATCGGTCGAGGCCGAGATCGGACAACTGGCTAAGAGGGCAGAGCAGATCGAGGATCAGGTTGTGGGCATTGGCGCGCAACAGGAGGCCCTGTCCCGCCAGCTCGATCTGATCAAGGAAGAGCTGCGCGACCAGCAAACGCTGCTTGACCGCGGTCTGGCACAGGCGAGCCGGGTTTTGAGCCTGCGGCGCGAAGAGGCGCGGCTGGCCGGGTCCGTCGGTGAGCTGACCGCGTCCAAGGCGCAGGCCGAGGGGCGGATCACGGAGATTGACATCCAGATCCTGTCCTTGCGGACACGACGGCGCGAAGAGGCGATCACCACGCTGCGCGACCTGCAATACCGCGAGCGCGAATTGGCGGAACAGCGCCATGCGATCCGTGAAAGACTGGGCAGAATGGAAATGACCGCGCCGGTCGGCGGCATCGTCTATGGGCTGACGGTCTTTGCACCACGCTCTGTGATCCGGCCCGCGGATCCGGTCATGTTCCTCGTTCCGCAGGACCGCCCGCTGGTCATTGCCGCGCAGGTGGAACCGATCCATATCGACAAGCTCTTTGTCAATCAGGAGGTATCCTTGCGCTTTTCCTCCCTGGACCAGCGTCAGACACCGGAATTGTTCGGAAAGGTTGTGCAGATATCGGCCGATGCCTTCGAGGATGAGAACTCGCGTATCCGTTACTACCGCGCGGAAATCGTTCTGTCCGAAGGTGAGGTCGACCGTTTGCCCGAAGGTTCTGCCCTGATCCCCGGGATGCCGGTCGAGGCCTTCATCCGCACCGAGGACAGAACGCCACTGGCCTATCTGGTCAAGCCTTTCACGGATTACTTTGCAAAGGCCTTTCGCGAGAGTTGACGGCGCTTTGCACCGACAAGCGGTAAGATCAGAGACGACCTGACCGGTCGTCATGCCGCCAGTCGAGTCATAGGGGCTCCGCCCCCTCGGCCTTCGGCCTCACCCCCAGATTATTTTTGGAGAGAAGAAGCGCGAGAGGTATTTTATTCGCCTTCAAGCGGGTTTAGCGTTTCCCCAGATCCATCGGGAGAATGCCATGACCAATGCCGTCGAAACCCGCCTGAGCGAGCTCGGCCTGTCGTTGCCTGACGCTCCGGCGCCTGCTGCAAACTATGTGCCTTATGTAATCTCCGGAAACCTCGTTTTCGTCTCCGGTCAAGTAAGCATGAACGCCGAGGGGTTCATCACCGGCAAGCTCGGGGCTGATCTTGGCGTCGAAGACGGCGCCGCCGCAGCCAGAGGGTGTGCGTTGAGCCTGCTGGCCCAGGTCAGGGCTGCCTGCGGCGGCGATCTGAGCCGCCTGAAGCGGGTGGTCAAATTGACCGGCTTCGTCAACTCCACCCCGGATTTCGGCGATCAGCCCAAGGTGATCAACGGCGCCTCGGATGTTCTGGTGGACATTCTGGGCGACGCCGGACGGCATTCACGTTCCGCGGTGTCGGCGGGGGCGCTTCCGTTCAACGTCGCGATCGAAATCGAAGGCATCTTTGAAATCGCGTGATGACGCCCTTACCGAAAGTCTTTCTGGACCGGCCCATCGCGCATCGCGCCTTGCATGGACCCGGCCGCCCGGAAAATTCGCGGGCAGCGCTGAGGGCGGCAATGGCAGCGGGCTATGGCGTCGAACTTGACCTGCAATTGTCGAAAGACGGGCGGGCCATGGTCTTCCACGACTATTCACTGAAGCGGTTGACCGGCACCCAGGGGCCGATCCGTCAGCGCAGCGCAGCTGACCTGTCCGAATTGTGCCTGATTGGCGGTGAGGAAGCTGTGCCAACCCTTGAAGAGGTGCTGGCCGTTGCCGGTGGAGACGTCCCGCTGCTTCTCGAACTGAAGGATCAGGATGGCCGAATGGGTGCCGATATCGGTCCGCTCGAACATGCTGCGGCGGAGGCGGTGGCGGGGTATGCGGGTGAGGTGGCTTTCATGTCCTTCAATCCACATTCGGTGGCGAGGATGGCGCGCCTTTGCCCCGACCGCCCGCGCGGATTGACCACCTGTGCCTATGCGCCAAAAGATTATCCCACCTTGAGCGCCGCGCTTCGCGCTCATCTCCGCGAAATGCCCGGTCTCCAAGAGTTGGGCGCAAGTTTCATAAGTCATTCGCATCGCGATCTGACCTCGCCCCATGTGGCCAAACAAAAGGCGCGCGGCCTGAGTGTCTTGTGCTGGACCATTCGCTCACCAGAGGAAGAAGCGACGGCACGACGCATTGCCGATAATATCACGTTCGAAGGGTATGCGGCTTGATCCTGACCCGTGCGGTCCCAGATACACAGCAGTAATGACAAGTCAGAGCCCGACACCAACAATCACGATCAACGTGCTGACCTCCCTCGCGCAGATCGCTCCGGAGGACTGGGATGCGTGTGCCTGTCCGGAGGCCGCGAATGGCGGGCCACCGTTGGATCCATTTACAACCTACCGGTTCCTGCGCGCGCTCGAAGACAGCAAATCGATTGGACCCGGGACAGGATGGGACCCGCGCTACCTAGTGGCACAGGCCGATGAAGAAATCATCGCGGTGTCCCCTGTTTACGGGAAGTCACACAGTCAGGGCGAGTATATCTTTGACCATAACTGGGCACATGCGCTGGAGCAGGCTGGCGGACGCTATTATCCGAAACTGCAGGTCGCGGTGCCATTCACACCAGCCACCGGTCGCCGTTTCCTGACGCGACCGGGCTTTGAAGTCATGGGGATGACCGCCCTTGTGCAGGGGGCGGTCCGCTTGGCCTCCGAAAATTCGCTTTCGTCCCTGCACGTCACCTTCTGCACCGAGGCGGAGGCGATTGCGGGCGAGGAAATGGGTCTTTTACGCCGCGCGACACAGCAGTTCCATTGGCAAAACAACGACTACGCGGACTTCGACGCCTTTCTAGAGTCCCTGAGTTCGCGCAAGCGCAAGAATATTCGCAAGGAACGCGCCAAGGCACAGGACTTTGGCGGAGAGATCGAAACCCTGACGGGGGACCAGATCCAGCCGGAACACTGGGAGGCGTTCTGGATATTTTACCAGGATACGGGGGCGCGCAAATGGGGAATGCCTTACCTGACACGCCGCTTCTTTGACCGGGCACATGCGGTCCTGCGCGATGACATCGCGCTTGTCATGTGCAGACGCAACGGACGCTACGTGGCCGGCGCTTTGAACTTCATCGGCAAGGACGCGCTTTTCGGCCGCTACTGGGGCTGCACCGAGGACCACCCGTGCCTGCATTTCGAGGCGTGCTATTATCAAGCCATCGACTTTGCCATAGCACATGGCCTCAAGACCGTGGAGGCCGGCGCCCAAGGCGAACATAAACTGGCACGAGGATATCTGCCACGTCCGACACATTCGCTCCACTGGCTGGCCGATGCGGGCTTTTCCGAGGCCGTGGCGCGCTACCTTGAGGCTGAACGCCGCGCGGTGGACGAGGATATCGAGATCCTGACCGCCTACGGCCCTTTCCGCAAAGACAGACAAAAGGAGGATCAACAATGACCGAAAAATTGTCAGACACCGCCCGCACAACCGTGTTGGAGCCGCTTTTCGAAACCGGCTGGTCGATGGTCGAAGGGCGGGATGCGATCCACAAGACCTTCGATTTCAAGGATTTCACGGAAGCCTTTTCCTGGATGACACGCGCGGCTCTATGGGCCGAAAAATGGGACCATCATCCGGAATGGTCAAATGTCTACAAGACGGTGGAAGTGACGCTTTCCACGCATGATGTGGGTGGCCTGTCATCGCTGGATGCCAAGCTTGCGCGGAAATTCGACAGTCTTTGACTGACCTGGGGCGGGGCGCGGCTTTCACTGGGCCGAAAATATCCCGGGGTGAATTGGCCGCAGGCCAAGAGGGGCAGCGCCCCTCTCACCCTTTGCTGGGTTACGATCGGTTGATCAGATCGCCGCCAGAAGCGCCTCGCCACCAGACACTTCGCAAACGCCCGGATTGTCTTCGACCTGCAACTTGGTCACCTTGCCATCCTCGACCAACATCGCGTAGCGCTTGGACCGATCGTAAAGGCCGACGGGTGGCGCGGTGAACGCCATGTCAATGCCTTTGGTGAATTCCGCTGACGGATCGCCGACCATGACGAGGCCCGCGTCTGTCGCACCGGTCGACTCTCCCCAGGCACTCATCACGAAGGGATCGTTCACAGAAAGGCAATAGATGGCGTCGACGCCTTTTTCCGCGAAAGCGTCTTTGGTGCGCATGAAGCTGGGCACATGGGCTGTTGTGCAGGTTCCCGTGTAGGCGCCGGGAAGACCAAAGATCACCACTTTTCGGCCCTTTGTCAGTTCGCTCACTTTCACCTGTTCCGGTCCGTCCCCGCCCATGATGGCCAAGGTTGCCTCTGGAAGTATCTCACCTTCGGAAATTGTCATGTTCTGTCGCTCCTGAATTTGCCTTTGACGCCCTGCGGAAATAAGGCTTTTCGTGGCAAAGGAAAACCGGAGGGCCCGAAATGAGCGATGTTGTGGTGATCGGCGCGGGACAGGCAGCCGCCTCGCTCGTCGCGCGGCTGCGCACCAAAGGCCACCAAGGCCGCATCACCCTGATTGGCGAGGAGCCGGTGCCGCCTTACCAGCGCCCCCCCCTTTCCAAGGCCTATCTGCTGGGAGAGATGGAGGTCGAACGACTGTATCTGCGCCCAGAGGCCTATTACACCGGTGTGGATATCGACCTGCACCTTGCCGCATCGGCCACATCCATTGACCGTGAAAGCAAAGAGGTGATCGCCGGGGGCCAGACCATTTCCTACGATCAGTTGGTTCTTTGCACGGGGTCGATCCCGCGCCGCCTCCCCGCGTCGATCGGCGGCGCACTGGACGGTGTCCACGTGGTCCGCACGCTTGGGGACGTCGATGCGATGGCTGCAGAATGTATCAGCGGGAAACGCGTCCTCATCGTCGGCGGTGGCTACATCGGCCTCGAAGCGGCGGCCGTTTGCGCCAAGCTTGGCCTCGACGTGACGCTGGTGGAGGCGACCGAACGCATTCTCCAACGCGTCGCCGCGCCCGAGACATCCGCCTATTTTCGCACGTTGCACCGGTCGCATGGCGTCGACATTCGGGAAGGCATTGGCCTGAGACGGCTGATCGGCGATACCCACGTCACTGGCGCCGAACTGGCCGATGGAACGACGGTAGAGACTGATTTTGTCATTGTCGGCGTTGGCATCTCCCCTGCGACGGACCTGGCCGAAGCCTGCGGGCTGGAGATCGACAACGGCATCAAGGTCGACCGCGCAGGCCGGACCAGCGACCCCAACATCTGGGCAGCGGGCGATTGCGCCTCGTTCCCGCAGGAGGATGCCCGGCTGCGCCTGGAATCGGTCGGCAACGCCATCGACATGGGCGAACTTGTGGCGGACAACATCATGGGTGCGGACCGCAGCTATCAGGCCAAACCTTGGTTCTGGTCGGACCAATACCACGTGAAATTGCAGATTGCCGGGTTGAACCACGGCCACGACAGGATCGTGGTGCGTGACGGCGGCGATGGCGCGCTTTCGCATTGGTATTACCGCGGGGCGCGTTTGCTGGCAGTGGATGCGATGAACGACAGCCGCGCCTACATGGTTGGCAAACGCCTGATCGACGCGGGCAAAAGCCCGGATGCCGCGCTCGTTGCCGATCCCGACACAGACCTGAAGACCCTGTTGAAGGCGTGAGGATCATCGCGGGCGCATTTCGCGGCCACCGGCTGACCGCCGTCGGCAAGGGGGACACAGGCGCGCATCTGCGCCCCACGACCGACCGCGTGCGCGAAAGCCTGTTCAATGTTCTGGCGGGCGGACGCTTCGGTGATCCTTTCGACGGGTCTTGCGTTCTGGACCTGTTTGCCGGAACCGGCGCGCTGGGGCTGGAGTCGTTGTCGCGGGGCGCGACCCATGTCACCTTTGTCGATGACGGGCGCGTGGCCGGGCGGCTGATCCGCGAAAACCTCAAGCTGTTGGATTGCAACGACCAAGCCCGGCTGCTGACCCGGGACGCGACACGCCTTCCCGCATGTGACACCCCCTGCGACCTGATCTTCCTCGACCCGCCCTACAGCAAGGATTTGGGCGCGCGGGCACTGGCCTCGGCAAGGGCGGGCGGCTGGGTGGCTCCCGACGCGCTCGTGGTCTGGGAAGAAGCTGCCGCACAGGACCCACCCGAAGGTTTCACGCGCGAAGAGGCCCGCCGTTACGGCGACAGCTGGATCACGATCCTGCGCGCAGACTGACCGGGCTACTGCAACAGCCGCCCTGACCTGTCAATTTCCTGCCGATCGCACCCAAGGAACGGTCGATCGAACAACGCTCGATGCCGCCTTCGGAGCAAGATGAACGTCTCTCGCAAAGCACTTGGCACGTGACGCAAGGGTAAGGCCAGTTCGCCGGCCCGAGCGCCTTCGAACCAGCCATGCGATTGATCGAGAGACACCGCACAGACTGTGTCGACGGTCAAAGTTCACCGCTGAGGAGCAAGGGTTTTTGAGGCGCTGCCAATGCCGGGCATCGCGTTTCAGCCTGTTCGGACCGACTATTGCACTGGCACATTTGCCCATGACTGATATCGTCCCATTCAAATGCATGCATGACTGGGAGGTAGACATGTCCATCTTTCACCCCTCGCGCCGCGAGATCCTGAGCCTTGCCGCCGTCGCACCCGCGCTGGCCCTGCCCGCGTTGAGCGCGTCACCGGTCCGGGCACAGGTCCTCGGCGCACCCGCCGCCGCCAATCCAGCCCATTTCCGTTTCCAACTGGGGGAGGCGATCCTCACTGTCGTTTCCGACGGACATCTGGAAATCCCCGCTGACGGGCTTGGCGTGAACGCCGATCCAGATGAGGTCGCCGCCTTTCTGGAAAGCTATTTCCTGTCGACCGATGTAAATTATTCGCACACAAATCATCTGCTGATCGAGTTGGGGGAGGCAAAGGTTCTGGTCGACGTGGGCTCCGGCAACCGCTTCATGCCCACCGCAGGACGCCTGATGGCGAATCTGGAGGCTGCCGGCATTTCCCCGGACGAGATAACCCATGTGGTCATCACGCACGCACATCCCGATCATATCTGGGGCATCCGCGACGATTTCGACGAGGCGATCCTGCCGAATGCAGCTTATTTCATCGGTCGGGCCGAGCATGATTTCTGGCTACAGGATGGTCTTGCCACAAGCGTGCCGACCGACATGCAGCAATTCGTCGTAGGTGCGGTCAACTCCCTCAACGTGGAAGGAGCGGAATGGACGCTTGTGGCAGATGAGACGGAAATCGCGCCCGGTATCCGGGTGATCGACACACCGGGCCACACGACGGGCCATATGTCCGTGGTGATCGAATCCGCAGGCCAGCAGCTGATCGCCTTGGGCGACAGCATGAACCACGCTTGGATGAGCACGGCAAGGCCGGACTGGGTCAGCAACTTTGACATGGATGCGGCACAGACCGTGGCGACGCGCCGCCGCTTGCTGGACATGGCAGCGACAGACCGTATGGCCGTGCTTGGCTATCACTTCCCCTTTCCCGGCGTCGGCCACATTGCGCGCGATGCAGAGGCCTATCGCTTTGTCCCGGCTCTGTGGCAATGGTGAAGGGATGGGTCCGGCGGCACGTCCCACCGGACCGCCATCTGCATGGGGCATAGGCGAGATGTGGGTGTAGAAACCCACCTTTGACCTTCGCCATCGCGACGGGCCAATGCTCCGACAACGCCAGCCCTGAAAGGACAGTGCGCATTCAGCGTTGAAGCGGGTCGCCCCAACCTAGCTGATCACTCGGCAGGTCGGCGCCTGGCCGCACGCTGCGACAGCAACAGGACACCCAGAGCAGCCAGCGCCACGAGGGCCGCCGACGGCCCGAGGGAAACCAGCCCGGCAGAGCCGACCGCCAGACTGCCGAATGCGGAGCCCAGCGCGATCCCCACATAGATCGACGCCGCGTGGAGCGACATCAGCACCGGCGCCAGCGGCGGCGCCAATTGCACCAGCCGGACTTGTTGCGAGGGTGAAAAGCTCCACCCGACAAGGGACCAGAAGAAAACGAAACCCAACAGGACAGCGCCCGGCAGTGGCAGCAAGGAAAAGCATGGCACGGTCAGTATTTGCGCGACGCAGATCAGAACAAGGCTCCGTCCAGATCCCAGCCGATCCGCCATCCACCCCCCGATCAAGTTACCTGTCGGCGCGCCAAGCCCGAACAAAAGCAACGCAAGGCTGACGCCCTCCCGTCCATATCCCATGGTCTGCGACAGCAGCGCCGGGAGATAGGTGAAAACGACGTAGATCGACGCAAGAAAAAGCACCGTGAATGCGACCGTGATCAACGCGACGCCATCACGCAAGACACGTAGCAAGTCTTGCAACGAGACGGGCGAAAACCGCAAGCCGGCCGGGACGCGCGTCCAGACCAGCACCATGCACGCTATGGAGATCAGAACGACAAACCAGAACACACTCCGCCAGCCGAATGTATAGGCCAGCCAGCTGCCCATCGGCACACCCGCGACCTGAGACAGCGTCAGCCCCAGAAAAACGAAAGACAGGGCGCGTCCGCGCTGTTCCGGTGGCGCCAGCGCGGCGGCGATCGCCATCGCCACCGGCGAGACCAGTCCGGCCCCGGCCGCTGCCACAACGCGGGACGGGTAGATGACCCCCATCCCCGGCGCGAGTGCGGAAACCGCCGTGGCCAGCGCGAACACCCCGAGGCCAAGGGTCAGAACCCGCCGCCGCCCGACGCGACCCGTCAGCGCAACCAGAACAGGCGAACTGATTGCATAGCTGATGGCATAGACTGTCAGAAGCCCTGCGACCGATGTGACCGGCACATCCAGTTCTTTCGCCATCGGCTCCAGCATGCCGACAAGGGAAAACGCCCCCATACCGATCACGAAATTGCAGATCGACAGGATTACATAGATGCCACGTGGAACAGAGGCGACGCCGGGACACGCGGCTGTCCCGCGCTGCGCGCCAGCCCCGGTCAATAGGTCGGGTGAAACAGGCCCGCAGGCGAGGGCGTGAATATCTCCACCCCGTCGGCGGTCACGCCCACCGAATGCTCGAACTGTGCTGACAAGGACTTGTCCCGGGTGACGGCGGTCCACTCATCGGCCAGAACCTTGGTTTCGGGACGACCCAGATTGACCATAGGTTCGATGGTAAAGAACATGCCCTCTTCAAGCACGGGACCTGTCCCGGGGCGCCCGTAGTGCAGGACATTGGGCGGTGCGTGGAATACCTGACCAAGTCCGTGACCGCAAAAATCGCGAACCACCGACATGCGGTTGGCCTCGACGAACGTCTGGATCGCATGCCCGATGTCGCCAAAGGTATTGCCGGGGCGGACAGCTTCGATCCCCTTCATCAGCGAATCATGCGTGACGTCGATCAGTCTTTCGGATTTGCGCGCCAGACGGCCCGCCACATACATCCGTGACGTGTCGCCGAACCAGCCATCAACGATCACGGTGACGTCGATGTTCAGGATATCGCCATCCTTGAGCTTCTTGTCACCGGGGATCCCGTGGCACACCACATGGTTCATGCTGATGCAACTGGCGTGCTGATAGCCCTTGTAGCCGATTGTGGCAGAGGTTGCCCCCGCCTCTGTCACGCGGCGCTGTATGAATGCGTCGATTTCACCCGTCGTCTGGCCGACAAAGATCATCGGCGCAACATCGTCCAGAATTTGCGCCGCGAGACGTCCGGCCACGCGCATGCCCTCGAAGTCGTCAGGGTCATGGATGCGAATCCCGTCGCGGGTCAGTCTTTGGCTTGCCTTGTCTTTCAATGGTCTTCCCCGAACTTTGGGCACTATCTAGCCACCTCGGAAAGAATTTTCCAGTGGGTGCGGCGGCACGCCCTGTCATTCCAATTCCGGACCGGGCGGGAAAGGACGCCCCTGCCGTTACACAGGATCGGCAGGGCGGGCGCGATGGCCAATCGTGGAACTCCAACAGATCTTTTCCTTCCTCCTCCGCCAGCGTATCAGCCGGGGCACATGCCGGGAGGGATCCAAAATGTCGTTCATCACGCTCGTCCGTCATGGACAGGCCAATTCCAGCGCCCGAGACGAGGACAGCTATGACCGGCTAAGCGACCTTGGCTGGCAACAGGCGCGCTGGCTCGGCAGTCATTTCGAGCAGACCGGAGAGAAATTCGCGCGAATCTACTCCGGCACCTTGCGGCGCCATCTTGAAACGGTCGAGGGGATCGCAGCCCGGAGCCCAGCTGATCCCGTGGCCGATCCAAGGCTGAACGAGATGGCCTACTTCCATATGGCCCAACTGATGCAGGAACAGCACGGCATCGTCATTCCAAGGGATCGCGAGGGGTTCATACAGCACCTGCCGAAGCTTTTGGAACACTGGCGCGAGAACCAGCTCGAAGGTGCGCCTGAAAGCTGGCTGACATTCGAGCATCGCGTCACCGAATCGTTGACTGAAATCGCAGGTGGCGATGGGCGAGCGCTGGTCGTGACCTCGGGGGGACTGATCGGCATGGCGATGCGCGTCATCATGGGACTGGAGCTGAAGGCCATGGCCCATGTCTGCCTTGCCATCGAGAATAGCTCCCTCCATCGAATACAGCCGCTGTCGACCGGCTTGGCGATGACGCAGTTCAACGCCCTGCCGCATCTCGATACAATCGAGCGGCAGCATGCCCGGAGCCATCTGTAAAATTCTGCCCGGTTGCGCCCCTCCGCCAAGCAGGATCTTTTGGTCCGAACGGCTTGGCCGGGACGTCGCCCCCTTTCCAGATCCGCAAAACAACGGTCGAGGCCAAGCCATGTTCCGTCCTCTCGCCGCCGGGCTGGCGGCATGTGAGGATGCGACCGCCATTGTAGATCCTGAGCGGAAACGGCCCCGCATGCCCGGCGCAGAGGACCAATTGCGCATCCTGACCAGACATGTTTTTCTTGCATGGTCGGGCCGCCAGACGGATGGTCGTGGCCATGTCCAAGGACGAATACAAGGACACACGGGGCGCAGTTGTCGGCATAAGCCTGCGCAAAGGTCAGACCTCTCTGCACCAGCAAAGGGAGAATGCATCATGAAAAGGCTAGAACCGGGTGACTGGTTGCCCACCGTGGCTGACCGGCGCGAAGCAAACTGGAAATCGAGGCAGGGTCATGGGCCTGCAAAGCTCGCTGTCCAGTGGCGGCGAACCATGCGCGGGTCAGTGTTGATCAGCTTGCGCGTCGCCATCATCAGCCTCCTGAGCCTATCCCCCGCCATGGCAAGCGATGTCTGCCATGACATCGACTCGACCGAAGGATGGCAGAAGATGGTTTTCCCTGACGGTCCGGTCGAGGACATCCGCAGCACGGGTTTCTGGTCGGTCGAACCCGGGCTGACGCCTGCGGGCACGCAGGGGCATGGCGCGGTAGACGCAAAGGCGCTTGAGGCCCGTGCGGAAACCCGCCCTGACATCGCCGCCGCCTATGGAGCCTTGCTCGTGCGTTTCGACGTGGCCGACACCACATTGGTCATGCCCTGGACAAAGTTTCACGGTGCGATCCAACAGGCAGGCACGTTCAACATGGACGTGGGACAAATCCATTTCCGCATAAACGAGGGTGACATGAGCCTGTCAGACAACAGCGGCCTGTTGACGATCTGTTTTCGCTACGGCGACTGAAGCGTTTCAAAACATGTCTTAGGCATATGTTCGCGGCCTTGGGCAGTGCCAAAACACAGCGGACGGTGGTCGATTCTTCAAGGTTTGCACCGAAAGCTCTGAGGGCGGACAGCCTCCCCCGCCTCGCTTCGGGTCGGACGGCGCGACGGCCCTGCAACGGTCCAGCGCGAAGCAGTCTTGAAGGCCGTTGGTCACCGCCACCTTATGCCACGGGCTTTCGCTCACCGGGGAACTGGATCTGGCTGCACCGAAGCGAGACCCGCCCAACATTTCGCGGACAGCAGCGCATGGCGTGGCAGTCCCTTCAATGATCGCCCGGTCCGCGATTCCGGGTCTGTCCGTCAACTCCGATACTTGAACACGCCCGTTCCCTTGGCGATCAATTCTCCCGTCTCATCCGCGATACACGCCTCGGCAAAGAACGTGCCCCTGCCACCCCCTGTGCGCCACCCCTCACCCTTCAGGATGGTTCCGCGCGGGCGCGAGAGGAACTGCACTGTCAGCGAGAGCGTCAGACACATCTGACGCCGTGCCGGATCGCCCGTCCAGCAGCCCGCATAGCCCATGACCGTATCCAGCAACGAAGCATGGACCCCACCGTGCGGGTTGCCATGACGGTTCATGAGAAATGCCTCCAGAGGCAGATCAAAAGCAGCATAATCCGCGCGCCAATCGGTCATCTCCATCCCGAGATGACGGGCAAAGGCATAGGGGTCTTCTCTGTAGGCGTCATCCATAGTCATATCGCGCTTTCAGTCCAAGATGTGCAAACTGCGGGACATAGGCCCCCAGCTTCAGGGCCTTCTCTGGATTTGACGCATTTCCGTCCATCGCCCGTCTCCGAACCCCCTGAAGGATGGCGCCCATCCGAAAAAAGGCGAAGGCCACGTGGAACCCCAGCCCATCGATCCCGTCGAGGCCACGCCGCGCACAATAGGCGGAGACAAAGGCCTCATCGCTGGGCAGACCCAGTGCCACCCGGTCCAGACCCGCCAATCCGCGCCCTTCGAGCCCCGGCGGCATTTGCCACTGCATCAGGACGCCGGCAAGATCGGCGAAAGGATGCCCAAGCGTCGAAAGCTCCCAGTCCAGAACGGCTCTGCAGGCCGGTCCGTCTTCGGCGAAAAGCATGTTATCGATCCGGTAGTCCCCATGGACGAGCGATCGTAGGCCGTCCTCCTCGGGCAGCGCGCCCTCCAGCCAGAGGATCAGCGCATCCATGTCAGGCAAAGCCTCGGTTTCGGCGGCACGATACTGCTTGGTCCAGCGCGCGAGCTGTCGCCTGTAATACTCGCCCGGTGCTCCGAAGTCCGACAGCCCAACCGCCGCGACATCCACCTCGTGGATCGCGGCCAGAACCCGGTTCATTTCATCGACCAGCGCCGCGCGGGCGGCAGGGGTTTCCGCCGGCAGCGCAGGGTCGACCAGATTGCGCCCCCGAACATGTTCCATCACATAGAACATCGAACCGATCACGCTCTCGTCGTCACAAAGGGCCAGCATCTTCGGCACCGGCACGCCTGTGCCTGCCAGCGCGCCCATCACGCGAAACTCCCTATCCACCGCATGTGCGGATTTCAAAAGAGCGCCCGGCGGCTTCCGCCGCAGAACAAAAGTGCCTGCCGGACCCTCCAGACGGTAGGTCGGATTGGACTGCCCCACATCGAATTTCTCAGCCGTCAACGGGCCTCGAAACCCTTCCACGCGCTTCGCCATCCAGCCTGCCACGCGCTCCAGATCGGCCACGTCCATGCCGCCCCCCGCTTCTTCTCTCTTCAAATACTCAAGGCCGTCCACGGCCTTCAGGTCGGATCGTTGGAATGCTTGCGCAACTCGGCGCGCGCCACTTGCCTGCGGTGCACGGCATCCGGTCCATCGGCAAATCGCAACGTCCGGATATGCGTCCACATCGACGCCAGATCGTAGTCCTGCGAGATCCCGCCTGCACCATGCAGCTGCATCGCCTCGTCCACGACCTTGCCGGCCATCAGGGGCGCCACCACCTTGATCTTCGAAATCCACGGCTGCGCCGCACGAACGCCTGCGGTGTCCATCATCCAGGCCGCCTTCAGGCACAGCAAGCGCGCCATCTCGATCTCCATCCGCGCATTGGCGATGATGTCGTAGTTGGCGCCCAGATCCGCGATCTTCCGGCCAAAGGCCTCTCGCGACAGTCCCCTGCGGCACATCATCTCCAGCGCCTTCTCGGCCTGCCCGATCGCCCGCATGCAATGGTGGATGCGTCCGGGGCCGAGGCGGCCCTGCGCCACCTCGAAACCGCGCCCTTCGCCAAGGACGACATTGGCAGCCGGGATGCGCACATCGTCAAAGCGAAGATGCATGTGCCCATGCGGCGCATCATCCTGACCAAAAACCTGCATGGGCCGCAGGATGTCTATACCCGGCGTATCTGCATCCATGACGAACATGGTGTGGCGCGCATGTTTGCCAGCCGCCGGATCGGTGCAGGCCATCACGATATACAAGGCGCAACGCGGATCGCCCGCGCCGCTGATCCACCATTTCTCACCGTTCAGCACATAGGAGTCGCCGTCCCTTCGCGCTTCGAACGCCAATTGCGCCGCATCGGAAGAGGCGATATCCGGTTCGGTCATGACATAGGCGGACCGGATCTCACCTTCCAGAAGGCGCGTCAGCCAACGATCCTTCATCCAGTCGGTGCCATAACGCTCTAGGACCTCCATATTGCCCGTGTCCGGCGCATTGCAGTTGAATACCTCGGCGGCGATTCCAACCTTGCCCATTTCCTCCGCAAGATAGGCGTATTCCACCGTGCTCAGTCCATAGCCCCGGTCAGAGCCCGTCAGCCAGAAATTCCAGAGCCCGCGCTCCTTGGCCAGCGCCTTCAGTCCGTTCAGGATCTCCAGCTGACGCGCCGTATGCTTGAATCGGTCCCCGGTCGGATGCTTGCCCACGTCCGCGTGGAACTCCGCATCCAGTGGCGCGATCTCATCCCCGATCATGCGCCGCACCTCCTCGACCAGCGGCTTCACGCGGTCTGTCATTCCCAGGTCCATCCGATGTCCTTCCTCCATTTCAAAATGCGCTGCGCAGGCGTCGATCCGTGCGACGCGCATCCACCCACCTGCGCGCACCGATCGACGCCTGCGCGGCGCCTTCTTCGCTCAAGGGTACAAACGCGTGATCCAGTTGGCGACAATCGCAGGTCGCTCCTCGCCTTCAACGTCGATCTGCACGTCCCAATGCACGCCGATCCAGCCTGCGCCCTCATCGACGCTGGCGACCGCGAACCTTCCCCGCACATTGCGCCCTACCCGCACGGGCGAGACGAACCGGATCCGGTCAAAGCCGTAGTTGATGCTGGCGGATACCCCGTCGATCCGGTCGATCACTTGATAAGACATCATCGACAGCATCGAAAGCGTCAGAAATCCGTGTGCCACGGTCCCGCCAAAATCCGTTAGCGCCGCCTTTTCCTCGTCCAGATGAATGAATTGCCAATCCTCCGTGACATCGGCAAAGGCCTTGACCCGGGCCGCGTCCAGCCTGACCCACTCCGTCTCGAAAGGGTCTAGATCGCGCAGGTCATCCGCGAGCATCGGGCATCACATAATCGGCAAAACGCTGGCGGAGCGTCAACTTGGACACTTTGCCCGTTGCGGTCAACGGCAAGGCGTCGACGCATTCCATGGCATCCGGCAACTGCCATTGCGCCATATGCTCCAGCATCATGGCATGGAGATCCTCCAGCGCGGGCGGATCGGCTGCGTCACGCGGCACCACCACAAGCAGCGGCCGCTCATCCCACTTCGGGTGCGCGATCGCGATCACCGCGCAACTGGCCACTTTCGGATGGGCCATGGCTATGTTCTCAAGGTCCAGCGAACTGATCCACTCTCCGCCGGACTTGATCAGATCCTTCGACCGATCCTGGATGGTCAGGAAACCGTCCGGATCGATGCTGGCAACGTCTCCGGTCCCGAACCACCCTTCTGCATCGAACGCAGACTCGGAGGCCTCGGGATTGTTGAAATATCCAGAAATGACCGCATTGCCCCGCACGTGCAATTCCCCGACGGCCTTGCCGTCATGCGGCTGCGGCTTGCCATCCTCGCCGTTGATCCGCATTTCGACACCGAAGATCCTGCGCCCTTGCCGCGCCTTCAGGGTCATCCGGTCCTCCACGGGCAGATCGCGCATGGGCTTTGACAACTGACCCTGTGTTCCAATCGGGCTCATTTCCGTCATGCCCCAGGCATGGCAGACATCGACACCACGATTTTCGAAGAATTCAATCATCGACCGGGGCGCGGCAGAGCCGCCGATGACCAGTTGATCCAGTGCCGAGGGGATCGCATCGCGTTTTTCCACCTCGTCGCGCAGGCCCAGCCAGACCGTCGGCACCCCCCAGGAGGCCGTGACCTGCTCCGTCTCCATCAGGTCAAAGATCGAGGCCCCGTCGAGCCTGCCGCCGGGCATGATCAGGGATGCGCCCACCAGCGGCGCCCCGTAAGGCAGACCCCAGGAATTTACATGGAACATCGGTACTACCGGAAGCACG
>CAZRZN010000028.1:0-10340 GCA_964604565.1 uncultured Rhodobacterales bacterium
CATGCCGGAGGAATCCCTTTCTGGATGGCAAAGATCTTTAATACCTGATCCGACATCAGAACATCAATGGATAGCGGAAGTCAGTCGCGCCATTGTAGCATCTGGAGAAACGATAATGTCCCCTCTATCAACGCTTTCCTCAAGAAAACTAGTTGTTCCAAACGCATCGTACGCAACGGCCCTTCAGGCAATCATCAGCTATATGAATATCATTTTCATATTTATGGTCGGCTTTTCAATACGCAGACGTTTCAAGGTCTCATAGAGCCCCTAGAATACCGCGTCCGGCACGGAATCAAGGCCGAAGGCCGCCGTGCCAGCGCCGGCCCGCCCCCGTCGCACCAAAGGTGCGCCGATCATGGGTGGCTCGCCTCCGGCGAGACGGGCGGCGCTTGATCGACACCTGCGCAGACCTCGGATCCAGTCCTGACATTTCACCATAAATCGCGCCGCACAATCGCAGCAGCGCCACCCCGCGGGTCCGGCGCTGTCCCGGCTCGCACGCCGCTCGGACGGGCATCGGCGCCTCCGGGGCTTCGCCCGTTCGATCCTCAAACGCTCCCCCGGAGCGTTTGCCGCCAAGCGGACCGGCTCTCACCCCCGCGGGTCCGGCGCTGTCCCGGCTCGCACGCCGCTCGGACGGGCACACCGCCCGCGCGCAGCCAGGGCCAGCCCCACATCCCGGCCTCAGGGCTTCTTCTCCGGCTCCGGCATCTGCCCGCTGCCCGGCACGCCGAACTGCCAGCGCCGCGTGTTGATCGGCCCCTCCGGCGTGCGCAGGATATCGTTCACCTCGTCGCCCCATTTGGCGCGCTCGGTCTCGGCCACGCGCTCCACCTCCTCGGGGCGCAGGATGTAATCGCTGGTGTCCGGCCCCTCGATCACCTTCGCCAGCCGGTAGTGCATGAAGGCGCGCAGCACCCGGTTCATCCGGTGCTGATACCCCGGCCCCATCGCCTTGAAGAATTTCACCACATCCGCGTCGAACGCCACGGTGCAGCGCGTGCGCTTCACGTCCCGGCGGTCCTTGTCCTCCCAGATCTCGTGCCAGTCGGGCGGACACCCGCGCCGGTCCCACATGACGTTCAGCAGATCGCTTTCGATCATCTGCATCGCGTCGACCGCGTACATGAAATTCAGCCGCTCGGTCTTGGTCATGTCGGTCAGTTGCCTGCGCATCGGTCCGCCCTCCTGTGCCCTCCGCAGGCAGCAGACTCGGTGCAAAAGGTTAAGGCGGGATATGTCCGGCGTGCGCACAGGTTGTGCATAACCTGTGCATGGGTTGTGCCTGCCCCTTTTCGGCTTGGTCCCGCTCTGCCATACTGGGGACAACAGGGCAGAACAAAACAGGCACACACATGGCAGATGACCTTCTCCGGGCGACCGAGACCCCCGCCTATGACGCCTCCTCCATCGAGGTGCTCGAAGGGCTGGAACCCGTGCGCAAGCGCCCCGGCATGTATATCGGCGGCACGGATGAACGCGCGCTGCATCACCTTGTGGCAGAGGTGCTGGACAACTCCATGGATGAGGCGGTGGCCGGTCACGCCAACCGCATAGAGGTCGCGCTGCTAGCGGATTATTCCATTGAAATCAAGGACAACGGGCGCGGCATCCCGATCGACCCGCATCCGAAATTCCCCGGCAAATCTGCGCTGGAGGTGATCCTCTGCACCCTGCACGCGGGCGGAAAATTCTCCGGCAAGGCCTATGAGACGTCGGGCGGTCTGCACGGTGTCGGCGCCTCCGTGGTCAATGCGCTGTCGGATTCCATGGTCGTGCAGGTGGCCCGCAACAAGGAATTGCACGAACAGCGGTTCTCCCGCGGGATCCCGCTTGGCCCGGTCGCCAAGGTCGGTCAGGCCCCCAACCGGCGCGGCACCACGGTGACCTTCCACGCTGACGAAGAAATCTTTGGTTCTCATAGGTTTAAGCCGTCCCGCCTGTTCAAGATGGTGCGCTCCAAGGCGTATCTTTTCTCCGGGGTGGAGATCCGCTGGAAGTCCGAAATCGCAGAGGGCGACACCCCGCAGGAGGCCACCTTCCACTTCCCCGGCGGCCTGTCCGACTACCTCACCGAGACCTTGGGCAGCGCCAGCACATATGCCACGAAACCCTTTGCCGGAACCGTTGATTTCAAAGAGAAATTCAAGACGCCGGGCAAGGTGGAATGGGCGATAAACTGGACCCCGGCGCGCGACGGGTTCATCCAGTCCTACTGCAACACGGTCCCCACGCCAGAGGGCGGCACCCATGAGGCGGGCTTCTGGTCGGCGATCCTCAAGGGCATCCGCGCCTACGGCGAGCTGGTCAACAACAAGAAGGCCGCCCAGATCACCCGCGACGATCTGATCACCGGCGGCTGCGCGCTGGTCTCCTGCTTCATCCGGGAGCCGGAGTTCGTCGGCCAGACCAAGGACCGTCTCGCCACCGCAGAGGCGCAGCGTCTGGTGGAAAACGCGGTGCGCGACCATTTCGATAACTGGTTGGCATCAGACATGAAATCGGCCGGCGCGATCCTCGACTTTCTCGTTCTGCGGTCCGAGGAACGGCTTCGCCGCAGGCAGGAAAAGGAAACGGCGCGCAAATCCGCGACCAAGAAACTGCGCCTTCCGGGCAAGCTGACGGACTGCACCTCCAAGACCCGCGAGGGCACGGAGATCTTCATCGTGGAGGGCGATTCGGCCGGCGGCTCCGCCAAGGGCGCGCGCTTCCGCGAGTTTCAGGCGCTGCTGCCCCTGCGCGGCAAGATCCTGAATGTCCTTGGCGCGGCCTCCAGCAAACTGGGCCAGAACGCCGAGATCCGCGACCTCTGCGAGGCGCTGGGGGTCGGTCTGGGCAGCAAGTTCAGCATCGACGACCTGCGCTACGACAAGGTCATCATCATGACCGACGCGGATGTGGACGGCGCGCATATCGCAGCGCTTCTGATGACGTTCTTTTACACGCAGATGCGCCCGTTGATCGACAACGGGCACCTTTATCTGGCCTGCCCCCCCTTGTATCGCCTGACTCAGGGCGCGAAGCGTCTGTATGTGGCCGACGACGCCGCCAAGGACGCCGCCTTTGCCAAGGGCCTGGGCGGCAAGGGGAAAATCGATGTCCAGAGATTCAAGGGCCTCGGCGAGATGGACGCCAAGGACCTCAAGGAGACGACGATGGACCCGAAATCGCGGACCCTGATCCGGGTGACCATCGACGAGGACGAACCGGGCGAAACCAGCGATCTGGTGGAGCGTCTGATGGGCAAGAAACCGGAATTGCGGTTTCAGTATATTCAGGAGAATGCGCGTTTCGTCGAGGAACTGGATGTCTGATTGGCCTGTGCGGTCCACGTGGCGCCACTGACCCCGACCTGCGGCTGACAAGGCGCGCAGCAGGCTTTCAATACCGGTCCAACCGGCCGGCGGCATGGTGTCATCGCGACCGATGCGCCCGGTCACGGAATGACCGCCCCGACCCACCAATGCGGTTCCAGCGCGGCATCCTGAAGGGCTTGGTCATTCTCACATCCGGGTGAAATCGCTGAGCTTTCGCGACGGATGCCGCATTGCGCCCTTGCCAAGCCATACCCCTTGCGCAACTCTCCAGCCATGCGCGTGATCGCCCTGTTTGCCCTGCTGATCCTGACCGCCTGCGGGCGCCCCCTGACCGTGTCCGAAACCGCCTATCTGCAAGCGATCCACGGTGAGCAGATCGACACCACGCGGATGCGGATCGTCGACGGCAATCCCGCCGGGGCCGCCACCTACAGGATCCCCGTTCGGCCCCGGACAACCTGTCAGGAACGCCTCTGGCCCCCGCAGACCAAGTCGCGCACCATCACCGTCTCACCCGCTGCGACGGTCCTGTTCAACAGGGTGCTGCTGCGCGAGGATATCTATCGCCCTGATTTTCTGGCGGGATGGCCGGACCGGATCGACATTTTCGACGCCATGCTCTTTGCGCATGAGGCCACCCATGTCTGGCAATGGCAAAACCGCAAATTGACCGGTTACCACCCGATCAAAGCCCTGCGCGAACATTCCGCAAGCGAGGACCCCTATCTGTTCGACACCGAAACGACCCGCGATTTTCTTGATTTCGGTTACGAACAGCAAGGCAGCATCGTCGAGGAATACGTCTGTTGCAGGCTGCTCGATCCAGCCGCACCGCGCACCGCGCGGCTGCGCGGGATGCTCGGGAAATACCTGCCCATAGACCGCCTCGATTCGGCAATCGACCGGCCCCGGGTCATTCTCCCGTGGAAGGACGCCAGGACCGAAGGAATCTGCCGCGCCGATCCGTCGTAACCTATTCGGTCCGCTGCAATTCCTGCAGGTAGGCAACCAGATCGACGACCGGCTGCGATGTCAGGATCGGCTGACCCGAGGGCGCCTTCATCGGAACATCGAAGACCCGTTCAAAATAATCGCCGAAAACCGGCATGGGTGAGCCATGCGCCACAAGCGGGTCGCGCCCGTCGATCCGCTTGACCACGCGGATCAGGGGAAAGGTTCCGCCGTTGCTGGCCGAAAGCTCGGTCAGATTGGTCGGGGCAATGGTCAGAATCCCGGCCATGGGCCCGTCTCCGCGCCCTTCGAGACCGTGGCACGTGGCGCAATGAGTGTAATAATGCGCCCGTCCGATATCGGCATCCTGCGCCAAAGCCGGCGCGGCCAGCAAGCAGAGCAGCGCTGGACTGAGTTTCATGGCATATCCTCCGGTTGATCCATGCAACGACCCTGCCACGGGGCCGATATCAAAACCATGACCCGTATCAATGTGGGCCTGACGGCCGGGCGCCCTATTTCCTTGTCAAAAGGGAGAAAGACATGCGTTGGATGATCCTTGCCGTTTTCACCTGGGCCAGCACGGCCATGGCGCAGGACACGGACCTTGAACTGGTTTTGCTGGCCGATGCATCCGGCAGTATCGACCAACGCGAGATCGAATTTCAACGGCAGGGCTATGCACAGGCGATCACCGACCCGGAGGTTCTGGCCGCTATCGCGAATACTGCCTATGGCAATATCGCCGTGACCTATGTGGAATGGGCCGCCAACCAGGCCGTTGTGGCAGACTGGATGCGGATTGCGGGACCGGACTCCGCCGAGGCCTTTGCCGCCCAATTGCTGGGCAAGCCCCGGCAGGCCTACGGGCGCAATGCAATCGGCGCCGCCCTGCTGGAGGCGCTGCGCCTGATGGACACCAATGAATTCGACGGCTGGCGGCGGGTGATCGATTTTTCCGGGGATAGCGTGAATTCCTATTCCGGGCCGCCGATCGCGCAGGCGCGCGAGACCGTTCTGGCCGCCGGTGTGACGATCAATGCCCTGCCGATCCTTCGGCCGAACGATCCGGGACGCGCCCATGGCGGGCTTGAGGCGCTCTATGCGGAGCGCATCGTTGGCGGACCGGGCGCATTCGTGGTCACGGCGGAAAACCGCGCGTCTTTTGCGGAGGCCGTGAAACGAAAGCTGATCCTGGAGATTTCCGGTCAGATGCCGGGCGTGGATGTCGCGCGCAACGACTGACGTTTTCAGACCACGGCCGTCAGATGCGCGCCCGGATGTCCGGCCTCCTGCGGCCAGGCAATGGACTCTCCGCCGGAGCGCAATTCCGCATGGCCCCGCCCGAAATGGCGCGGATGTGAACATATCTGAATCATGCGACCGTCGAAGTCACGCAGGGACAGGCGCGCGCTGCGGTTGTCCTGTTCGAGGCTCTCACGCAGTAGATGCAGCGCAATAGCCTGTCCCAACCGCAGATCATGATGGTTTTCTGCCGGAAACCACCCCCCCGACACACACCGCAAAAGAGCGATGTTGGATGCGAGGCGATCGACCCGATCCTCCAGCGCCAAGACTGGTTCGTGGGCCCCGACCCGGTGCAAACGGGTCCGGCGGGAGGTGTCGAAACAGGCCTTGATCAACGTCGACAACGCGCCTGCAACGATCACGTGCGCTGCGATGTCCGACGGGTTGAGGTGCTGGCGTTCCGGTCGTGCCAGGGGCAGAAAGAGGCTGGCGTCGAACCGTTGCGGCCCGCGCCGGGCGCGATTGGCACGGCTGACCCAATGCAGGAGGTTGGGGGCGGCCGCCGCCAGTTCCTCGGCGGCCTCGCGATATGGCGACCCCTGGGCCGCCTGACCGCGTTCCTCCCGCCCCAGCCAAACGGTCATCCGCGCAGCCGTCACTGCCGGGCGGGGCAACCGGTCCGGCTGACCCGCCCGAAACAGCGCAAAGCGACATGCCAAGGATTCCGCCTCCGCCATGAGGGACAAGAGCCGCTGACCGGACCATAGCCCGCCATCGGGCAAGCCGGCATCCATTGCGGTCCCGTCTGCCAACGTCGCCAGAGCGGCATTGTGAAAGGGACGCGCCGGGGGCATGTCATGCAGCGCCTCTGCCCGGTCGCCGAGGCTGACAAGGGACGGCTGGCACGGCGCGGCATCCGGCAAGTGCACGCTTGCACCGCTGTGGCCGGCGCACCAATTCCGCCAATCCGACATCGGCGCATCCCTTTCGGGACATGCCTGCGGCGCGGTCGGGGCGGCCGCATGGTCGTTTTCCCACAGCGACGACAGGACCGGGCCATTGCCGCCGAAATGCGCGACACAACCGCGCAGCAGGCTGTTCAGCGTCAGTTGGCCATCGCAATTCCAACGCATGTGACGACGCCGATCGGCCTCGCCGTCCTGCCCGTCGCCGGGGGCGGCAGACGTCACAACCAGCGGGCTTCGTGCGTCGAACCACGAAAGATTGCGCAGTTCGCAAAGCAATTCATGCATGGTCAGACGTGTGGTGCCGTCCAGTCGAAGTGCGCAATGCGGATCCCGCAGCGCCTCTGGCCGCAGATCCTGCACCAATCCCAACGCATAGAGTTCGGCCATATCCGCGGCGAGTTCGGGCGCCGTCATGTGTGGCGCGTCAGGCCCGGAGATCCGGGTTGCAGGCGAATGGTCTTCCCGTCCCCCGTCTATGGTGCGAAAACGATCTGCAGGTGTCTTGCCAGTCATGGTGTTTCCCTCGAGTCCGGTCTGCCGCCGCGGTGGTGGGTCAACGGCACGTTTCCTCGACCTTGCGATGCATCCGTGAATACAGCGCAAATGAAGCGCAATTCTGGCGTGAATGCCGCATGAAATATGGCTGCAATTGACTTTTTCGTGGCAAATGGTCCCGATGCATCGCCAAGGCACGTGCCGAAAACGCCGAGGCCATGCTTGACCGGCCCGGAAAAAGCCTTTCTGCTTTGAGAATGGGCCAGTCGACGCATTTCGGAGGATCGCACCATGTCCCATCAATGGACATCGCCACGGCCGCACGCCTTTCGGGAGGCTTATCTGGACTGGTCCCGCCTCATCGGGATGCGGCGCGACATGCTGATCCCCGATCGGCCCGTTTGCAGCACGGAATATGCCCCCGTGTTCGTTCGGCTGATCACGGGCAAGGATCCGGTCACGGCCCGTCAGTCATTGCGTGCCCTGCTGCGGGACGAAAGCACGCCGCTGATCATGGACAGCGCCGAATTGCAGATGCTCGAGGCACGGATAACAGACCCGAAGGATCTGTCCGGCCTGCCCGACGAATATATGCTTTATCGCAAGGTCGGGACAGCGGACAGCGATCACGCCTGCTTGTTCGAGGTGCTGGACAGCGGCGTGCCCGTCGCGATGTCCGCCGCCACAGCGCTGCCGGACCAGCCCGAGCCGATACCGGCCTCCCCCATGCCTCGCGCACCCATCGTGGCCCTGATCGACGATGGAATCGGCTTTCTGAACGCCCGGTTTTGCCGCGCCACCCGACCCGGCCAGCTACAAACGCGGTTTCACGCCCTTTGGCTGCAAGCGCTGGAGCAGCGCACCGACGCGCCGCGTGGCGCGGTTGCCGGACGGATCCTCGGCCAAGGGGACATCGACGCCATGATCGCAAGCAAGGATGAGCGCGCCAGTTATGCGACCCTGAACGCGATGCTGTTTTCGAAGGGCACCCGCCGGGAAACCGAATTCGGCACGACCCACGGCACCCATGTCCTGGACCTCGCCGGTGGTGCCGATCCCGACGATGCCGGGGACGCGGCGCGTGACTGGCCCCTCCTCGGCGTGCAATTGCCGCCAGAAGCCATCGACGACACCTCCGGCACCCGCGTCGAAAGCTATCTTGTCATGGGCCTGCGCTGGATCCTGCGAACAGCGCGGCAGGTGGATGCGACCGCGCCGGTGATCGTCAACCTGTCTCTCGGAATTCTGGCCGGGCCAAAGGATGGCTCCCGGTTTGCCGAATACCAGATCGAAAGGGAGGCGCGGCTGTGGGAAGAGGTCACGGGCCAGCCCGTGCGCCTCGTCTGGGCCTTTGGCAATGGCTATCGCAGCAGTCAGGTGGCGCGCCTGACCTTTGACGATGGGGACTCGCCCCGGCGCATTGCATGGCGCGCGCAGCCCGAAGATGAAACGGCCAGCTTTGTCGAAATCCATGGCCGAGGCGCGCAATCAACCGCGATGCAGATCGGGTTGAGGGCACCCGATGGCACGAATTCCGGGCTGATGGACATCGCTCCGGGCGAGATCCGGACACTGGAACGTCCGGACGGCGCGGCGCTGGCGCGGCTCTACCATGTTCCGGAGCGGACCCACGATGGCACCACGACCTCTCCCGGCCATTACGTGCTGGCGCTTGCCCCGACGCGTGGACGGATCCCGGCAGAGCCGGAAGCCCCCGCCGGAGCGTGGCAGATAGAGGTGTCCTGCAGCGCGCGAGCCGAGGTGCTGATCCAGGTGCAGCGCGACGACGCCATTCGCGGCAGTCGATTGCGCGGCAGACAGTCTTATCTGGACGATCCCGCTGCCTACGGCTGGGATCCCCTTCTGGCCGCCTATGTCGCCCCGGATGCGGCAGGTGCGATCGACGATCGCGGCACGCATAATGCGCTGGTGACAGCGACGGGGCGGCAGGTTTTCAGCGTGGGGGCAGCGCAGCATTCCGGTCACGATCCTGATGGCGGCCCCGCGAATTACCATCCTGCGCCCTATTCCGGTCAGGGGGCCGCTTGGTCAGTCGCGGGGCCGACGGCGGCCACCGCTGTCGGGTCAGGCGCCTTTTACGGCGGCCTCCTTGCGACCGGCACGTTCAGCGGCAGCGCACGGCGGCTGAGCGGGACCAGCGCCGCCGCAGGCCTTCTCAGTCGCGCTTTGGGCCTCTCGGCCGCCAGAATCCTGAAGAACGCGCGCGAGGGCCGAGGCGATCAGATGGACGACCTGGACCCCGCCTTGCTTATCGTTGTCCCGACCGATGGCGATGAGTCCCGCCTTGGCGCAGCAATCGTAGACCACCACCACAGGCAGCCCACCTGTTGACGCATCTTTGCGTTCCGGGGCATTCGGACGTGAATCACCACTCTGCCTTGGCTTCGGCCCACATCTCCCGCAGCCAGTCGGGCACTGCGCCCTTGGGCAATGGCAGGGTCCCGCACTCGATTTCCGCCGGATTTCCGAGCGCCTCCGTCATCCGGGCCAGCGTGAAATCGCCCGCATAGCCCGCCCCCGCAAAGCGGCGCGTCGGCGTTTCCTTTTCCCCGTCCAACAGGTTGACCGCCGCTTCGGCGACGGTCACGCCCAAGACCGCCCCAGCCATGCTGTCCGTCGGGAAATGCACGCCCGCGACTGTCCGGTTCATCGCGATCCGCTCCGCATGGCGATAGATTTCACTGCCCGCCGCGATCTGTTCGACCGGATCGACCGGCCCGTCCAGAAACAACCGCGACAGCAACGTCGCGCAGGCAAACGCCTCTGTCGCGTGACCGGATGGCCAGGATCCATGCCCCGGCGTCTGGATCACAGGCTGCACCCTGCGCGACATGGCAATCGGGCGGGCGACGTCGAAACCGTGCTTCAACGGCATCTCGATCATGGTGCACAGGCGCAGCATCGCCTGGTTCAGCGCCAGCGTCCATTTGGTCGCATCCGGCGCGAGGTAACCCACGAGGCCGAAGAAGCTTTGGATATCGCCGGTTTGCAGGATGATCTCGTTGAGGCGGTCCTGACGCAGATCGGCATAGCTGCGCAGGTAGGTCATTTGCTTTGCCGCCAGATGGGCGCTGTCGGGGGCTTCCAGCGTCACGAGGGGCTTTCCCTTCAGCGCGACCTTCCCGACGACCGGGTTGGTCCCGTCCAACGTGACAGAGAACAGGCCCTGCAGACTGGCATCCATCACCGCGCGTCGCGGACCCGTTGCCATTGCCTTCAGCGCGGCCCAACTGTCGCGCCCGTCCTGCTTGGGCGTCCGGTCGGCAGTGCCATCCCAATAGCCTACCGTGCCGTCGCGGGCCATTCCCAGCGCAGCCCCCGCGAAGGTCGAGTCCGG
>CAZRZN010000028.1:10440-12312 GCA_964604565.1 uncultured Rhodobacterales bacterium
CTGTTCTGCGAATTGTAAAGACCTGAGACGGGCATGGTATCCTCATGAAATATGGACCGAGTTTTCGGCAATGCCCGGCTGAGGTCAAAGATATTCTGTCCCGCGCCGAATTGATTTGCGAATGGTGCACGTCCGTTGCCGCAACGTCACGGCAATGCTAGCCTCTGCCAAACTGCTGGGATACCGCATGACAGACCTCAAGGTCCAAAGGATCACGATCAATGTTCTCGGAACGTTTCAGCTCCGCGGCAGTGACGGTGTGCCGCTGCCTCTGAAAGGCGCCAAGAACCAGGCGCTGCTGGCGATGCTGGCGCTCAGCCCGGACATGACCCGTCCGCGCCGCTGGATAGAGGACAAGCTCTGGTCGCGTTTCGGATCCGAACAGGCCAGCGCCAACCTGCGGCAGGCGCTGTCCAAACTCCGCGCTGCATTGGGTCCTGCTGCGGGTGTGATCATCGCAGACCGCAGCAGCGTCATGCTGGACGCGCGCCGCGTCACCGTGGACCTGCACGAAGAGGTCGTTCCCGATGATGACCGGATCGAACTGTTGCAAGCACTGGATGTGCGCGATCCGGAGTTCGAGGACTGGTTGCGACAGGAACGCGCTGCCCTGCAGGACAAGATTGCAAAGGCCAACCCGTTCGAGAGCCGCGGAGTGCTGATCAACTGCCGCGTCACCGCAGAGGCCCCGGGCCGCGACCAGATGATGGGAGAGGTGCTTGCCAACCAGATCGGCGAAAACATCGCCGAGCAGGTGCGCGCCTGGCGCCAGTCTGACAGCGATCTGCCCTTGCCCGCCTCGGCCCCGATGAGCGACATCCTCATCAACACACAGCTGGTTGCGAACACGGATGGCGGGCACGCGTTGTTCATCAAGGCCACCCATCAGCCCACTGCACGCATCCTGTATTCCAAACTGCAACAACTGGCCCGTATCGAGGATATCCTGAACGCGGAGATCGACATCTCCCGGACCGTCTTCGAAGCCGCCGACCAGATCATCGGAAAATTGCCACAGGTTCTGGAAAACGACCGGCCGGAAGCCCGCAGCACCGCCTTGTCCCGTCTGGGACTGTTCCAGATGTTCAGCTTTGAAAAGGACGCCCTGCGCGAGGCCTATGGCCTCATGGAAAAGGCCTTTCAACGCGACGAGAACGGCATCTATCTGGCCTGGGCCAGCATGATCCGCCTGACCCAGATGATCGAAATGGCCGAGGAGGATCAGGCGCCCCTGCTCGAAGAAGCGGTGGACTTGCATTACCGGGCCATGGAACTTGCCCCGGACAATGTGCTGGTTCATGCCATCGTCTCCAAGGTGCGCGGCACCGCGCTTGGCGATACGGCGGGCGTATTGGATCTGGCGCGGAACGCGGTGGACCGAAACCCTGCGAATGCCTTCGCTTGGAAATCCTTGTCCGATGCCCTGATCCTGGCGGGCGATTTGCCCGGGGCCTTTGACGCCTCTGCACGGGCGTGCAAGATCGCCCGCACCTCACCCTTCAAACACTATTGGGACACGGGGCATTGCATCGTAGCGGTGGCCTGCAATCGCCCCCAGGACGCCATTGAGGCCGGTGAGGCCGCTGCCAGATCCGCACCAATGTCGCGGGTTGCCCATCGGCACCTTCTGGCGCTCTACGCGATGGAAGGTCAGTTGGAAAAGGCCCAGGCGGTGGCCGACAAGATGCGCAGGATCGAACCGGGATTTTCACTGGACCGGTTGGTGAACGATGACAGCTATCCGGTGCGCACATTGCGCAAGAACGGCTTGCTGGAGCCGATCCGCGCGCTTCTGTAGGGAACGACCGACCCCAACCCAAGCAGATCGGCACCAGGGTGCGGCGGCAACCATCGACACGGTCAAATCCCGCG
>CAZRZN010000028.1:12412-28271 GCA_964604565.1 uncultured Rhodobacterales bacterium
GTCAAATCCCGCGGCCCATCATGCGAATGCGTCGAAATTGGCGATGCGCCGGTGGCCGGTAGGATGACATGATCTGGGTCGGCCGCCGTGGCGATACCATGCGTGCAGGACCGGCAGGTAACTTGCAAACCGCACAACACCACACAGAAGGGAATCGCTTTCAGGCTCTCCCGCCCGCTGCGGACAGGGCAAGTGCCGCGACACCAATGGAATTCAGCGCCGCCTCCCATTTTTCCACATCCGGCAGATCGAAGATGAGATCGGGCGCCGCATCGCAGACCAGCCATCCATTGGCGGCGATCTCGCTTTCCAACTGCCCTCCGGCCCAACCGGAGTACCCCAGCATCATAAGCCATTTTTCCGGCCCCTGGCCGCTGGCAAGATCCTCCAGGATATCAAGGGTTGCTGTCATCTGGATGTCCTCACGCACCTCCAGAGTCGTTACCACGGACGTATACTCCCCGGTGTGCAGGACAAACCCGCGGCCCATTTCCACCGGTCCGCCAAAATGCACGCTGCGCCCCGAAAGATCCGAGGCCGAATCGATGTCCAACTGCGAAAGCAGGGTCGGCATGTCAACGTCACCGCTTGGCTTGTTGATGATCAGCCCCATCGCCCCATCGTCGGAATGGTCGCAAATGAAGACGACGCTGTGTTCGAAACGCGGATCCTCCATGCCGGGCATCGCGATCAGCATGTGCCCCGTCAGGTTTGTAGGATCGGTTCCGGTCAAGCCCGTCATCGGCAGTCCTTTCGTCTTGTGTCCCCATACCATGACGGCCCGCGCCAAGGCTGGCAAGGGCGTCACATTCGCGTCATTCCGATAGCCCGTTCTCTGGAACGTGACTTTTCATTTCAGCGGAAAGCGACCATTTGATGTTTCATGAAACGCTTTCTCGCCGCGATCCTGCTTGCACTGCTGCCCGGCCTTGCCGCGGCCGAAAATTATGACAATGTCATTGCCGCCGAATTGCTGCCCGGCTGGCGGCTGTCCAATGGCGACCACATGGCCGCGCTGCACCTGCGCCTCGCGCCGGGGTGGAAGACCTACTGGCGCACACCGGGCGATGCCGGCATCCCGCCGCAGTTCAACTGGCGCGGTGCCGCCAACACAAAAGGCGTCGGCGTCCATTGGCCGGCACCCATGGTGTTCTGGCAGTCCGGCATGCGCTCAATCGGGTATCAGAACGAGGTTGTCCTGCCGCTGCGCGTGACACTGAAGAACGGCACCCGTGACGCGCAGCTTGGCGGGACCATAGATCTTGGAATTTGCAAGGACGTCTGCCTGCCGCACAGCGTTCGGGTCTCAGCACATCTTTCCGCCGACATGAACAAGCCTGATCCATCCATCGTTGCGGCCCTCGCGGATCTGCCGTTCGCGCCGAGGGATGCCGGTGTGATGGGCGTCGCGTGCCGGATCACGCCGCGGCCTGACGGGATGGGCCTGCATGTGGCCATCGACATGCCGACGGGAACCGGCCGCGAAGAAACGGTCGTCGAAGCGGCCGACCCGAACCTATGGATCGCCGACCCCGCCACATCATGGCAGGGGGGGCAGCTCATGGTGGATACACGGATCACGCATATGGCCGGAAATGCCTTTGCACTGGACAGGTCCGGCCTGCGCATCACGATCCTTGGCGGGCACATGCCGGTGGAGATTTCCGGCTGCAACGGGTGACGGAAAACGACGCTTAGAAGAACGGGGTCTGCGCGACAGTGGTCATGGGAATGGCGGCCCGCGGCACTTAGCCATTGCGAATATCTTGTCAGCCTGCGCTCATTTCATTTCGCAATTCTTCGAGGATGTCCGCCGATTTTCCCACGGCGCGACAGAGGAAAACACCCGCTGGCCACCGGCACATGCTGCACTGATCTCAGGATCAAAGGTCGGGTCCTTCGGCAAAGCGGCGATACAACACCGCCTGCCGTATTCTCGACAAAGACGAGAATTTCACCACAAACGGGCCGATTTGCAGGTGTCCGGCGGGCGAAGTCCGAAAAGATCTAGGGGGTTCACGCTTGACGAGGGGTCCCCTTGGCAACCGTTCGGGTCCGCGTCAGGCGGCGCGACATCATAAGGATTGCCGCGCCAAGATATACCATCAAAATCAAGCCCGTAGCCCCTGCCAGAAAAAGTGCCAGCGCGGCAGGCCCGGGCCCAACAGATTCTCCCCAAGGCATCGCAAGGGCCGGCAGCAGGCCCCCGGTCCAGCCGGTATATCCAAGGGTCACCGCCATCCAGACCAGCAGCACCGCAGAGGTCACCCTCATTACGGTGCGCAATGGCATGGAACGGAACCGCACGCCACGCTTCAACGCCGCGATCTGCCGCGAGACGTCATGCTGTATCGCCATCAGTGACGGGACGATCAACAGCACCAGAACCACGCCAAAGCCAAGCCCGTAGACCAGCGTGATCACTGTCGGCTTCAGGAATTGTGCCTGCGAGGACGTCTCGTACAGGAGCGGTGCAAGCCCCAGAACCGTCGTCGCGGTCGTCAAGAAGACTGCGCGAAGACGGTCCGCAGCCCCGTCAATGATCGACGGGATCAAACCACGATCCTTTGCATACCCATCGATTTGCGTGACCAGCACAATGGAATCGTTGATGATGATGCCAGTCATGCCCAACAAGCCTACGACGCTGAACAGGCTCATCGGCACGTCCCAGACCGCATGCCCGTATATCGTCCCCACAAGGCCGAAGGGCACAATCGCCAGAACCACCAGCGGCCGGGTCCAACTGGCGAATACCCACGCCAGAACAAGGTAGATCCCCAGCAGGACCATCATCAGCCCGGTCTGCGCATCCGCAAGAAAACTATCCTCCTGTTCGGCCAATCCGGCCAGTCGGTAGTCCACTTGCCGGGCGCTGGCGATCCGGGGCAGGATCTCTTTCTCAAGGGCGGTCACAATCTCCTCGGCCCGGGCGGCATCATCCTCGGAGATGTCGCCGGTCACGGAAACCACCCGCAAGCCGTTTTCGCGGCGCACGGCGGAGAATCCCGTGCGCCGTTCGACCCGCACCACATCGGCCAGCGCGACATAGGCCCCGGCAGGTGTGCGCAACTGCATCCGTTCCATGAAATCGGCGGTAAGTTCGGTTTCTGGCAGGACCACGCGAATCTCGGCGGAGCGCGGACCATCGGGATAGGTGGCCGCCTCTATCCCGCCCAGCCGGTTGCGCAGAACGCGCCCGAGGCCGTCGACATCCAGACCAAGCGCAAGACCCTGCGGCGTCAGCTCAAGGATGAGTTCATCCTTGTCATAAGACAGGTTGTCCGCGACCGCGGACACCTCCGGGTAGCGCAGGACGGCGGTCTTCAGATCCTCAGCCGCGGATTTCAACGTCGCAGCGTCTGCGCCGTAGAACTGCACATCCAGCGCATCGCCGCCCGGTCCGCTTCGCCAACCGCGAAAGGAGATCGCCTCTACCATCGGATGCCGGGGAACGCGGTCCTGCAATTCGCCGATGAAGGCAAAGGACGAATAAGGCCGCAGATCCGCATCAATCAATTCGATGGAAAGCGCGCCCAGTTGATCCGAGTCCTTGGTGTCGGCGCCGGGCAGCGCACGGCCAGCGTTGCCGCCGATCTCACCCAGAACATAGACCAGCGGATTGACGCCGTAGCGCGCTTCGTATTCCTGCGCGAGCGTATCGGTAGCCGACTGGAACAGCCGCATCTGCGCGAGGGTATCGTGGCGCGTGGCGCCGGGGGCCATGGCGAAATTGCCGGTCACGGATCCACGTTCCGGCGCGTTGAAGAAGCGCCAGGTCACGTCGCCGTTGATCAGCGCCGAAATCTGCGTTGCCAGCAACAGCACGACGCCCGCGATGACCGCGTAACGCGCGGTGATGATCAGCCGCAAGAAGGGCCGGAACAGCGTTTCACGGACCCAGCGAAAACCACGGTTCACAATCCGCGAAGGCATGTCATACCAATATTCATTGGCCGCATGTTTCGCGGCATGGGCCATGTGATTGGGCAGGATGAGAAAGCATTCCACCAGCGAGGCGATCAGCACCACGATCACCGTGAAGGGAATGTCGGCAATCAGATCGCCAAAGCGCCCGCCAATCGCGACAAGGCCGAAGAAAGCAATCACCGTGGTCAGCGTTGCGGAGAAGACAGGCAGCGCCATGCGGTGCGCGGCGCCCTCCGCCGCCTCGAAGGGGCCAAGACCGCGCCGCGCAAGGTGATCGGCGTGCTCGCCCACGACGATGGCGTCGTCGACGACGATGCCCAGCGTGATGATCAGAGCAAAAAGCGAGATCATGTTGATCGTCAGACCGGCCAGATACATCAACGCGATCGCCGACAGCATGGCCGTCGGTATGCCCGCCGCCACCCAAAAGGCAGTGCGCGTGTTCAGGAACAGGAACAGCAGCACCACCACCAGCGCCAGACCCGTGAGCGCATTATCGACCAGGATGTTCAGTCGCCCGGTGATCGCCTCTGACCGGGTACGGATCAGGTCGATCCCGACCCCGTCGGGCAGCGCGGCCGTCAGATTTTCAGCCACCTCCTCGACCTTGGTCTGGATGCCGATGGCATCACCGCCGGCAGAGCGATCCACGCGGATGGAAATCGCGGCATTGTCCCCCACGAAATACCCGCGCTCCCGGTCGATCCCCTCTACCGTCAAGCGCGCCACATCCCCTATCGTCAGAGTCGATCCATCCGGGTTCGACCGCAGCGCAATGGCCGCGATCGCATCGGCAGAGCGTTTCTCGATCCCGGTGCGCACCCGCGCACCCGCCCCGGCCACGTCTCCCGCCGGATCCGCCTGAACCTCGGCCGCGATGGCATCGGCAATTTCGCGCATGGTCAGACCATGCGCGACAAGGTTCTGAGAAGGCACTTCGATGACCGTGCGCGGCGCGGCAAGGCCGCGGATAGTCGTCTGGGTCACCCCTTCGGCAAACAGCCGCACGACGAATTCATCCGCGAAACGCGCCAGTTGGTCGACGCCAACCGGTCCGGTGATCACAACGTCCGTCACCCGGTCACGCCAGCCGCCACGCCGCACGCTCGGGTCTTCGGCGTCCTCTGGCAATTCGGTGACGGCGTCCACCGCCTGCTGCACGTCGTCCGTGGCACGTGCAATGTCCCAGCCCGGTTCAAACTCCAGCTCGATCGAGGCCCGGCCTTCCCGGGACATGGCGCTGGAGGACAGGACACCGTCCACCGCCAACAGCGCCGGTTCCAGCACCTGGACGATGGCGGCATCTATGTCTTCGGCGCCCGCACCCTCCCAGGTCACGGAGACATTGACCTCGTCCACGATGATGTCGGGAAAGAACTGCGCGCGCATGTTGGGGATCGCGAACAGTCCCGCAGCCAAAAGCACGACCAGCAAGAGATTCGCGACCGTGGGATGGCGCACGAAATAGCTGAACAGCCCGCCCGCGGAGGAAGGAAGCGCACGGACCATGGTCAGCCGCCCATCCGCGATTCAAGCCGTTCGACCACGTCGGCGGGCACTTTTTCCTCTGAAAGCTGTGCAAGGATGCGGGATTTCGCCTCCTCTGGCATACGCGTATTGCCCTGGACAAAGGCAACGAGCCGGGCCCGGCGTTCATCGGTCAGATCCAGCATTGCGGGCGCCGCAGATGCCGCCTGCGACGGCTCAACGGCTGGACGCAGCGGGGACACAAGGATCCCTGCCCCCAAAAGCGGCGTCCGTTCGGCCACGACCTCCCGACCCGCCAGATCACTGCCACGGATCAGCACATCGTTTTGCTGCCGCCGGACAAGCTGCACCGCAACGGTTTGTAAACGCTTGTCCTCTCCCAGCACCAGCACTTCCTCAGCGGCGTTGAGCGCGGTCGCGGGCAGCCGTGCGACACCCGAGAGCGGCGGCTCCTCGATGCTGACGGTCACGAAATCCCCCGGTTTGAAGCCGCGCGGCGCTGCCAGCGTGGCGAAGAGTTCGCGGCCAGTCTGCCCTTCGCCAACCGCCGCCCCCTCGCGGGAGATGACCCCGGATGCGGTGATATTCGTGCCAAAACTGTCGAGGGTCGCGGTCACCGACGCCGGCCGCAATGCCCCGTCCTTGTCCAGTAGCCGGGCGTATTGCTGCGTGGAAAGGCGAAAGGCCACCTCGAGCGCCCCAAGATCGATCAGCCGCGCGACCTGCTCGTTGGCTGACACCAATCGCCCCGAGACCACGGTTACATCCGACAGCGTTCCGGAAAACTCCGCGCGGATTTCTGTATCCTTCAGCCGTCTTTGCGCCTCGTCCCGGGCGATCTCCGCCCGGCGCAGCCGCGTTGCGGCCTGATCGATGCGGGCCTCGGCACTGGCCACCGCCTGCCGCCGTGTCAGGACCGCCTGCCGCTCGCTCGCCAGCGCCAGTTCCGCCGATTCCACGGACGCCGCCGTGCCCACATTGCGTTCCAGCAGGTCGCGTTGACGGCGCAGGGCTGTTTCGCGCAACCCCACTTGATCCTCTGCCGCCACCAATTCGTCCTGTGCAATGATCAGTGCGCGCTCCGCCTCGCGCTGTTCGGCCTGCGCGTCCAGCATATCGCTTTCGGCCCGGTCCAATGCGGATTGGGCATCCGCCGGGTCGATCCGCGCCAGAAGTTGGCCCGCAGTCACCCTGCCCCCTTCGACAAAATCGGGCGTAAGTTCGACAAGCGCCCCGGCAACCGCCGACCTTAGTTCAAGCGTGCGGCGGCTTTGAACCGTGCCGAAGGCGCTCATCACCGGCGTCACCGTCTCAAAGGCGACAGGCACGATATTCACCGCATAGGCACGCTCACGCGCCTGCGGCACGACGGCCTCTTCGGCGGCACGGGCACGCACCGCGTCCCGAACAACGATCCCGGCGTAAGCCAGAAGACCCAGGGTCATCGAAACCAGGAAGAGGCCCGTCAGACTTTTTCGTAAAAACCGCATGGCTCGAATCTCCCCGGCCCTCCCGGCAGGACATAGCCGGACGCGGGACCTTTCCCAACACTCCCCTGAACACTACCTTGTTATACGTGGGCGCGGGTTATTTCCGTCGCAGATGTTCATCCAGACGCGGCAGGATTTCGACGAAATTGCAGGGGCTGTGGCGAAAATCCAGTTGCCAGCGCAGGATTTCGTCCCACGCGTCCTTGCAGGCGCCCGTGCTGCCCGGCAGCGCAAACATATAGGTCCCGCCCGCAACGCCGCCGGTGGCGCGGCTCTGCACGGCGGAGGTGCCGATTTTTTGAAAGGATACCATGGTAAAGACCGTCCCGAAGGCGTCTATTTCCTTTTCATAGACATCGCGATGCGCCTCCACGGTCACATCGCGCCCCGTCAACCCGGTGCCGCCGGTGGAAATCACCACATCGACCTCCGGATCGGCGACCCATTCACGCAGGCAAGCGGCAATCTCGGCGCGCTCGTCCTTGACGATTCTGCGCGCGGCAAGCCGATGGCCCGCATCGGTCAGACGATTCACCAACGTGTCGCCGGATCGGTCGTCTTGCAAGTTCCGGGTATCCGACACCGTCAACACCGCGATACGGATCGGAATGAAATCCTTGGTTTCGTCGATTCGGGACATCGGCACACCCATTGTTTCCTGCCGCGTTTCTACGCCAAACCCCGATCCTGGGAAAGCGCCCGCAATCGTGCCTTGAGCGACAGAAGATCGGCCCATGCCTCTCGCTTGGCTGGGGGATTGCGCAGCAGATAGGCCGGATGCAGCATAGGCAGCGCCGGTCGTCCCGCCGCTTCTGTCCACTGGCCGCGCAACCGGGTGATGCCACGCTTCCCCAGCAACGCCTGCGCGGATGTATTGCCCATGATGACCAGCAGATCAGGGTCCGCCAAGGCGATGTGCCGATGGAGAAAAGGCAGCATCATGGCGATCTCGTCGGGCTTTGGATCACGGTTCTGCGGGGGACGCCACGGCAGGACATTGGTTATGTAGACACTGCTTTGCCGGCTCAGGTCGATGGCCGCCAACATGCGGTCCAGCAACTGTCCCGCCCGACCGACAAAGGGCTTTCCCTGCATGTCTTCGTCACGGCCCGGCGCCTCGCCCACCAGCATCACCCGCGCACCCGCCACGCCATCGGAAAACACCAGGTTGCGTGCGCCCTGTTTGAAGGCACAATGCTCATAACCTTCTAAGGCCGCGCGCAGCGCAGTGAGGTCCACCGCCGCATCGGCCATGGCGCGCGCCTCCGCCACCGGATCGGGGTTTTCCGACGACGCGGCCTGCACGTGCTCGGCCGAAGGTCGCGCCGCAGGTGCCGACTGTCGTTTGGCATGTTCCGCCTTCAACGCTTCTTCCACGGCAAATCGATCGACGGGCGTGTCGAGGATTGCCTCGTCCGCCCCCATCTCGATCTGCCATTCCAGAAGCGCCCTTGCGGCGTGCCAATCCAATTCCGACTCCATCCTCGCACAGTAGCCGCAGCCGCAGGCAAAGAAAATCTCCCCTGCGCGTTCTGCACCGCATTGCCCTTGCGGCACATCCAGCAAAAGACTGCCGGACAGGAGGCGCCGCTTGCCCCCGGGGCTGCGCGATCCTAAGAAGGGGCAGGCCGCGAAAAGGGGACCCATGCGCTTCGACCATCGCCATCTCCTGGGGATAGACCCCCTGCGCCCGGACGAGATAAGCACGATTCTCGACCTTTCCGATCAGTATGTCGCCTTCAACCGCCGTCGTGACAAACACGCGAACGCACTGGCCGGGTTGACGCAAATCAACATGTTCTTCGAAAACTCGACCCGCACGCAGGCCAGTTTCGAACTGGCCGGCAAGCGGCTGGGCGCGACCGTGATGAACATGTCGATGCAAGCCTCGTCCATCAAGAAGGGCGAAACGCTGATAGATACGGCGATGACCCTGAACGCCATGCACCCCGACCTGCTGGTGGTGCGCCATCCGCATTCGGGTGCAGTCGATCTGCTGGCGCAAAAGGTCAACTGCGCGGTGCTGAATGCCGGTGACGGACGTCATGAACATCCCACGCAGGCCCTTCTGGATGCACTGACCATCCGCCGCGCAAAAGGCCGTCTGCACCGGCTGTCAATTGCCATTTGCGGGGATATTGCCCACAGCCGGGTGGCGCGGTCGAACCTGTTGCTGCTGCACAAGATGGAAAATCGGATTCGCCTTGTCGGGCCGTCCACGCTGATGCCCTCGGGAATAGAGGCCTTTGGCGTCGAAGTCTTCGAGGACATGGCCGAAGGGCTTAAGGATGTTGACGTCGTGATGATGCTGCGTTTGCAAAAGGAGCGCATGGATGGCGGCTTTATCCCGTCGGAGCGGGAATATTATCACCGTTACGGTCTGAACGCCGAAAAGCTCGCCCATGCAAAGCCTGACGCGATCGTCATGCATCCCGGGCCGATGAACCGCGGGGTCGAAATCGATGGCACGCTGGCGGACGACATCAACCGTTCCGTCATTCAGGATCAGGTCGAAATGGGCGTCGCCGTTCGCATGGCGGCGATGGACCTGCTGGCGCGCAACCTGCGCGCCCGGCCCTCGGAGGTGATGGCGTGACGCAAGTCCACATCAACGGCTCCGACCGGTCCACACTGCTTCTGCTGCACGTCGACCTGCCACCCGAAGCCGTCGCAAGGTTCACAGAGAGGGCGGGCACCGGAGAGTGGCCATTGAAATACGCCGTCGGCGCGGAGAAACTGCGCGATAGCTTCGTCGATGTGGTCACGATCAAGGATCTGGCACCCATGTCGCTGTCGCAATATCTGAAACAGGCATATGACATATCGTCCAAGACCCTCGAACCCGATCTGGCACGCATCGACGCGCTGGCGGGGCATGTCGTGATCCTGCCGCATCAAGCCTTCGCGGCCCAGAACCAGATTCTGACGATTGCATCGCCGCTCAGGCTGATTGGCAGTTATGGCGAGGCAAAGGGCACGGCGCCGGGCGCTCCGATCACGACACCCTCCGCCCATCAGCAGACCCGTGACGCAGCGCCCGCACCTCGGGCGCGCGGCAACTCCGCCCTGTTGACGTTGATCGTGGCCGCAGTCGCCCTGATCCTCATTGCCGTTTTCTGGATCGCAGCGGGATGACCCAGAGCGTGGCAGAGCCGTGGGCCGTCTTTGTGCCGGATCGCGCGACCTATATCCGCACGCATTGGATCATGGCCGCCGTTGCAATGGCGGGCGGCATGGCAATTCTCTGGGTGATCGGCAATCCGCATGTCTGGACCGGCGCCATCGGCGGACTGGCGGCCGTCGTGCTGCGCGGCTGGTATTTGATGGACGAAGAGCTTGGTCATCGCTGGAATTTGACGGAAACGGCGCTTGAAGGTCCGCAAGGGCGGCGCATCCCGCTGGATGATCTCGAAAAGGTCCGAATCCTTGGCGCGGCCGTGCAACTTGTCACCCGGACCGGCGACAAGCACCTTATCAAGTTCCAGGCAAATCCTGCGTCAGTCGTCGCGACGATCGACGCAGCGCGGGGCGCATAAATTCATGCGCGATCAATTCGACAATGATCACGCGGCGCCAGCACACCTTGCGCGGACCTATAGTGTCGGGTGCCTCCAAAGCCCAGTTGCGATCCACCCTCCACGCATTTCATTTGCGGCCCGGTCCGGGTTGACCGGATACAGACCCCGCGCAGACCGATGGTTCCCTCTGTCCGTGAATTGACCTAAAGCTGCGCCAAACGCCGAAAGCCATATCTGCCGATGACCGCCTCCATCCTGATCCATAATGCCCGACTGATCGACCCCGAAGCCGATGCCGTGACCCAAGGCGCGTTGCTGATCGAGGCCGGAAAGATCGTCGAGGTCCTGCGCGATCCCGCCGATGTGGAGGAGATGTTGCGCACCCGGAAAATCTCGCCCGATCGGATCGATGCGGGCCGGGCCTTTCTGGCACCGGGGATCGTGGATATCGGCGTCAAGGTCGGCGAACCGGGTGAGCGCCACAAGGAGAGTTACGGCAGCGCCGGACAGGCGGCCGCGGCAGGGGGCGTGACAACAATGGTCACCCGGCCGGACACCACGCCCTGCATCGACACACCGGAAACGCTGGAATTCCTGCGCCGCCGCGCCTTTGAGGAAACCCTCGTGAACGTGCGGCCCATGGCGGCCCTGACCAAGGGGCGCGCCGGCCGCGAAATGACCGAAATCGGTTTTCTGATGGACGCGGGGGCCGTCGCCTTTACAGATTGCGACGCGGTCGTGCGTGACACCAAGGTGCTCAGCCGCGCCATGACCTATGCCCATAGTCTTGGCGCCCTGATCATCGGCCACCCGCAAGATCCCGGCCTGTCGGCAGGGTCGGCGGCCACGTCCGGAAAATTCGCCTCTCTGCGCGGGCTGCCGGCGGTATCGCCAATGGCCGAGCGCATGGGGCTGGACCGCGACATCGCGCTGATCGAGATGACCGGCGTGCGTTACCATGCAGACCAGATCACCACCTCACGCGCCCTGCCCGCGCTGGAACGGGCCAAGCGCAATGGGTTTGATATCACTGCGGGCACGTCGATCCACCATCTGACGCTGAACGAACTGGATGTTTCGGACTACCGGACCTTTTTCAAGGTCAAGCCGCCGCTGCGGTCGGAAGAGGACAGGCAGGCCACGGTCGAGGCTGTGCGCACCGGGCTGATCGACGTCATCGGCAGCTTTCACACGCCGCAGGACGAGGAAAGCAAGCGCCTGCCATTCGAAGAGGCGGCAAGCGGCGCCGTCGGATTGGAAACCCTTCTGCCAGTTCTGCTGCGGCTCTATCACGGCGGTGAGATGGAATTACCGGTGCTGTTCCGCGCGCTGTCACTGAACCCGGCACGGCGCCTGGGGCTGGATTGCGGACGGCTGGCCGCGGGCGCACCGGCGGATCTGGTGCTTTTCGACGCCGACAAACCAATGATCCTCGACCGGTTCAAGCTGCGCTCGAAATCCAAGAACACGCCGTTCGACGGCGCACGCCTGCAAGGCCGGGTGCTGGGCACCTGGGTCGGCGGGCGGCGGGTCTTTGAAGGCTGAGGGAGAAACGTCATGCTGCTGCTTTGGGCCGCCCTGGGCTATCTGCTGGGCTCCGTGCCCTTCGGAGTTCTGATCACACGGGCGATGAACCTTGGAGATCTGCGCAATATCGGATCCGGCAACATCGGCGCCACGAATGTTCTGCGCACCGGCAACAAGGGCGCCGCGGCGGCAACGCTGATCCTTGATGGCGGCAAGGGGGCCGCGGCGGTGCTGCTTGCCAAAGCCTTCGGCGGCGACGTCTGGGTGATGCAGGTGGCCGGACTGGCGGCCTTTGTCGGGCATTGTTTCCCCGTCTGGCTGAAGTTTCAGGGCGGCAAGGGGGTCGCGACCTTTCTGGGTCTGATGCTGGCACTGGCATGGCCGGTGGGCTTGTTGTGTTGCGCCACATGGGCCGTTGCGGTTGCGGTCACGCGGATTTCCTCTGTCGGGGCGCTGGCGGCCTCCGCCGGATCACTTGTCTGGATGAGTGTTTCGGGCCATCCTGAACTTCTCGTCAGCGGCGTGGTGTTGGTTGCATTGGTCTTCTGGAGACACGCGGCGAATATCGCGCGCCTGAAGCAGGGCACCGAACCGAAGATCGGCCAGAAGGCGTAGCGCCAGACGCCGGACCTGTTGCGGCGAAACTGCTTTTCTTGCGAGACTGTCGAAACATAAGGAACAGGCGCGCACAATATCTCCTAAGGTATTAGGGGCGCAGCACGCCTGCGCCACTGTTCATTCAGGCGGACGCACGGACAAGGGTGCACGTACCCTAAGCGAGGGCGTCCTGTGACAGGCCGTGCAGGGGCGCCGTTCAGAGCTTGCCCGACAAATGCGCCTCCAGATCATCCAGGCGATCGTGACCCCAGAAGTTTTGCCCGCTGTCCACGACGTAGAAGGGCGAGCCAAAGACGCCCTTCTCCACCGCCTCTTCAAGGTTGGCAGTGTAGGTTTCAGCCCCTTGCAACAACCCGCTATTGGCAAGCATCGGATCGAACCCCGAGTCTTTCAAGCACGTCTGGATCACCGTATCGTCGGCAATGTCCTCTTCACGCGCCCAACAGGCGGCCAGCAAACCATGCGCAAGTTTGCCCAGATCGCCCCCACCCGCGTGTTGCGCAGCGATCAAAGCATAGGCAGCGGGTGCCGCGTTGGTCGGAAAATGCGCCGGCTTTGGGTGGTATGGCAGACCTGTTTTCTTTGACGCGCGTTCCAGTTCCTGCAGACGGTAGGCTTGGCGGTTGGGGTGCCTCTGTGCCGGGGGCATGCCACCGGTGCGTGCGAAAAGAGCGATGACATCCAGCGGTTTGTAGGTAATCGTAGCGTCCGCTTTTTCAGCCATCTCTTCTAGCCGCGTTCCGGCAAAATAAGTGAATGGTGAAATCAGCGAAAAGAAGTAATCGATATGGGCCATGGTGCCGCTCCGTGTGGCTGCGCTGGCGCAGACCGTAGGCGCATGCTACCGGGATCGCAACGTCACGAATCCGTCATATGTCGAGGCCCGCGCCCATGCCCACCATCATCGAACCCAAGATCATCTCCGGTAATGCGAACAAGCCTCTGGCACAGTCCATCGCGCGCCGGATGTCCCTGTATCGCGGCATGAGCGTCGGCCTTGTCGATGCGCGGGTGGAACGTTTCAACGACGGTGAGATCTTTGTCGAAGTGTTCGAGAATGTGCGCGGTGAGGATATGTTCATCCTGCAATCCACGTCCAACCCGGCGAATGACAACCTGATGGAATTGCTGATCATGTCGGATGCGCTGCGCAGGTCCTCCGCCAGCCGCATCACAGCCGTGATCCCCTATTTCGGATATGCCCGGCAGGACCGCCGCACAAAGGCCCGCACACCGATCACAGCCAAGCTGGTGTCGAACATGATCACCGGTGCCGGGATCGAACGTGTTCTGACCATGGATCTGCACGCCGCGCAGATCCAGGGGTTCTTCGACATTCCCGTGGACAATCTCTATGCCTCACCGATATTTGCGCTGGATATCAAGAAAGTCTTTGCCGAGGATCTGTCGACCGGGGACGTGATGGTGGTGTCACCGGATGTCGGGGGCGTCGCCCGGGCGCGTGAATTGGCGAAGCGGATCAACGCCCCGCTGGCGATCGTCGACAAGCGACGCGAAAAGCCGGGCGAAGTCGCCGAAATGACCGTGATCGGCAACGTCACAGGCAAGAAGTGCCTGATCGTCGACGACATGTGCGACACTGCCGGGACGCTTTGCAAGGCGGCAGAAGTCCTTTTGGATCATGGCGCCGTCGAAGTGCATGCCTATATCTCTCACGGCGTCATGTCTGGCCCCGCCGTGGAACGGGTGACGAATTCGGTCATGAAATCCTTGGTGCTGACCGACACGATCCAACCCACGGCACAGGTGGCCGCTGCCGCCAATATTCGTGTGCTTCCGACCGCGCCTCTATTCGCACAGGCGATCCTGAACATCTGGAACGGGACATCGGTGTCTTCGCTGTTCGAGGACGATACGCTTGGGCCGATCTACGAAGGGATCCTCTGACCTCGAGGGCTTGCCACCCTGTTCAGGGATCTGCGCGGTCCTCCGGCAGTCAACTTTAGTGCCCTCGCGAGCACCGCCACCGGCGGGCAGATCTCAAAGAACCGCGGACCAACGGGCAGAGTAACGTCCATCGCGCCGTCAGGCCAACCATCGGCGCCTGCGCCATCACGATCATGCGCGCCTCAATACTGGGCAGATTTCTCAAAACGAGACAAGCGCCGCTATTGGTGCCCTGAACGGGGCGTCAGAATATCCAGAGCGAACTCCACAAGCGCATCGCACCGGGAGGCGCGTCCTAGATCATTTTTCGGAAAAGTCTTATTTTCGCAAAGCCCACCGCCGATAGAGGCCCTCAAGGGCGGCAATTCTGCCCTTTGCCCTTCGCGATAAACGTTGTGGACCGCTTGGGAAAGTGCCGCACACAATAGATGGCATCGCCATGGGGGAACAAAAAAACCCCGCGTCATGCGCGGGGTTCTCTTGGACTGCGTGTGGCCGAAAATCCTAAAGCGACGGTTGCTTGGGATCCAGTCCGATATGACCACCCACGGCCACCATATCCTGCAAAAGTTTTACCGCGTCATCCACCAGACCGGGTTCGTCCGTGGTCTCCTTGACCTTCTTGTAGGTCGCATGCGCCTCATCCACCAGAGCCTCATACGAGGCTTGGGTCACGTCGGCACGCGGCAAGGCTTTTTCCGCCAAGACCGACAGACTCTCACCGATCTCGGCAAACCCACCGGTCACGACAAACTCTTCCGTACCCTTGTCCGTCTCAACCACCAGCAAACCAGGGCGCAGGGTCGTGATCAGCGGCGCGTGATCCGGCATGGCGGTCAAATCACCTTCCGTAGCCGGAATACGCACGGATTTCGCCTTTGCCGACAAAAGTCGACGCTCAGGCGACACGAGGTCGAATTGCATCGTTTCTGCCATTTTGTCCTCCGTTCAGACTGGAGGCGCGGCAGGCGCCCCCAAGCTTTGGATTGGCTCAGGCAGCCTCGGCAGCCAGTTTCTCGGCCTTGGCGACCACGTCTTCGATACCGCCGACCATGTAGAAGGCAGCCTCTGGGAGGTGATCGTATTCACCGGCCACAACCGCCTTGAAGGATTTGATCGTGTCCTCAAGCGGAACCTGAATACCGTCCGACCCTGTGAATACCTTCGCCACATCGAAAGGCTGGGAGAGGAAGCGCTGGATTTTCCGGGCGCGGGCCACGGTCAGTTTGTCCTCTTCGGACAGTTCGTCCATCCCGAGGATGGCGATGATGTCCTGAAGCGACTTGTAGCGCTGGAGGATACCCTGCACGTCACGGGCCACCTGATAGTGCTCCTCGCCGACGATCTGCGGATCCATAAGGCGCGAGTTGGAATCGAGCG
>CAZRZN010000029.1:0-19530 GCA_964604565.1 uncultured Rhodobacterales bacterium
CGGTCGCCTCGCCCGGTCTGCTGCGCGCGCAGGCGTCGGACATCAATCTTCAGACTTGGTCTGCCGCTGTCGATACCGTGCAAAGCCATGTGGCCGCCTTTACCGCCGAGACGGGTTTGGGCGTCGATTACGGCAATTCGCCCTACGCGCAGTATCGTGACGCGATGGTGACGAAATTTGTCGGTGGTGCGCCGCTCGACATGATGTGGGTTTCGGACGCATGGCTGCCCGAATGGGCGGAGGCGGGATGGATCGCCCCGATCAACGATATCGATTATCTGATGGCCTACAACGCCGACGCCAATGACTTCTGCACCAATTCGATGACCTATGGCGGCAAGCAATACGGCCTGACGTATTACAGCGATTACATGGCCTTCTTCTACGATGCCGAAAAGGTCGCCGCCGCCGGCTTCGATGGTCCGCCGACGACTTGGGCCGAAGTGGTCGAGCAATCGCTGGCCATGAAGGAACAGGGCATTTCGGATTATCCGATGATGCTGGCCATGGCGCAGGAAAGCTGGTTGATCGAATTCATTTCGGCGCTGGTCTTTTCGCACGGCGGCCGGTTCACCGACGAAGACGGTGCATCGATCATGGAATCCTCCCCCGGTGTGCAGGAGGCGCTGCAATGGGTGATGGATGCAGTCAACACGCATCAGATCATCTCACCCGCCTGCGTCGAAACCGGCGAGCTGAATGGGTTGAAGGCGTTTTCGTCGGGCAATCATGCCTTTGCCATGGTGGCGAAATACCGTCTTCGGACGCTCAACGACCCGGAGCAGTCGGCCATCGCGGGCAATGTCAGGCAGGCGATGATGCCGATGGGGCCGAACGGATCCCATGAGACCGTGGGCTGGATGCGGTTCCATGGCATGTCGTCCGCTGCGGCCGCCGACGCGACACGCAAGGCCAATACCGCCAAGCTGATGGAATGGTTCGGCGGCAAGGCGAATGGCGAATACAAGTTCCAGAAGCTGCTGTTCCTCGATATCGGGGCGGGCTTTGGTGTGGAGCCGCTGTTCGACGACCCGGAGGTGCGCGCCGCCTATGATTCTTACGGCGATGTCGACATGATCCAGGCGCAGCAGGCGCTCGCGCTCAAGAAAGACGTGGTCACGCCGTGGTTCGGTGAATGGAACGAGACGAACGGATCGGCATGGCAATCCGCCATCATCGGCAACACCGATGCCGCCTCGGCGATCAAGGCGTCGTCCGACCTGTGGACTGAACTGCGCGACGACTACTGACGTTCTTCGGGCGGCGTGGGCATCGTCTCGCGCCGCCTTTTCCTGATCAATCCCTGCTTCCGGAGGATCGCCAGTGACCGCGTCCGCCCTTGCCCGCGACCGCAAACCCGGCCTGTGGGACCGTTTCGGGTATGAGGAACGCAGCGCCGTGCTTTTTCTTGCACCGGTGATGACCGTTCTGATGGCGGTCGCGGTCTTCCCAATTCTCTATTCCTTCTACGTCAGCCTGTTCCGGATCAAGCTGACGCGCCCGAACCGGCAGCCCTTTGTCTGGTTCGAGAATTACACCGACCTGCTGGGGGACCATGAATTCTGGATGTCGGTGGGCAAGACGGTGACATTCACCGTAACCTCCGTTGCCTCTATCGCGCTGATTTCCTTGCTGATTGCCTTGCTGTTGAACGAACAGTTCAAGGGGCGGCGTTTCCTGTCGACCATCCTGCTGATCCCTTGGGCCATTCCCTATGTCGCCAATGCGCTGATGTGGAAATGGATCTACGACTCCGGTTATGGCGCGCTGAACGGCGTGCTGTATCAGATGGATTTCATCGACAAATACATGGTCTGGCTGGGCGATCAGGACAAAACCCTGATGCTGATTGCCAACGCCTTTGTCTGGAAGGAGGTCCCGCTGGCCACCATCCTGCTGCTGGTCACGCTGAAATCCATTCCCGACGATCTTTACAGCGCCGCGCGGGTCGATGGGGCCACGGTCTGGCAGCGGTTTATCCACGTCACGCTGCCCGCGATGCGGCCCGGATTCATGCTGGTGATGATTTACGAAACGATGATGGCGATCCGGCATTTCGATCTTTTCTTTGTCCTGACCGAAGGCGGACCCGGCAGTGCATCGCATGTCCTGTCGTGGCACATCTATGTGGAGACATTCCGCAACCTGTCCTTCGGCAGCGGCGCGGCGATGTCCTACATTCTGGCGCTGGCCACCTTCGGGCTGTCGTATTTCTTTATCCGCACCCTGGGACGGAGACTGTGATGGAGGCGGAGATCCGGATATCGGAAAAATCCCGTCAGGATGCCGTTGGCTTTCGCCGTGCGCGCCTGCGGGCGCTGTGGGTGCGGCGGATGGTGATCTTTGTCAGTGCCGTGATCCTGTCGATCTATGTCCTCGCGCCCGTGGCATGGCTGGTGTCCTCATCGGTCCAGACCGAGGCGGAGATCACGTCGGTGCCGCCGCATTGGATCCCCGAAGAACCGACCTTGCAGAACTACGAGGCGATCTTTCTGGCCACCGAGGATGAGGAAATCACCTATGAGAACCGCAGCGGGGTCGACCCTGTTTCTGGCGGGTTCATCCCCTCGACGGCGAAAAACCTGCTGCCCGCGATGGGCAACAGTTTCATCGTGGCCTGCGCGGTGGTGGTTCTGAACCTGCTGGTGGGCGTGCCGGCCGCCTACGCCATCGCCAAGATCCGCTTCATGGCGCGCAATGCGTCGGTCTATTTCATCCTCACGACGCGGGTGATCCCCGACATCGCGCTGGTGGTGCCGTTCTTTCTGGTGATCAAGAACCTTGGCCTTCTGGACACCCTGCCATCGCTGATCATCACCTATCTGGCGGTGACCGTGCCCTTTACCGTCTTCATCCTCGTGCAGTATTTCGAGGGGCTGCCGGATGAACTGGACAAGGCCGCGCGTGTCGACGGCTGTTCGCGCCTTCAGGCGCTGATTCATGTCTATCTGCCGCTGTCGCTGCCGTCTCTGGTGGCGGTGGTCCTGTTCACCTTCCTGACCAGCTGGAACGAATTCCTGCTGGCGCTGATGTTCACCCAGACCGAAGCCTCGCAGACGCTGCCCATCCTGCTGGCCGCCTTCACTTCCGATTTTACCATCAGCTTTTCGTTCATCAACGCCGCGGGCGTGCTGGCCATCGTGCCGCCCGTCATCGTGGCCATCGTGTTCGAACGCTACATCGTCTCCGGCTTGACCGCGGGCGCGGTCAAGGGCTGAGAAAGGACCAAACGTGGCGCGTATCCTGTTCAACAAAGTCAACAAACGCTATGCCAACGGCTTTCACGCGGTGAAAGACCTGACGCTGGAAATCCGTGACAAGGAATTCATGGTGCTACTGGGGCCGTCCGGCTGCGGCAAGTCCACGACGTTGAACATGATCGCCGGACTGGAAGAGCTTTCCGACGGCGAGCTGCTGTTCGACGATCGCATCGTCAATGACGCCCCCCCGCATGAGCGCGACGTGGCAATGGTGTTCCAGTCCTACGCCCTTTATCCGCACAAGTCCGTGTATGAGAACATCGCCTTCGGATTGCGTATGCGGCGGATGGCGAAGTCAGAGATTGACACCCGTGTGCGCGATGCTGCCGAACGGCTGGAAATTACGCATCTTCTGGACAGCCGCCCGGGCAACCTGTCAGGCGGGCAGCGGCAGCGGGTGGCTCTCGGTCGGGCCATGGTGCGTGAACCGTCGGTCTTCCTAATGGACGAGCCGCTATCGAATCTGGATGCCGCGCTGCGCATTTCGATGCGGGCGGAGATCAAGGAACTGCACCGGTCTATGCAGACCACGTTCGTCTTTGTCACCCACGATCAGGCAGAGGCGCTGACGCTGGCCGACCGCATTGTGGTGATGCGCGATGGTGTTGTGCAGCAGATCGGCACGCCTGACGAGATTTATGAGCGCCCGCAGAATACCTTTGTCGCGTCTTTCCTCGGCAGTCCGCCGATTAACTATCTCGACGGCAGAATCGAAATGACGGCGGGCGGTGGCCTCTTTCGCCGGGGCGATTTGTCCCTGCGTCTGCCCCAGCACGTCGCCGAGCGCCTTGAGGGTCAGGGCGGGCGGTCGGTCCGGCTGGGGATCCGGGCCGAGGATGTCGACGAGCGCAGAGAGGGCGGCAAGGATGACGTTCTGAGCGCGCGGGTCATTTCGGTGCTGCCCATCGGGTCGGATCAGTATCTGGGGGTTCGGTTCGACAAGCAGGAACTGTTTTTCAGGGTGGGCAAGGATCTGCGCCACAAACCCGGTGAAACCGTCGATCTGACCGTCGATCTCAGCCGCCTGCATGTGTTCGATCCGGAGACCACCAGATCCCTGATCTGGGGGGACAGTGCGTCACAGTGAAACCCGCCGCTTTCACATATCACCGTCCCGGGACGCTCGACGCCGCCCTTGCCCTGCTGGAACGTCATGGCGAGGGGGCGCAGATCCTCGCGGGTGGGCAAAGCCTTGGACCTCTGTTGAACCTGCGCATGGCGTTTCCCGACCATGTAATCGACATCAACGATCTGACCGGCCTCGATCACATGCAGCGGCGGGACGACCGTTTCGAGATCGGTGCGTTGGCGCGGCACCACGATGTCGCCACATCTCCCGAGGTGCGCCGCCATGTGCCCTTGCTGGCTGCGGCGGTCGGCACCATCGGACATTACGCGATCCGCCAGCGTGGGACCATGGGCGGCAGCATCGTGCAGGCGGATCCGGCGTCGCAGATCCCGCTGATCGCGATAACGCTTGATGCTGATATCTGCATCCTGTCGCGTGGCGGCACCCGGACGGTGCCTGCGGCGGAGTTCATGCGGGGCGCGATGGAGGTCGCCTTGGAGGATGGTGAAATCGTGACCGCTCTCCGCTTTCCGGTGCAATCGGACCCGCAGCGCTGGGCATTTCGCAATTTTTGCCGCAGGCGGGGGGACTACGCGCTTGCCAGCGTGGCGCTGACCCTTGCCCTCGAAACGGACGGACGCCTGCGCGAGCTTCGGTGCTGTGTGGGGGGGACCGCGCCTGTGCCCGTGCGCATGACCAAGGTCGAAACCGCCGCGCAGGGTGCCTGTCACGACGCTGCCTGGCAGGCCGAAACTGCCCGCCGGATCGCGGCGGAGGTTCCGGCCGGTGACGATCCACAGGCAACGAAGACCTTCCGCCGAGATATTGTCGAAGTTTTGGCCGCCCGCGCCTTGGCAGACGCGCTGACAGATCCTGAAGCAGGGAGGGCATCCGCATGACACCTCCGGCTCGACAGGAGATCACGCTTTCCGTGAACGGTCAGGCGCACAGCCTGTCCGTGCCCCCGCGCAAGCTGTTGTCCGATACGCTCCGCGAGGATCTATTGCTGACGGGCACCCATGTCGGCTGCGAACATGGGGTCTGCGGGGCCTGCACGGTGTTGATAGACGGGCGCCCCGCGCGCAGTTGCCTGACCTTTGCCGTGCAGATGGAAAGGCATGAGATCACGACCATCGAGGCGGTTTCCGAAAACGGTCAATTCAGCCCGCTGCAACAGGCGCTGCATGATCATCACGCGCTGCAATGCGGGTTCTGCACCGCCGGAATCGTGATGACGTTTCAGGCGTTTCTGGCCGATGTGCCGGACCCGACCGAGGATGAAGTGCGCGACGTGCTGTCCGGCAATCTGTGCCGCTGCACAGGCTATGAACCCATCGTCGCGGCGATCCTTGCGGCGGCAAAGGCGCTGCGCGAGGGGGCCGCCCCATGAACGGTGACGGTCCCTTTACCCAGATCGGCCGCGCGTTGCCCCGTAAGGAGGATCGGCGTCTCCTGCTGGGCAAGGGGCGATTTCTGGACGACATCGTGGTGCCGGGTGCGCTGCATGTCTGCTTTGTTCGCTCACCCCACGCCCACGCCCGGATTCTTGGGATAGATGTTGATGCGGCACAGGCTCTGCCGGGTGTCGTCGGGGTCTTTACCGGGAAGGATCTGGCCGCTTGGACGACGCCGCTGCGCCTTGCGCCGCCCATCGAGGGGCTGCAACCGGTCGAGATGACGACTCTGCCGGTCGACAAGGTCCGGTTTCAAGGCGATCCGGTGGCCTGTATCGTTGCCATCGACCGCTATGTGGCCGAAGACGCGCTGGAGCTGGTCGAGGTGGACTATGACCCGCTGGAGGCGGTTGTCGATCTTGAGAGCGCGCTGGCGCCGGAGGCACCGCTGGTGGACGATGACCTCTCGTCGAACCTCGTGTCGCACCAGACATTTGCCGCCGGCGATGTCACCGCGCGCCAAGCCGAAGCCGATGCGATCGTCGAGGCGCGCTTCGGCTTGCATCGCCACACCCACGCGCCGCTGGAAACCCGCGGCTGCCTCGCGGATTGGGACGAGGGGCGCGAACATCTGACGTTTCGCATCGGGACGCAGGCGCCGCACCCTCTCCGCTCGCAACTGGCAGGCCGCATGGGCCTGTCGGAGTCGCAGATCACCGTGATCAGCCCCGATATCGGAGGGGCCTTCGGCCAGAAGATCGCCCTGTACCGCGAAGAGCTGTGCGTCGCGGCATTGTCACGCCATCTGGGCCGGCCTGTCCGCTGGCGCGAGGACCGGCTGGAGAATCTGACCGCCGCCAGCCACGCGCGCGAGGCGGTGTGCAGGACGCGCGCTTCGGTCACCGCCGAGGGGCGCATTCTTGGCCTTGAACTCTGGATGTCGGAAGATTTCGGCGCCTATTGCTTTTATCCCGCGAACTACATGGCGCGGGTCGTGGCGATGATCCTGACCGGTCCCTACCGGATCGCCGATTATGCCTATGACGTCCGCGTGGCGCTGACGAACAAATGCGGCAACGGGCCGATGCGCGCGCCGATGGCCATCACCAGCTGGGTCATGGACGGCACTGTGGATGCCATCGCGCGGCAATTGCGGCTGGACCCGCTGGAAGTGCGTCGGCGCAACATGCTCCGCGCGTCGGATCTCCCCCACACCATGGCCACCGGCGAGGTGCTGGAGGACATAACCCCGCTGGAAACGCTGGATGCCGCGGTCGCGGAGATCGACGTCGCCGGCTTTCGCACCCGTCAGGAGGATGGCAGGTCGCGCGGCAGGTATCTTGGCCTTGGCGTATGCACGGTCGTGGAGTCCACGACCTATGGCTCGCAGTTCTACAAGGCTGCCGGGATCCCCGGATCCGGGCATGAGGCCGCGTGGGTCCGGATCGAACCCAGTGGGGCGGTCAATGCCTCGGTCGGCTTGATGGGCAGCGGACAGGGCTACGAGTCGCCCCTGTCCCAAGCCGTGGCCGAAGGGCTGGGCGTCACGGCGGAGGCGGTGCGGGTGACGATGGGGGATACCGATGTGGCCCCCTACGGCATGGGTAGCCGGGGCGGCCGCGGTGCCGTGGCCGGCGGTGGAACCCTCTTCCTGTGCGCGCAAAAGGCCCGCGCGCATGTCCTGCGGCTTGCCGCGCATATCCTGAACCTCAACGATGTGGATGGGTTGCGCCTGACAGAGGCCCGCATCGAGCGCCGGGTGGATGAGAGTTGGACAGGCACCGGCCTGACCTTGGCCGATATTGCCCGCCGCGCCTATCTGGACCCGACCGCGCTGCCGGAGGGCATGGCGCCGGGGCTCGACTTTTCGTTGACCTACGATCCCCCGCCGATGACCTACTCCAATGCCACCCATGCCTGCGAGGTGGAGCTGGACCCTGCGACGGGCGTGATCCGGATCCTGCGCTATCTGGTGGCGGAGGACTGCGGCACGGTGCTCAATCCGATCGTGGTGCGAGGTCAGCAACAAGGGGCCGTTGCCATGGGCCTGAGCGGTGCGCTGTTCGAGGAAGTGGTCTATGACGGCGAGGGGCAGAACCTGTCGGCCACGCTGGGGGATTACATGATCGCCACCGCGACCGAGACACCGAATATCGAGATCCTGCCGCTTCATACGCCGAACAGCCGCACGCCGGCGGGGATCAAGGGCATGGCCGAGGGGGGCATCATGGGGGGAATCGGCGCGTTGGCCAACGCGGTCAACGATGCGCTTGCGCCCTTTGGCGTCGTGGCCGATCAGATGCCCTTGTCGCCGCAGCGTCTGCGCGCCTTGTTGCGCGACGCGTCATCGCGGACCGCAGGCCCATCCTCGTCCGAATGACACGGGATGGCACAGCACGTCCGAATGAATTCCGTGGACCGTAACGCCGCGCCCGTCCGACACGCTGTTCTTTCTATCCGGCGACCGTTGATCTTGGCAGGTCAGTTAAATTCTCCTGCGCGCCATGCATGGAGCGGCAGTAAAAGGCGGGGTCCTTGCTCTGCCGTTTCTTGGCCCAGTACATCGCCTCGTCAGACCATTGCACGAGCGTTTCGAACTGGATTCCCCGGGCCCCCACCGCGATGCCGACGGACAGGCGCAGACGCTGTGTGAAACCATCAAAGGTTATCGGGGCTTCGCTCAGATCCAGGAGCCGCCTTGATATCGTCGCGGCCACATTTTCTGGCTCCGGATCCATGATGAGGCAAAGGAATTCGTCCCCGCCCAGACGGGCGACATGATCCTCAGTGCGAACGGAGCTTTGCAAACGCTCCGCGGTCACCTTCAGACCCATGTCGCCCGCCTTGTGGCCGTGCGCGTCATTCAATTGCTTGAATCGGTTGAGGTCGATGCTGATCACGGCCACATGTCCGCTGGCGATCGCCTTCTTCACGGCCTCTGTGCGCAAGACCGCCTGAAGGCCCGCGCGATTGAGCAGGCCGGTCAACTGGTCGGTCGACGCAAGGGTCGTTGCCTCTGCCAGCAAGCGTGCAAGATGCCGGAAATAGCGCGCTGCGGACATCGCCAAGGCCAGCAATGCAATGCAGACGATCGCCATCCAGGGCAGGACATCCGCGCGGATCACCTCGCCGGGTTGCCGCGGTATCCATGCCAGCCATGCGACTGGCCGGTCGGGGCCCCGCAGGGCCATCGCGTCCGTTGGCCGGGCCGGGGCGGCGCGTGTCACCGTCAGGTCGCGGGCGTCTGTCGCTGTCCCAAGACGAGACAGGGCACCGGCATTGAACATCTTGAGGCCGACCATGATCGGCAAGTCACTGGCCGGCCGTGTCCGCAAGTTGTCCGGGGTGACCCATGCCGCCGAAACCGCGAACAGATTGTCATTCCACCAGACAAAACCGTCAACCGGCGTATAGTCCAGCGGCGCAATCCCCCGCAGGTTGGAGATGAACTGCACGAAGTCGAGCGGATCATAGGCGCGCTCCGGGCGTGCCACGTCTTGGGGGCCGTATGCGTATATCAGCATGCCGTCAGCATCGATGAAGAAAATCCAGTCGAACAAGTCGCTTGTGGTCGCTCCGGACCCGAGGTTTTCATAGACGGCAACATCGTCACGGGCCGTAATGACGTCATAGGCAAGGGTCCAGTAGGCATAGTCCTGCACGACGAGCGACAGGGCGGATTGCCATTCCTCCACAAGCAGGCGGTGCCGGTCCGCGGCCTCATCCCGGGCCTGTGTGTCGATCCGTTCGGTCAAGATGACAAGCGTCGTCAGCAAGGCGGCCGAGGTCACGATGCCGATGCCCAACAACAGACGATAGACATGTTGCACCACATCGCCCGGTATCTTCGAAAACATGGCAGGTTCCTTGCGGCGGCTGTCCAAAACGTAGGGGACAAACATTAACCTTCGGTTGAACAAGGCTCTCTCGCGCCTCTGTGCTGGCAACGCCCGGGTGGACCGTCAAACCCGGGATGGCGTTGGCGTGGCCATCATTGACCGATGAAACGTCCTGCCGTGCCTGAACAACGGGGATGGCGTGTATCGGGGGGCTTTTGCCTGTAGCTTGGCGCCCGCGTTGGCAAGTTCCGAAGGTATCGCGATCTCCATTTTGCCCGGCAAAACGCAGCCCCGCCGCCCACAGAGCATCGCCCGAACGTGGGCGGTAGATGCTTTGCAGGTCGTGGCACGAGAGAAGACTTGTCATCTGCGCTGTGGCGGCAGGCAGTGATCCCGATACATCATCGGTCCAGCAGTCAGTTGACGGATCTGGAAGATGCGCATTGCCGCTTGATGCAGGTCACGGCATGGTTGATGTGCATCACCAAGAATTGCCCCAGAGGTTTCACGTTTCTTGCTGGATGTTTTCTGATGCGCGCGAACCAATTGACCAAGCCAAGCAACCGCCTGCCGTCTTATGCGGCCGTGTTGTTTCTTGTCCTGACTTTTCTGATCACGTGGGGGGTAATCGGGCTTTACGTTTTGGCCCCCGTTCAGGCCACGGCCTGGTTTGGTGAGATCAGCGGGTCGCACCCCTTGTTTTTCCTTGCGACTTGGGCGCCCGCCGTTTCGGCCTTTGTGCTTGTGCTGTCCTTTGGCGGCTTTGCGGGCATGCGCGCCTTTCTGTCACGACTCCTGCTCTGGCGATGTCCGGCAGGATGGGCGGCGTTCGTCCTGTTGGGGCTGCCGCTCGTCTTTGTCCTGGGCTCCCTGATCAAGGACGGGCCCGTGCTGACCCCCTTGCCGCCAGAGGGCGCAGGCGCGATCATCATGATCCTCTTCATGATGCTGTTGCTGGGTCCGATCGAGGAGTTCGGCTGGCGCGGTGTTCTGCAACCGCTTTTGCAGCGCCATGTTGCGCCGATCTGGGCCGGCATGGTGATCGGGGCGATCTGGGGATTCTGGCATCACCCGGCCTTTTTCCTGTCGGGGACTGTTTTCGGTGGATGGAATTTCCTTCCGTTCTTCGTGGGGAATGTTGTGCTTGCGGTGCTGGTGACACCGATCCTGAACCGCACGGGGGGAAGCCTGCTCTGGCCCATGCTGTTTCACTGGCAGCTTATCAACCCGTTCTGGCCCGACGCACAGCCTTGGGACACATGGATACTGGTGGCCGTCGCAGTTGTTGTCGTCTGGTGGAACCGCGACATCATGTTCCGCCGCAAGGGCGCGGTGACGGAGGTCATTCCAGCCACATCGCCCAGCGTCGCGCGAAGGGTCAGGTCATAGGGCGATTGCGCGGCGCGCTGCGCTGCTACCCGGGTTCCGATCCGGACTTTCTGGCGGTGTAGGTTTTCTCAGCCGCGTAATACGCGTCAAAGCCCACGGCGCTGCGCAACTGATCGAAAGGCAGGAGGTCATGTTCGTAGGGCAGCCCGTGTTTCAGGGCGTGCAAGGTGCCTGACATTGCCTTGATCGCGCTGGACAGGCAGGTCAGCGGGTAGGCGGCGATGGCAAATCCGATTTCCGCGAGCTTGGCAGCGGGCAGGATGGGCGTTTGACCGCCCTCCAGCATGTTGGCCATCAAGGGCGCGTCCACTTCGGCGCATATGGTTCGCATTTCCTGCTCGCTCAACGGTTCTTCGACAAAGATGAGATCCGCGCCCAACGCGGCAAACATCTGGGCGCGCCTGATCGCCTCGGACAGGCCGTGGTCCCGTCTGGCATCTGTCCGTGCCATGATCAGGATGTCGGATCGGCCGCGCGCGGTAACCGCGGCGCGGATCCGGTCATAGGCGTCCTCGCGGTCCACAACGGCCTTGCCCGCGGTATGTCCGCAGCGTTTGGGGGCAAGCTGATCCTCGATCATCACGCCGGCACAGCCTGCACGGGCGAACCCCTCGACCGTGCGTTCCACATTCATCGGGTTGCCATAGCCCGTATCGCCATCCGCCATCATGGGAATATCAATGGCTTCGAGGACATTGCGGGCCTGGTCCAGAACTTCGCCATAGCTCATCAAGCCGACGTCGGGCGCGCCGATCCGGCTGACCGATGCAGAAAAGCCCGATAGAAAGGTCAGATCGAACCCGGCCTGTTCGATCAGCCTCGCGGAGATTCCATCGTAGCAACAGGGCATCATGATCAATTCGCCCTTGGCCAAGAGGTCTCGCACGCGGTCGGCCTTGGGGTTCGGGACGGGATCAGTCATGTGTGCTGGCTTCCTTGTAAGGGGGCAGGGTCTGCCAGCGCGGCACGTCCCGGGCCATACGGTCCAGCATTTCCCGGAGGACCTCGCGTTCATGCGGGCTGAGAACGGACGTCAAATGCACTTCGGCCTTCGCGAAGGTCGCCATGACGTCATCATGTGCGCGCTGCCCCTCCGGCGTGATGAACAGGATCTTGCGCCGTCCGTCGGCGTGATCCTCGCGTCTTGAAATCATGCCCTTGGCAAGCAGCGATGCCACTGCGCGGCTGACCGTGTTCGAAGGTTGCTCGGTGACTTCGCAGATATCTCGCGCGTTCAGCCCGTTCTGGAAACTGAGGCAGATAAGGACGGTGAGTTCTGGACGGATCAAGCCTGTCTCGCGTTCCATTCGCCGCAAGAGAGGTTCACGGTAGAAGTTGTTCAGGAACGCGATCCTGTAGCCGATGTCGATCTGCGTCGCGTCAAGAATGTCGATCAGTTTCATGACGGCCAGCTTAGGGCCATGTTTTATATTGCTCCAAGTGGAAATATCCTGTCCCATGTGGAACGACTTTGATCGACCACTGAGGGACAGCACAGATGCGGGACCAGATCGACCGCGCGTCGCGATCCGTCGAGACGGGTTTGTCCGTTCTGCTGATCGTCATGATGCTTGCCGTGGTCATGCAGGTGGTCGCCAGTGCGCTGGACATCAATCCATTGCAGACCTTCACAACACCGCTGCCCTTCGTGGGTCGTGCGATCACCCTCAACAGTTTGCTGGACATGCAATGGCATCTGCTCGTGATCGTCGGGCTACTGCCCGCGGGCCTTGTCTGGCTGCGCGATGCGCATGTCCGGGTCGATTTCCTTTATCATCGGTATGGTCCGCGCTTGCAGGCCCGGGTCGATCTGATCGGCACCTTGCTTTTCGCGCTGCCGTTCTTTGCCTTGATCCTGCCGGCCTCCTGGGCCTTCATGAAACGTGCATGGCGATCTGACGAAGGGTCGCGAAATGGCGGGTTGGAGGACCTCTGGCTGATCAAAAGCGTCCTGCCACTGGGCCTCGCGTTGCTTGCGCTTTATGTGGTTGTCGAGGTCGCGCGCCTTGCCAGGGACGCAAGATGAACGAGACCCTCCTGCCGCTTGCAATGGCTGCATTGACGCTCACAGGCATCCTTGCCGGATACCGTGTGGGCATGGTGCTGGCGGGCACGGCGTCGCTTTTCATTCTGATCTCGGATCTCCCGACGGCCTATTTCAATCTGCTGGTCAGCCGGATCTACGCGAATGTCCTGTCGAACTGGCTGCTGGTGGCGATCCCCATGTTCATCTTCATGGGGCTGATACTGGAGCGGTCAGGGGTGGCGGAACGCGCGTTGCGCGCGGCGCAGACCGCGCTGGGCGGGTCCGCGGCAGGCATGGGGATCTCCGTTCTGGTGATCGGGGTCCTGTTGGCGGCATCATCGGGGATCGTGGGCGCGTCAGTGGTGCTGCTGGCGACGCTGGCGCTGCCGCGTCTGCGGGAGGCCGGATATGACAACGCGACATCGGCGGGTCTGATCGCATCCTCCGGGACGCTTGCGATCCTTATCCCGCCTTCGGTCATGCTGATCGTGCTTGGCGATCAGTTGCAGACCCCGGTGCCTGACATGTTCGCCGGCGCGCTTGGCCCCGGTCTGCTGCTGGTGGCCGCCTATGCCGTGCTTGTCGCCCTTCGCGCGCGGAACCTGCCCCGGCAAGCCCGGCACGGTCCGCGTGCATCGCCTGTGCGCCTGCTGATCGACATGGGGCCGCTGATCGCGCTTGTCCTGTGCGTTCTGGGATCGATCATCGCGGGCTTTGCCACCCCGACGGAGGCCAGTGGACTGGGCGCCTTCGGCGCCATCCTGATCACCTTGATCTATGGCAGGTTTCAGGGGGCTGTGATCCTTGACGCGGCCCGCCAGACAGTCACGACCACCAGCATGGTCCTCTTGGTGATGATCGGCGCGACCTGCTTTGCCGCGGTGTTCAAGGCGATCGGTGGGGATGACATGGTCGAGGCGGGTCTGATGGTCTTTGGCGACGACCCCTATACCGTTCTTGTCGCCGTCATGGTGGCAATTTTTGTTCTTGGTTTCGTTCTGGATTGGCTGGAGATCACGCTGATCCTTGTGCCGATCTTTGCTCCCATCGTCGCCGGGCTGGATTTCGGCAACGGCCTGTCGGGCCAGGCCCTCATGGTGTGGTTCGGCATCCTGATCGCGGTCAACCTGCAAACCAGCTTCTTGACACCGCCTTTCGGATTTTCGCTGTTCTATCTCAGGGGCGCGACCGGCAGCGCGCTGACCACATCCGAGATCTATCGCGGTGTGCTGCCATTCATCGGCCTGCAACTTCTGGTCCTGGGGTTGCTGGTTCTGTTTCCCGGTCTGATCACCGGGACAGGTTAAGGGACACAAGGGAGGAATTTCATGAAACTGCATCTGACTGTCGCCGCGCTGGCCATTGCCGCCGCACCGGCCATGGCCGAAACCTACAACATGCAAAGCGCCTTTGGCACAACCTTGCCGGTGCTTGGGCCGTCTGCAGACCGGTTCGTGGCCAATGTTGCAATGCTGACCGATGGCGCGGTCACCTTTGAGCATCTGGGCGCGGGCGAACTGTCCCCGCCGTTCGAGATTTTCGACAATGTCGGGGTCGGCGCCATCGAGGCCGGCTGGTCCTTCGCGGCCTATGCCTCCGGTCAGGAACCGGCCGCCGCATTGTTCGGGTCCGTCCCCTTCGGGGGCGATCCGCTGTCCTATATCGGTTGGCTCAATCATGGCGGCGGGATCGAGCTGTGGCGCGAACTTTATGAGCCCTACAATGTCGTTCCGATGGCCTGTGGCGTGATCCTGTCCGAGGCGGGTGGCTGGTATACGCGCGAAATCAATGCGCCAGAGGATCTGCAAGGTCTCAATATCCGGATCGGCGGCCTTGGCGGTGCGATCCTGTCAAAGCTGGGGGCCAATGCCATGTCGCTGCCCGTGGGGGAGATTTCGACATCGCTGGAAACCGGACGTCTGGATGCCACGGAATTGAGCTTTCCGTTGGTGGATCGGCTGCTGGGCTTCGACAAGGTGGCGGATTATTACTATTTTCCCGGGTGGCATCAGCCGGCCGGGTTCATTGAGTTCTACGTCAACAAGGATCTCTGGGACAGTTTCACCGACGCGCAGCGAACCGCCATAGAAGTGTCCTGCAACGACATCAATCTCTGGACGCTTGGCGTGGCGGCAGGTGCGCAGGCCGAGGTTCTGGAGCAGTTTCGCACCGGCGGCACCGATGTCAGGCGCTTTCCGGACAGCGTTCTGGACGCCCTGCGCGATGCGGCGAACGAGGTCTATGCAGAGCAATCCGCAGAGGATGAAATGTTTGCCCGCGTCATCGAAAGCTATCGCAGCTATGCCGCCGCTTACAACGAATATCAGGACCTTTCGGCCCTCGACTGATCCCGTGGACCCCGGCCCGGCGCCGGGGTCTCATCGACGGTGAGGCGAAACACCATGACCTACAGTTTGCGGGATTTCGGCAGTTATACCGTGGGCGGGCGGCCGCATGAAGTCACCGAAGGCACCCCGCGCGAGATCGCATTTACCCGTTCCGCCTCCTTCACCTACGATCCGCGCGGCCATTTCGCGGTCGAGCAGACCTATGTGCAGTATTTCGTTCCGGAGCGTCGCCGCGACGTGCCGCCGATGGTGCTGGTCCATGGCGGCGGGATGCATGGCAGCACATGGGAAACCACGCCGGATGGCCGCCCCGGCTGGCTGCACCATCTGCTTGATCGCGGGTTCGAGGTGCATGTGGTCGATCTGGTCGAACGCGGACGGTCCGGCTTTGCGCCCGGTGTCTGGCTGGATGCGCCGATCCTGAGATCCGCCGAAGAGGCATGGAGCCTGTTCCGGTTCGGTGCGCCTGAAGATTTCCCATTGCGCCGCGCCTATCCCGGGCTTCAGTTCCCGATCGAATACTTCGACGGTTTTTTGCAACGGATCGTGCCGCGCTGGCTGTCCACCGCGCCGCAGCAAACCGATGGGCTGGTCGCGGTGCTTGATCGGTTGGGCGAGGCCAGTCTCATATGCCACAGTCAGGGCGCGGAAATCGGCTTTGACGCCTGTGCGCGCTGTGCGGCCTCCGTGCAGGGCGTGCTTGCGGTGGAGCCGTCCGCCTTTCCGGGGGGAGACATCGGCTGCCCGGTCGTGATCCTTGCGGGTGACAATCTGGACAGTGCGCAGCATTGGGCGGATCGGAGCGTGATCTGGGAGTCCTCGATCACCAGTCTAAAGGAACGGGGCGGGCAAGGGACCTTTATTCCGACAGCGCGCGATATCGCCCCCGGCGGAAGTCATTTCCTGATGATGGATCATCACATGGCGGACGTGCTTGAAGCAGGATTGCACGCTTTACAGGGCTGACGTCGCCCACCGGCCTGTTGCCTATCGCAGGAACACGGTGCGCAGGAAGAAATCCGCCATCCGCGCCTATGAGACTTCCACGCAGTAGGAATGGGATGCATGCCGCAAAGGCATTGCGCGGCCTGCTTTGCGCAACGGGTTGGCAGCGATCCTGCTCTCCGGGTGGGGATCGGGAGGGGAGGCCCGCGGCCACCTACTACAACAGGGACTTTACCGGACCCAAACCCTTATGTGCCGACGCTCGGTTCTGTGCGGTGCGGAAATGTCCCTAGCCGGCCTGTGCGGACACTTCGGACCCGTGAATGAGGTCCATGATGCGTCGGCTGATATCGTCGTAGACACCCGTGTTTTGCACTTCGCCATTGATTTCGTAATTGTCCATCACTGCGATGCGGTCCGCCAGTCCGATCATTTCCGGCATGTCGCTGGAGATCAGCAGGATCGCCGTGCCACTGTCGGCAAGCTCGCGCAGCAGATCGTGCAGATAGGCCTTTGTCTTGATGTCGATCCCGACCGAGGGTTCATCGACGATCAGGAACGACACACCGGCCGCCAGCCATTTTGCCACGCTGATCTTCTGTTGGTTGCCACCGGACAGGTTTCCGACTGTCTGGGCCAGACTGGGTGTCTTGACCTCCAGCTTGCGCAGGTAGGGCGTGACGGAGTCCTTGACGCGGCCATCGAACAGAGTGCCCAGCGAAAGGGCGAGCTTGCGCCAGATCGGCACGCCGGCATTGGCCAGAACCGAGTGTTGCAGGATCAGCCCCTCGTTCTTGCGGTCTTCGCTGATATAGCCAAGACCATGCCGATGGATCGCCTCCGCCACGGAATTGATCCGCACGGGTTTGCCGTTGACGCGCAGTTCCCCGGCAGTCACCGGAAACTGGCCCATGATGGATTTGGCCAGTTCCGTGCGCCCCGCCCCGATCAGGCCGTAAAGACCGACGATCTCACCCTTGCGCACCGACAGCGACACGTCACGGTGGCCCAGCGGGGTGGAGATATCGGTCAGGCCCAGAACCTCCGGCTGGCTGCTGGTGTCGCGGTGCCGCCATGCGGCGGTCCCCTCGGCCCGGCCGATCATCATCTGCACCAGTTCGTTGCGGTCCACACCTTCCATCGGGCGGCTGTCGCAGGCGTTGGCCCCATCGCGCAGCACCGTCACGCGATCACAGATCTCCTGCACCTCCTCCAGCTTGTGGCTGACAAAGACAAGGCTTGTCCCGTCCTTGCACAGACGGCGCAGGATATTGAACAGACGTTCCGTTTCGCTGGTGGTCAGCGACGCCGTCGGCTCGTCCAGCAAAAGAACGCGGCTTTGCAGGGACAGGGCCTTGGCGATTTCGACCAATTGCATCCGTGCCACCGAAAGCTCCGACACGGGGGTGGCCGGATCGACGTCGAGATCCAGCGCCTCAAGCCACGGCCGCGCCTCACGGTTCAGCCGGGCGTAATCCACCGGCTTCAGGTAGGACTCCGCAAGCTGTTCAAGAAAGATGTTTTCGGCGACGGAAAACCGAGGAAACAGGTTGCGTTCCTGATGGACGACGCCGATCCCCTTGGAAATGGCATCCCGCGGGCTGGCAAAAGACGTCTGCGCACCGTCCAGAAGCATCGTGCCCGATGTGGGCTGGTGGACGCCGGTGATGACCTTGATCAGGGTCGATTTTCCAGCTCCGTTTTCGCCCAGAAGGGCATGGATGGAACCGGGCATCAGCGACATGCCCACCCCTTTCAGGGCCATGACGCCGGGAAACGCCTTTTCGACATTGCGCGCCTCGAGGATCGGAGTCTGCGTCATTTCATGCCGCTCCCTTGCCCATCGGCTGACGCGAACGCAGCCTGTTCAACCCGACCGCGGCCAGGATCATGACGCCCAACACGACCTGAACGAGGAACGGGTCGATCGAGAACAGCACCAGTGCCTGAGTGATGATCGCAACGATCACGACACCCAGAAGCGTTGCCATGGTGCTGACATGGCCACCGGCCAGAATGGCCCCGCCGATGACAGGGGCGGCGAAGGACAGGATCAGCCAGTCGTCCCCGATGGAGGGTTGTCCAATCTGCAATCGTGCCACCACCAGAACACCTGCCACCGCAGCCAGCAGGCCCGAAATTCCATGCGCAATCGTCACCGTCGCATTCACCGAAATCCCAGAAAGGCCGGCTGCATGGTCATTGCTGCCCACGGCAAGGATGAACCGTCCGACCGGCAGGCGCCGCAGTGTCACCCACAGCAGACCCGTAATCACTATGGTCGGCACCACCAGCCATGGCACCGGCCCGATCAGCAGGGCGGATCCGAAGGTCTTGACGCTGTCGGGAATTTCGTAAAACGGCTGTGCCTCCGTGATACCCAGGTTGATGCCCTTGTAGATCGACAGGGTCGCCAGTGTGATGACAAAGGCGGAAATGCCGCTGATGCGGATCAGGATGCCGTTGACGACGCCGCAGGCCACGCCGATCAGCAGCGCAAACACCAGCGCCAGAGGCGCGGGCAGGCCCCAAACCTCCATCGCGCCGGCAAAGGAAATCGCCGCCAACCCGCCAATCGCGCCAACGGACAGGTTCATCTGGCCGATGGCAATGATGATCATCTGGGCATAGGCCACCAGTGCATTCACCGCGATGGCCAGCAGCAGGATCTGGATGTTGTAGGCGGAAAGAAAGTTGGCGCTCAGGCTGTTGATGACGATGATGGCGATGACCGTCGCCAGCAGCGGACCGAACCAGTCGGCGCGGGAAAGGCGGGCAATCTGCGTCATTGGGATCTCCTAGGCCAGATTCCGGCGGGTCAGATAGGATCGCCGCGCCTTGTCCAGCAGGACGGCGATCAGCAGCATCAGCCCCAGAAAAGTTTGCACCCAGAAGGCGCCGATTTGCAGCATCAACAGACCGCTGGACAGCATGGTGACAAGGAACGCGCCAAGGACGGTGCCCAGCACCGACACCTTGCCGCCCTGAAGCAGCGTGCCGCCCAACACCGGGCCAAGGAACGCGGGCAACAGCCAGTCCTGTCCCAGTTGGCCGGCCATGGATGGGATCGCCGCGCCATTGCGCGTCACCAGCATCAGCGCCGCGATGCCCGCCAACACGCCGGACAGCATGTGGCACAGGATGATGGCACGCCCGACATTGATGCCTGAAAGTTCCGCGGCCACGGGGCTGGCCCCTGCGGCCAGCATTTCGCGGCCTGTCACGGTAAAGCGATAGAGCCACGCAAGCGCCAGCGCGAC
>CAZRZN010000029.1:19630-27906 GCA_964604565.1 uncultured Rhodobacterales bacterium
AGATTCAGGCCGCCGGTGACGATGACGGTCATCATCGACAGGCCGATCATGATGTTTACGGCCGAATTGCGCCCGAGGGAAAACAGGTTGAACGGCGAGAGAAAGCCGCGTGTCGACAAGGCAAAGATCAGCGCGAAGACGGCGATCAGCAGGATCAGGCCAAATTCGTTGGACAGAAAGAAACGGGTCTTGGACAGTCCGACCGTGTCGACCGATGGCTCGGCGGGTGGTGCGGAGGTGACGTCTTGAACGGACATGTAACATCGCTCCCGGGGCGAAATGGGCTGGTGCGGGGCGTCAGACAGGCCCCGCCGGCGCAATGGGGCGCCGACGGGGATGGCGTCTTGTGATCAGGCGAGGATCAATCGCAGGTCAGATAGGTTGCCTCGAAATCCGCGAGAATCCTGTCCGTCTCTGCGCGCATCGCGTCAAGGTAGGTGTCCGCGTTCGATGCGTCGACATAGGCCGTGCCGGAGTCGATGAACTTGTCGGTCAGGGCATTCGACCCGAAAGGGGCGTCCGCCTTCACGGTGCAACCCGACCGCAGCTTGTCCAGGGCAAACGACCCGATATAGCCCTGACCGTAAGGATTCTGTAGCATGGTCCCGTCGATGATGCCGTCCTGGATGGCGGTCAGCACAACTTCGTCATGGTCGATCCCCACCATGTTGATCCCGGTGTCGCCCATCTTGCGCAGCGCGTTGGCGGCGACGACCGCGGGCACCCAGGCGGTGGTGATGATCCCGTCAACCTCGTCGGCATGAGCCGCCAGATAGGCGTTGATCTTTTCCTCGGCAGGTTCGGGGGCGTCGATATCGGCAATCACCTGAACGACGGTTGCGCCCTCTTCCTCGGCGGCGCGGTTGACCGCGTCGATGCGCAACTGGGTATTCGGATCGACAAGGAACCCGGTGAAATGTGCGATCCGCTTTTCGCCGTCACCCATCGCCGCAATCAATTCCTTGGTGCCCAGGTAGGCGGAATTCCCGGTATCAGTGCCTAGGCAGAACGCTGCGGGCGACGGATCCTTGAAACAGCCCGCGCCGGCGATGACCTGAGCGCCGAATTCGGCGAGTTCCTCGGCCGTCGAGACCGCGCCGACCGGGTCGCCGGGGAAGATCATGAAACCATTGTAACCCTGGCTCAGCAGGCTTTCCAGAAGCTGGTTCTGCTGTGCGAGTTCCCATTTCTGGGGCACCTTGTATTCGGCGCCGGACAGTCCGTAGTCGCGCGCCGCGTCGGCGCCGGCCTGTTCCCATGCGGCGAAATAGGGGTGCGGCCCGCCGGGAACCAGAGCCAGCAGGCTGTCATCCGCAGCCTGCGCTCCGACGGTCGCGGCGGCCCCGCAGATCCCGGCAAGAACGATTGTTTTCAAAGGATTGGTCATGTGTCTTCTCCTCCTCATGAAATTGCCCGGTGCGGAACACGCCCCCGGCTCGGCCGACCGGCCCGGCTTTATGCAGACCTTGAATCGCCGACTTGCAATTATGTCTGAAACCCTAGTATCCTTGTATCCAAGCTGCAAGACTCTTTCGTTTCGACCCAGGAGACCCCGATGCCCCCCGAGGTTCCGGCCCCGCCAAATCCTGTTCACGACCTGCCAATGGCGGTCGGTCTTTCCGGTCTCAGTGGTCTTGAGATGAAGATCGACCGCCATGCATCCGTGTCCGATCAGGTCCATGCGGTCTTGCGCAAGGCCATTGTCGATGTGCGTCTTGCACCGAACGAAAGCATCAGCGAAAATTCCATCTGCAAGCAGTTCTCGGTGTCTCGGACGCCGGTCCGGGCGGCGATCCAGCGACTGGCCGAAGAGGGGTTGGTGGATGTCTCTCCGCAGCGTGGCAGTTTCGTCGCGCCGCTGCGCCTAGACGGTCTGCGCGACAGTCATTTCGTGCGCCGCTCTCTGGAACTGGCGCTGCTGCGCGAAACCGTGCCCATCTGGACACCGGACATGAGCGAAACGATGCGCGGCATCATCGCCGAACAAGAGAGGATCGTCGCCGCCGAAGATCCTGACGGCTTTTTCCTGGAGGATGAGCGGTTTCACCGGACGCTTGCAGGGTATTCCGGCCGCGAGGGCGTGTGGTCCGCGATCCAGGCCGCAAAAATCCCGCTGATGCGGTTTCACCGATACTGGGCGCACAAGGACCGTCTGCACGACGTTCTCAAAGAGCACCGCGCGATCATCGACGCCCTCGACCAGGGCGACGCGGTTGCCGCCGAGGAAGCGCTGGCGCTGCATTTGGACATGGTCTTTGTGATCTTCGACCGCATGTCCGAGGAACAACAGGCAAACCTGCCCTTTGACGTCCCGCCACGGGAGGGGCCGTGATACCCGACAGAACCGATTATTCCGCGCAAAAGGATCCTTGAATGAAACGCAGACGGCTGGGCAAGACTGACCTTGAGCTGACGGAGCTTTCTTTCGGGACGGCCGCAATCGGAAATCTCTATCGCCCGGTGACACGGGACCACGCGATGGCGACGCTGACTGCCGCATGGGAAGCGGGGATGCGCTATTTCGACACCGCGCCCTTTTACGGTCAGGGTCTGGCAGAGCGGCGCGTCGGTGATTTTTTACAGGGCAAGGCGCGCAAGGATTTCGTTCTGTCAACAAAGGTGGGGCGGATCCTGACGCCAATCACCGACGGCAGCAGCCCGGATAACGGATTCGTCGATGCTCTGCCATTTTCTGTCAATTACGACTACAGCTACGATGGGATCATGCGCTCTTGGGAGGATAGTCTGACGCGGCTTGGGCTGACGTCCGTCGATATTCTCTTTGTCCATGATCTTGAAAGCGACAGTTTCGCCGGTGACGACTACGCGGCGCACCTTGAAACATTTATCACAAGCGGCATCCATGCGCTGCGCGACCTCAAGGCCTCTGGCCGTATCGGCGCCTTCGGCCTTGGCGTGAATCAGGTGTCGGCCTGTGTCAACGTGATGGACCGGGTGTCGATCGATTGCATTCTGATGGCGGGGCGGTATTCGCTGCTCGACCGGTCGGCGACCGGCAAACTGATGGAGATCTGTGCCGACAGCCGCACGGCAATGGTTATCGGTGGCGTTTTCAATTCCGGTATCCTCGCAACCGGGGCCCGCCCCGGCGCCACCTTCAACTATACCGAGGCCACGGCGGAGATCATGGAAAAGGTCGACCAGATGGACTCGGTCGCCACGGAGCACGGGGTGGCTCTGCCCGCGGCCGCGTTGCAGTTTCCCCTGCGCGACCCTGTGGTGGCAAGCGTGCTGATCGGCACCGCCAAAGCCCAAAGCCTGAGGCGCAATCTCGATCTGTTCGAACAAGAGGTGCCAGACGCTCTCTGGCCCCGGATGGACGACATCGCACTTCGTCCGTGATCAAGGAGATGACCATGCAGTTGATCGATACCCACCAGCACCTCATCCTGCGCGACAGCCTTGGCTATGGCTGGACAGCGGGGATTCCCGCCCTCGCCGGCAATTTTACCCGTGGGGATTACGCGGCCCTTGTCGCGGACCGCGGCGTGATTGGGACGGTCTTCATGGAGACGGGGGTGGATGACGCGGATTATCAGCATGAGGCGCGCCTTGTCTCTGAAATGGTCGGTTCCGGCGATCCGGTAATGTTCGGACAGATCGCGGGCTGCCGCCCCGAAACAGACAACGGGTTCGAGGCTTGGCTTGAAGAATGCCGGGATCTGAAAGTGGTCGGTTTTCGCCGGATCCTTCAGGTCATGCCCGATGACACCAGCCAGACAGAGGGATATCGCCGCAACATCCGTCGGATTGGTGCAGCGGGGTGGCCGGTTGATCTGTGCTTTGCGGCCCATCAGCTCGACCTCGCGGCCGATCTGGTTCGGGCCTGTCCGGAGGTGTCCTTTGTGCTTGATCATTTCGGCACCAACAACATGGCCGCCGGAGGCTTTGCCTCCTGGCGGAAAAGTATGGCGCGGCTGGCCGAATTGCCCAACCTCTGGGTGAAGTTTTCCGGGATGACTGCATATGTGCCGGAGGACGCCGGACCGGAACATCCGACGGCCGCCGTGGCGGCGGAGACGCTTGATCTTTTCGGTCCCCAACGTCTGATCTGGGGCGGGGATTGGCCGGTTGTCGATCTGGGCTGTGGCCTGCCCGGCTGGATTGACATGACCCATCGGCTTCTGGCGTCGCTGTCCGGCGATGAGCGCGCATTGATCGGTCATCTCAACGCCCGCAAGTTTTACAGGCTGCCCGACTAGGCACTCCGATGGTTTCCGCCTTGCCCCACCACCCCCACAGGAAGGTTTCCCGATGCCCCGCATAGACCGCGTTCAGCTTTCGATGATCGACCTTGTCCCCAAGGTCAAACGCACCGACGCAATCCAGAGCTTTGTCAGTCAGGAAACGCCCATGGTCCGGATCACCGACAGCGATGGGGCTGTCGGTATGGGATATTCCTATACGATCGGCACCGGCGGATCGTCGGTGATGCGGTTGTTGGCGGATCATCTGGCCCCGCGCCTGATCGGCCGGGATCCGACCGAAGTCGAGGCGATCTGGCATGACCTTGAATTCGCCACCCATGCCACGACCATCGGTGCGATCACCTCTATCGCGCTGGCCGCCATCGACACCGCGCTTTGGGATCTGCGCTGCCGCAAGGCGGGACTTCCGCTGTGGCGGATGGCCGGGGGTGCGAGACAGGCAGCACCGTGTTACACAACCGAAGGCGGTTGGCTGCACATCCCGCCGGAGGCGCTGGTGGAGGATGCGCTTGCCGCGCGCGAAAAGGGCTTTACCGGATCGAAGATAAAGATCGGCAAGCCCACCGCGGCCGAAGACGTGTCCCGGATTGCCGCAATGCGCGATGCGATGGGGCCGGGCTATGAAATCATGACCGACGCCAATCAGGGCTTTGCGCGCGACACCGCGCGCCGCCGGGCCGAGGCGCTGCGCCCCTTCGATCTGGCCTGGATCGAGGAACCGCTGGCCGCCGACGACATCTCTGGCCATGTCGATCTGGCCCGCGCGGCGGCCATGCCGGTGGCGGTGGGCGAAAGCCTGTATTCCGTGCGCCATTTTGCCGAATACATTTCGCGCGGGGCGGCGTCGGTCATCCAGGTCGATGTCGGCCGCATTGGCGGTATCACACCCTGGCTCAAAGTGGCGCATATGGCCGAATGTTTCGACCTGCCGGTCTGCCCTCATTTCCTGATGGAATTGCACGTCAGCCTTGTCTGCGCGGTTCAGAACGGGCGCTACGTCGAATATATTCCCCAGCTGGATGAGATCACTGAAACCGGTCTGAAGATCGAGGGTGGTATGGCGTATGCACCTGAAACGCCGGGTCTGGGCATCGCATGGGACAACGATGCATTGAAGGCCCGCGCCATACCCGAATTCAATGTCGATTTGCGAAAGGACGCGTGATGGTCAGGATGGGATCAGTGTTGGCGATACAGCCGGACAAGATTGACGAATACAAGAGACTGCATGCAGCCGTATGGCCCGAAGTCCTGAAAAAGATAACCGAATGCAATATTCGAAACTACGTGATTTACCTGCGTGAACCCGAAAACCTGCTATTCGCCCACTTCGAATATCACGGGGAGGATTGGGAAAGGGATGCGGCGAAAATCGCTGCGGACCCCGTGACGCAGGACTGGTGGAAACTGTGCGGACCCTGTCAGCGCCAGCTTGACAGCGTCGCCAAAGGCGAATGGTGGGCGCCGATGGAAGAAGTGTTCTTTCACCCCTAGGACGGCCACCTGACGCGGCCATGGGTCCGGACATGGACAATGTGCCCGACTGTTGTCATCCGATGGCCGGCCTGTTTCCGGGCCGATCCGGCTGCTCCGTGTCCTTGTGCGTGAAACCACGCCATCGATTTACAGGCGAGCGTCCGGGTCGCCGGGGGTTTACCCCTGAGACCCATTCAGAAGCCGTTCCAAGGCTCTGAGCATTTCCGACCGCGGCACCGGTTTGGTGAGGACCGTATGGCGGCTTGCGACGCCGTTCCCTTCGATCGCGGCTTCTTGCGGATAGCCGGACATCAGCAGAATCCGCATCTCCGGTCTGGCCTTTTCCACCCGCCGGGCAAGTTCGGCACCCTGTATGTCACCGGGCATGACCAGATCCGTGATGAGAAGATCAAAAACCTCCCCACGCTCGATCGCCGACCACGCGGCATCGCCCGAGGAAACGCAGGTCACGACATAATCGGCAGCCTGCAACTGTCTTTGAATAACCCGGGCCACGCCTTCTTCGTCTTCGGCCAGCAGGATCCGCGCTTGGCTTCCGTCGGCCACGGCCGCGGGTTCCGCCCGGGCCAGCTCTGTTTCCTCGGCTTCGCTGACTGGAAGGACCATGCGAACGGTCGTGCCGACTCCGACCTCGCTGTAGATGCGGCAAGTGCCGCCCGACTGCTTGCAAAACCCCAAAACGGAGGGCAGCCCCAAACCCGACCCGTCTGTAGCGTGCTTGGTCGTGAAGAAGGGTTCGAATGCACGCTCCGCGATCTCGGGCGGCATCCCCGCGCCGACGTCTGAAACCGCAATGCAGACGTATCGGCCCGGTGTGATTTCTTCGTCGGGGCGCGCCTCAAGGTAATCCTGCGTGGCCCTTACATTCGATGCTTCGATCGTCAGCTGCCCGGTTCCGTCCATTGCGTCGCGGGCATTGATGGCAAGGTTCAGCAAGGCATTTTGCAGGCCATCCGGGTCCGCCTTTACCCGCCAGAGCCCCGAGGCGGAGGCCGTCGTCAGCCGGATTGACTCCGGCAGGACCCGCGACAGCATGCGCGTGGTCTCTTGCAGGTGATGGGCGACGTCGATTTGTGTGGGATGCAGATGAGAACGGCGGCCAACCGACAGGAGTTGCCGGGTCAGATGCGCGCCGCGCTGCGTGGCGCCGATGGCCTCTGCGATCAGGGGATCTCCGACACGGGAAGTGTCTTCCTCAGTGAGCAGTTCCAGATTTCCCAGAATGACGCTCAGGATATTGTTGAAATCATGCGCCACCCCGCCAACAAGCCGCCCCAGCGCCTCGATCCTCTGTGATCGTGCTTGGATCCTGTAGGCCTCGCGCAATTCGGCTTCTTTCCGCGCCAGCGCCTCTTCGAGGCGACGCTTGGCGGCTTCGCGCGCCGCAAATTGGTTCAGAAGAAGAAAACCGATGATAGCCGCCACAAGCCCGGCCGAAACGGGCATCATCACGTCAGTCGCACGTGGGATATAAAAAACACTTGCGCGAAAAGGCACGTCGAAGCCGGGCGTCTTTATCGCCGGTAGCGTCACATCCCTCAGCAGTGGCACACGGATAGGGTTGGAAACCTCAGAACGTCCCAGCGGGACCCGCAACCACTGTCCGGCGATTCCCATATCAATTTCTATGACGTGACGGTCATAAAGGGGCACATGTGCCGCAAACAGCGCACGCGGGGTCATACCGGCGCCCAAAACCCCCGCATCGAATTCCCGAGGCGCGCCATTTTCGGGCAAGCGGATGGGAAAAAGCAGCAGGAAGCTCGAGTCCGCGCCGTTGGCATCCTGCGAAAGCGTCACGGGCGCACTTGTCGTCATCACACCGCGTTCCAGCGCCTCACGTGCTGCGATCACACGTTCCGGGCTGGAGCCGATGTTGAAGCCGAAAACATTCCTGCGTGCCTCCGCGGGTTCGACCATGACAGCCGGAAAGAGCGGCGTGTCGGTTCCCTCGGGGAAGAGCCGGAAGTCCGGATAGCCCGCCTCGGCAAAGTCTTGCGAGAACGCGGCAATCATTGCCTCCACGCTGCTCAAATCCGGAAATTCCGGCATGAGCGCTATCGCACGCTCATGCGTCCGCATGGAAGATTGAACAAGGCCGGCATACACTTCGGCAAATAGGCTTGGCGTGACCTCCTGCGCCTGCCGAAGCGCGGTTGCCATACTGGCCATCCGGACGGAAAGCGAGGTAAAAGCCAGATCAAGCTCACCATGGGCGGCTTCGATTTCTATCGATGCCTGGTTCTTTTTTTCCTGGAACAGAACAAGCGTAGTCAAGAGCGCGATCGCAAGGCTCGTAATCAAAACCAGCACACGCCTTGCGATCATCGTGTAAGCCCATCCCCTAATGCGTGCTGGACGCCGGTTTTTTTCTGCATCGTAGAGTGTTTTCAGCAGGAATTTGCCCTGTCAAGCCTTGTGGCGCCATTCATGTCATTTGCAATGATCCGGACGGTCATCCAAATTCTGCGGTGCGGCAGGTGCGATGTTTGTAAGCTTTGCCTGCCCCCAAAAATGTCCAAGCCAAAAGCCCCGACCCGTCATGATGCG
>CAZRZN010000030.1:0-27345 GCA_964604565.1 uncultured Rhodobacterales bacterium
TTGTCACCGGAAAGCTGAGCGTGTGGAAGGGCACGTTGTCCTTGCCCATGAACTGCGTGTAGCGCACGTCACCGGCGCCCTTGTCGGTGCGCCACCAGCGTTCCCAATCGTCGCCCTTGCCGGCCTCGACCCATTCTGCGCCGCACGCGATGTATTCGATCGGCGCGTCGAACCACACATAGAAAACCTTGCCTTCCATCCCGGGCCATGGATCGTCGCCCCGCTGCACGGGAATGCCCCAGTCCAGGTCGCGGGTGATACCGCGATCCTGCAATCCGTCGCCGTCGTTCAACCATTTCTTGGCGATGGAGGTGGTCAGCACCGGCCAATCGGTCTTGGTGTCGATCCAGGCTTCGATCTGGTCCTTCAGTGCCGACTGGCGCAGGAACAGATGCTTGGTCTTGCGCATTTCCAGATCGGTGGCGCCGGAGATCGTGGAATGCGGATTGATCAGATCGACCGGGTCCAACTGTTTGGTGCAATTGTCGCACTGGTCGCCGCGGGCGGAGTCGAATCCGCAATTCGGGCAGGTCCCCTCGATGTAACGGTCCGGCAGAAAACGCCCGTCCGCCTTTGAATACATCTGCGTTTCGGAGACTTCGCGGATCAGCCCGGCGTCATCCAGCCTCTTGGCGAAATGCTGGGTCAACCGGTGGTTCTGTGGCGAGGATGAGCGCCCGAAATGATCGAAGGACAGCCGGAACCCCTTGGCCAGATCCGCCTGAACCTGCCACATCTCCGCGCAATATTCGGCAACGGGCTTGCCGGCCTTGGCGGCGGCCAGTTCGGCCGGGGTGCCATGTTCATCGGTGGCGCAGAGGAACAGCACTTCGTTCCCGCGCGCGCGCAGATAGCGGGCGTAGAGATCGGCGGGCAACTGCGACCCCACGAGGTTTCCCAGATGCTTGACCCCGTTGATATAGGGAATGGCGGAGGTGATGAGATGGCGGGCCATGACGTTTCGTTCCTTGCGGTTTGGCCGAGGATGTAGCCGAGAGCGCGGGCGAAGGAAACCGTCCCTGCGCGCTGTTCCGGATGTCCGGGGCAGGAGTGGCCCGGATGCGCGGCGATCCGGCTAATCCCGGTCCCGGAACCGCGCCAGCAGATTGCCCACGGTGAAGGTCGAGCGCGGCGTGTAGATATATCGGGTCCGGCGTTTGGAGGAGGGGCGCGCGCGGATTCGGAGTAGCCCGAATATCACAAGGATCCCGTGCCCCATCGCGATCAACACGAACAGCGCGGGCGGCCCGAACCGGTCGATCAGCAGTGAGGCGAACCATGGCGCGGCGATGGCGCCGACGGCGAACCAGAACATCAGGGCCGCCGACAGCGCCACCCGTTCCTCGCTCTTGGCAAAATCATGGGCATGTGCGGCCGCCACCGAAAAGATGGGAAAGGTGGTCAGACCGAACAGCGTGGCGGTCAGCAGGATGCCGGCGGTCGGCAGGCCGCCTGCCAGCGCGGTCAAGGTGCAACTGCCGATGGCAGCCACCGAAAGCCAGATCAGCACCCAGCGTCGGTCGTAGCGATCCGCCAGCCAGCCCGCAGGATACTGCGCCAGTGCGCCACCGGCAACGAAAGCGGCCAGAAAGAGTGCGATCTGCCCCGTTTCCAGCCCCACGCCCTTGCCATAGAGCGGACCGACCATCCGGAACGAGGAACTGGACAGCGCGGCGACCAGCACGCCTGCCACCGCCAGGGGCGATCTTGCCCAGGCCAGACCTGGCGCAAGGCGGGGCGCCTCCGGCATCTCGGGCGGGCGCAGGCGCGACAGCGTCAGCGGCAACAGGGCGGCGCAACAGATCAGTGCCAGGAGCGTGTAACTGACGTAATGCGCCGGGGGCAGCACCGAAATCATCAGCTGCGCCCCAAGGGACGCGCTGATGTCCGCAAGCCGGTAGGCGCCCGTGGCCCGTCCGCGGGTTTCATTGGTGACCTTGGCATGTAGCCATGCCTCGATCACGGTATAGCAGCCTGCCACGCAGACCCCCTGTCCGACCCGCAGCGCGGCCCATGCATAGGGACTGTCGGTCAGGACGTGGCCGAGGATGCCGATGGTCCCCAGCGCGGTAAAGGCGGCGAAGGCCCGGGAGTGGCCGACATCCCCCATCAGCCGGGGTGCCCACCAGCACCCGATGAAGAACCCCGCGAAATGTGCCGACCCCAGCAGTCCGATCTGACCGTTGGTGAAATTCAGCGCCAGACCCGAAAGCGCATCCAGCGGCCCGACACTGCCCGACGAAAGTTGCAGCAGGATCACCGAAAGAAACAGTGAGGCGAAGGAGATTATCAGGCGCATGGCGTTCTTTTGGGCCAGACTGCGCGGCGTGTCAGGTGGCTATGCGACATTTTCCTGGTCGTTTCGGTGCTTGCATCCGGCTCAGCCCGGGGCGGTCTGGGACCAGGGGTTCAGTTGTCCCTCGGCCAGTCGCCAGACCTTGGGCGGCAGCATCCGCGCGCGCAGCCGTTCCACCCGCCAGCCTTGCTCTCCCGGGGCATGGGCTGGATCGCAGCCCAGCCGCGTCTCGATCCCCGGCGCGCCGCCCGCGCCCGGCGTCAACAGGATGCCCAGCGGCCGGCACAGCCCCGTGCCCGCCCCCGCCTCGGCTGCAAGGTGCAACCGTCGCACCTGGGTCATCCCCGGAGGTTCGGCCAGATCCGCCACCACGATCGGAGCGGCCCCGCTGCGCAGCGCCTCCTCCATCGACCAGAGGCTGTCCTCGGGCCGGTCGGCTGCCACGAACAGGACTTCCCCCGGGGACAGCAATCCGACCATGCCCGCTGGGTTCAGCTGGTCAGGGCTGTGCCGGGGCGAGATCCAGATCACCGGCCCGCCTGTCTGCGCGGCGACATGCAGGGCCAGCGTGCGCCTTGTCCGACCGCAGATCTCATGCACCCGGCAAAGCCGCAGCGCAATTTCGCGCCACAGGGTCAGCCCGGGCGGCGGTTCGTGCGGGCGGCGGGACAAAAGGGCAGAAGCAGGTGTCATCTCCGGAACCCTAGAATGTTCGCTTTATGTTCTCAAGCGGCAATGATCGCATCCTTACCGAGAGTTGTCCGGGCCTTCCGCCACTGACCGGCTTTGGCCCAATCGCACCCGCGCCTTGGCCCCGGCAGAGGCCCCCTTGCCATCGCGGCCCGGGCTGTCATCTTGGCGCGAACCAAGAACGAAAGAGACAGGGCTTTCCCATGAAAAAGAATCCACTGGGCCGCACCGGCCTGCATGTGACCGAATTGTGCCTTGGCACCATGACCTTCGGCACCCAGACATCGCCCGAAGACGCACATCGCCAGATCGATCGGGCGCTGGACGCAGGGATCAATTTCATGGACACGGCCGAGATGTATCCCGTCAATCCGGTGCGCGCCGAAACCGTTGGCCGCACCGAAGAAATCGTCGGGGACTGGTTCGCGACCAGCGGGCGCCGATCCGAATGGATCCTTGCGACAAAACATTCCGGCGAGGGCAGCAAGTCACGCGACGGTGCGCCGATCTCCTCCAAAACGATCCGGGCAACTGTCGAGGACTCTCTCAAACGTCTCAAGACCGACCATATCGACCTGTATCAGTTCCACTGGCCAAACCGTGGCAGCTACATGTTCCGCCAGAACTGGCGCTATGACCCGTCAACATCCGGCTGGACCCGTGAGCAGGTCCTCTCCGACATGGAGGATTGCCTCGGCGCGCTGCAGGCCGAGGTCGAACGGGGAACCATCCGCGCCTTCGGCCTCTCCAACGAAAGTGCTTGGGGCACGGCGCAGTGGCTGGCGGCGGCAGAGCGGGTCGGCGGACCGCGGGTCGCCTCGATCCAGAACGAATACTCATTGCTCTGCCGTTTGGCGGACACCGATCTCGCAGAGCTGATGGTCTACGAGGATGTCGGCCTCTTGCCCTTCTCCCCGCTTGGCGCGGGCTTTCTGACAGGGAAATACCAAGGTGGCCGGGTGCCCGAGGGTTCGCGCATGTCGCTCAACGAAACAATGGGCGGGCGCGTGTCGGACCGTGTCTTCGATGCGGTGGCAGCCTATCTGAAAGTGGCACAGGACTTCGGTCTGGATCCTGCGCAGATGGCGCTGGCCTGGTCCGCACGGCGCCCTTTCGTGGCCTCGTCGATCTTCGGCGCCACGACGACCACGCAGCTTGACCATCTTCTTGGCGCCGTCGACATGACCTTGTCCAAGGATCTGCTGAAGGTCCTGGACGACACCCACAAGGCCCATCCGATGCCATACTGAATGCCAGGGGGCGGCAGCGCCCCCACCCCGCGCCAACGCACCCTATGATGCCAGCGCCCTTTGCGATCGGCCTTCGTCAGGCAAACGCAGCTCCCTCTGGCTTCTTCTCTCCGAAAATACTCATTTCGGAACGTCGGGATCGCGGGCTTACACACGGTCGGGGCGTCACCCCTCGATCCTGTCCGCAATGGCCTTCAGATGGTCCGGCAGCATGCGCGCCGTGATGCTCGCTTCCTTCACGAGATGATCGAAATGCTGGGTGATGGCCGTGACCCGCTCCGTGTCTCGGAACGCCAGGTAATTGCGCCCCAGATACAGCACCGCCAACAGCGGTCCAAAGACCGTGATCGGCGCGGAATACAAGCGCCGGGCATCGAACAGGTAAAGCCGCAACCGGGGGTAAAACGCCTCGCAATGCGCCGCCAGTCGCATGATTTGTATGCGCCTAAGACTGGCCGGCAGTCCAAGGTAGTAGCCCGTGCCGGACGCGAAACTTTCGAGTTCGTAGATCGGCATTGCGATCTCGTAGTCCGACTGCGAACTGCTCATCCAGTTCAAACGATCCGTCGAGGCATTGATCGCCTGTTCGGTCGTGCGGCCCAGGTGCGGACCATATTCCCACTCCAGGACATCTCGGGTCTTGAGCATGTCGGGCAGGGCCGTTGGCACGTGGCGAATCTTGTAGCCGTCCGCTTCGCGGTGCCAGTCAAAGATCTGCTCATCCACAAGCGCGCGCGGCGCTTCGGTAAGGGTCAAAGAGGTGGCCAGCAGGTCCGCCGCGCTTTCGGGCCGTTCCGACAATCCCAGCAGCCAATCCGTCGACACGCCCAGGGCCTGCGCGCAGGCGCCCACCAGCTGCGCATTGGGCAGGCGCGCGCCCTTGTCCTTCAGCAGTTGTGAGATCGTCGAACGCTCGACACCCGCTGCCCTTGCCAGCGCCGTCTGGTTCGACCGGGCGCGGGTCATCGCCTCCAAAAGGCGGGTGCGCAAGAGGGCAGCGCGTTGCCGTTTGTCCATAATCTGTGTCATGGCGTGATTATTGTCACAATGTGCGAGGATTGTGAACTGTATACAGAGTGCTTGGTCGGCCGGGAGGGTGATAATTTTCCCGTATTGCAGAATATGGGAGGCTACATGGAAACGCGACAGCGGACGTTTGTGAAATCCGTGCTTTGGACGGCGCTTGGACTGGTGGTCATGGCCGGCGTCGGATTTGTCTTTACCGGATCCCTCCGGACCGGCGGTGGCATGGCGGTGATCAATGCCGCGATCGGGTTCATCACTTATCTGCTGTATGAGCGTCTTTGGGCCAGAATCCCGTGGGGGTTGCATGTCTGACCGCCTTCGCGGGTTGGAATGGCCGACCCTCGTGTTGCTGGTCATCTGCTACGCGCTCTGGGCGCTGGGCACGACATGGGCGTCAGGATTCTGGTTGCCGCTGGGAATGGCGCTGGTGGTCTTTTCCGCGGCGCTGCATTCTTCGCTGACGCATGAGGCGCTGCACGGCCATCCTTTTCGCAACCCCGTGCTGAATGCGGCACTTGTCTTTCCGGCCCTGTCGCTGGCCGTGCCCTACCTGCGGTTCCGGGACACCCATCTGGCGCATCACCGCGAGTCGATCCTGACCGACCCGTATGACGATCCTGAAAGCAATTTCATGGACCCCGGAGCATGGGCAGGGCTGCCGCGGTGGATGCGCGCGGTGTTGCGCGTGAACAACACGCTTGCCGGACGGATGGCGCTGGGACCGTTGATCGGGACGCTCGTGTTCATCCGGTCCGATCTGCGTGCGATCAGGGACGGCGACCGCCGCGTTCTGGCAGGCTGGCTCTGGCATCTGCCGGCGATGGGCATCGTCATCGTCTGGATGGCAGGCTTTGGCCAGATGCCGGTCTGGGCCTGGCTTGTCAGCACCTACACGGCACTTTCGGTCCTCAAGGTCCGCACCTTTCTGGAGCATCGCGCCGATCAGGATGCCGCGGGACGGACTGTCATCGTGGAGGATCGCGGCCTGCTGGCATTGCTGTTTCTCAACAACAACCTGCATATGGTGCACCATATGCATGCCATGGTGCCATGGTATCGGCTGCCGCGCCTCTACCATGCCGACCGGGACCGCTATCTCAGTCGAAATGGCGGATACCGCTATACGTCCTACGGGCAGATCTTTTGCAAATATCTTTGGCGCGCCAAGGACCCGGTGCCGCATCCGCTCTGGCCAAAACCGTGAAAGCGGCTCAATAGGGCGGCATGGATCTCTGGATACTTGCCACCCTTCTGGCCGCGACCTTTCAGACCGTGCGGTTCATGCTGCACAAGGTGCTTTCAAGCGGCGCGTTGAGCGCCACGGGCAGCACCTTTGCCCGCTTCGCCTTTGCCATGCCGGCGGCCTGGGTGATGCTGGCGCTGTATCTCTGGGTGATAGGAACGGGTTTCCCGCCGTTGACCGGGGCGTTCTGGGGCTGGGCCGTCATCGGCGGGCTGGGGCAGATCCTTGCCACCTTGCTGGTGGTGCTGGCCTTTCGGGAACGCAACTTTGCCGTCGGCATCACGTTCAAGAAGACCGAGGTGATCCAGACGGCGCTGCTGGGCCTGATCCTGCTGGGAGAGGCAATTGCGCCCATGGGCTGGCTGGCGATCGGGATCGGCCTTGTGGGCGTGCTGCTGCTGTCGCGCACACCGGATGCCAGAGGCCTGTGGCGCGGACTGACCAGCAAGGCGGTCGTTCTGGGCATCGCGTCCGGGTTCTTCTTTGCGGTGGCGGGGGTCGGCTATCGTGCGGTGACGCTGGAGGTGCCAAGCGCGGATCCGGTGCTGCGCGCCGCTGTGGCACTGGTCTGCGTCACCTCCCTGCAGACCGTTGCCATGGCGGTTTGGCTGCGCCTGCGTGAGCCGGGTCAGATTACGGCCGTCTGGGCCGCGCGCAGCACCGCCCTTTGGTTGGGCCTGACGTCAATGGCTGGCTCGCTCAGCTGGTTCACGGCCTTTACCTTGCAGACCGCCGCCTATGTCTACGCGCTGGGCCAGGTCGAGCTGGTGCTGTCCTTGGCCGCCTCCGTGCTGTTCTTTCGCGAACGGGTCAGCCTGCGCGAACTGTCGGGGATTGCCGTGCTCATGGTGTCGATTGTCGTGCTGATTCTGGTGCTCTGACGGTCAAGCGTGTGATGAAAGCGCAAGGCCGTTGCCCGGAAGGTTGCAAGTCCGGAGAGGCCCCAAATTCGAAGAGCGCATGATGGAACCTGCAAGCTCGTCGTGCCATCAGGCCCGGAGGCGATCTTCACATCCCGGTTCAGGTGACGCGTCGGTGTCATGCCTGTTTGCGGCGATGTTTTTTTCCAAGGAAGCTTTGCCGGACCGGTCTGTCGGCCCGGCCCCGCAGAGTTCCGCTCAGCTCGTGCGGGGGCTGTCGTATTCCTCGTCCGAGACTTTTTCCAGCCAATCGGCCGCCTTGCCGTCAAGGGCCTCCTGAATGGCCAGATGCGACATGGCCACATCGGGCGCGGCGCCGTGCCAATGTCTTTCTCCCGGGGCAAACCAGACGGTGTCGCCGGGCCGTAACGCGATCACCGGTTCTCCGTCTTTCTGCGCAAGACACAGACCGGACAGGATACGCAGCGTCTGGCCCAACGGGTGAGTATGCCACGCTGTGCGGGCGCCGGGTTCGAACGTGACGATGGCCGACTGCACACGGGCAGGTTCCGGCGCTGACAGAACCGGGTCGATCCTGACCCTGCCGGTAAAATAATCCGGGTTCGGCGTGACGGACGGACGGGAGCCGGCGCGGTGGATCTGCATGATAAGCCTCGGGTTCCGGAGAATGATCTGGGCAGCCTAGGCAAACCCGGGACAAGTTGAAATGGCAAAGCCTGTCGTTTCCGCGGCTGACAAGATCCCGGCTTCACGGGCCGCGGCCCAAGAGGACCGGAACAAACCCGTCTGAGGGATCAGGCACGCCTGCACAGCGGAGAAAATGCGCAACCGGGGCCACGCATTTTCCAAGGTATTCGTTCAGATGCGCGCCACGATCAAAGCTCCGGATAGATCGGAAAGCGGGCGCAAAGCGCCTCAACCTCGGACTTGACCTTGGCCTCGACCGTGCCGTTGCCCTCTTCGCCATTCGCGGCCAGTCCGTCGACCACTTCGATGATCCAGTCCGCGATCTGACGGAATTCGGCCTCGCCAAAGCCGCGGGTGGTGCCCGCGGGGCTGCCCAGCCGGATGCCACTGGTTACCGTGGGCTTCTCCGGATCGAAGGGCACGCCGTTCTTGTTGCAGGTGATATGCGCACGGCCCAGGGCCTTTTCGGTGGCATTGCCCTTGACGTTCTTGGGCCGCAGATCGACCAGCACCACATGGGTATCGGTTCCGTGGGTCACGGTGTCCAGCCCGCCCTTGATCAACTGATCCGACAGCGCCTGCGCGTTCCGGATCACGTTCTGCTGGTAGATCTTGAACTCGGGGCGCAGCGCCTCGCCAAAGGCGACCGCCTTGGCGGCGATGACATGCATCAGAGGCCCGCCCTGAATTCCGGGAAAGATGGCGGAGTTGAATTTCTTTGCCAGCGCCTCGTCGTCGGTCAGGATCATGCCGCCGCGCGGGCCGCGCAGCGTCTTGTGGGTGGTTGTCGTTGCGACATGCGCATGCGGGAAGGGCGAGGGATGTTCACCGGCTGCCACGAGACCCGCGAAATGCGCCATGTCCACATGCAGCCATGCGCCCACGCTGTCGGCAATTTCACGCATCCTTGCGAAATCGATCTGCCGCGGAATGGCGGAGCCACCGGCAATGATCAGCTTGGGCTGATGCTCCTTGGCGAGCGCCGCGACCTCGTCATAATCCAGCAGGTTGTCCTGCTTGCGCACGCCGTACTGGATGGCGTTGAACCATTTGCCTGACTGGTTTGGCTTGGCCCCATGGGTCAGATGTCCGCCCGCGTCGAGGCTCATCCCGAGGATCGTGTCGCCGGGCTGCAATAGGGCGGTAAACACTCCCTGATTGGCTTGCGATCCCGAATTGGGCTGCACATTGGCAAAACCACAGCCGAACAATTCGCAGGCGCGTTCGATGGCAAGGTTTTCGGCCACGTCGACGTACTGGCATCCGCCATAATAGCGGCGGCCGGGATAGCCCTCCGCGTATTTGTTGGTCATGACGGAGCCCTGCGCCTCCATCACCGCCTTGGAGACGATGTTTTCAGAGGCGATCAACTCTATCTCATCGCGCTGGCGGCCGAGTTCACCGGTGATCGAGGCATAAAGTTCCGGGTCGCGCGAGGACAGCGACTCGGTAAAGAAACCGTTGTCGCGATGGGGTGCGTTCATGGCGCTGCTCCTTTGGATTCGATTTGGGCGTCCGGGTATCGGAAACCGCCCCGTTCGGAAACAAGGTAAAGCGACGGCCTGTATTATTCCAGCGTCACAAGTGCCGCGGTGCTGGCCCCGCCGGGTTTCTTGTGGTTCCCTCCGTCCGGAACGCACTGAATGGACCCCAGCCGATGACATTACGGATCGCTTTTTGCGCATCGTCCGCCCCGACCGCGCAGGCGGCCCTTGCGGGGCTGACGCGGCGCTATGGGGACCACAACGAAAAGGGCGCGGATGTGATCGTCGCGCTTGGCGGTGACGGGTTCATGCTGCACACGCTCCACAGGACGCAGGCGTTGGCCGCCCCTGTCTACGGCATGAACCGAGGCACTGTCGGCTTCCTGATGAACGAGTATTCCGAACATGGGCTGGTAGAGCGGCTAACAGCGGCCGAAGAGGCGGTCATCAATCCGCTGACGATGCAGGCCGTCTGCGGGAACGGGGTCGAGCATGAGGCGCTCGCCATCAATGAAGTGTCACTGCACCGCAGTGGATCGCAGGCCGCGCGCCTGCGCATCAGCGTCGACGGCAAGGTGCGCATGCCCGAGTTGGTCTGCGATGGTGCGCTGGTGTCGACGCCTGCCGGGTCGACGGCCTACAACTACTCCGCTCATGGGCCGATCCTGCCCATCGGTGCGGATGTGCTGGCGCTGACCCCGGTCGCGGCCTTTCGCCCGCGACGTTGGCGCGGCGCGCTGCTGCCGAAGTCCGCCGGGGTGACATTCGAAGTGCTGGAGCCGATCAAGCGCCCCGTGATGGCGGAGGCCGATGGCGTGGCTGTCCGCGACGTGACGCAGGTGCACATCCGGTCGGAGCCAGGCGTGGCACATCGCGTGTTGTTCGATCCGGGTCACGGGTTGGAAGAGCGGCTGATACGCGAACAGTTCGTCTGACGGGATGGTGACGGACGCTCGCCGCGTGCCGCGGCATCGCCCCGCCCGCCATCCCGCAGGGCCAACGTGTCCCTCGGGTTCTCAAGGGGGAACCGTCAAGGACCGGTTTCGGCCCATGCCTCTGCCAGACTGACATTGGCAGTATGGTCCCTGCCGTAGGCCACAAGCGCGATGGAGCGGACGTCGGCGGGTTCCGGGTATTGCGGCAAGCGCGCGCCCGAGGCTTCGAAGGCAGAGAGCGGCAGGTGGATGTCGGTCCAGTCAGGAGGCGCGGCAAACGGCGCCTGATAATACTGCCAGGGCAGGTGCGTGTCAGAGGTGCGCAAGTGGATGTAATATGTCTGACCGTCGCCACGCACATGGATGCGCAGGGCCTGGGTGCCCTCGGGCAGCGAAATGCCCTCCCTGCGGGCCTGTATGAAACCGCCATTGTTGGCGGTCGAAACCTCACCGATCAGTGTCAATGCGCCATTGGCGATCTTCGCCTCGCCCTGCGAAAGACCGCCCATCACGCGATCAGTGAAAAACCGCCAGCCGGTCTGTTCGGATTGATCCGAGAGGTCGGCAATGCGCTGGGTTTCGGCGGGCAGGGGCATGGCGCACAACATCATGAGGGTTGTTGTCAGGGCTTTGATCATCGGGAAGATATAGGTCGATGCAGGAGCACTGCGAGCTGGTGGGCGGAGTATCGGCACGGTGGATGCTATTTCCGCCACCAGACGCGATCATCACGGTGTGGCGGGTTCTGACGTATTTCCGGAAAGGCAGGGATTGCCTCATGCCTGTCCTTGACCCATGCCGCAGATGCGATACGCGATGTTCCAAAGCCTGCTTCAAACGGTTTCAGCAGCCGGGCTTCGCCCGTGAACACATGTAGGGTGGCGTTTCCGTCACCCGGCCGATCCTGCGGAACGCGCAATGCGACCTTGCAAAATGACATTCCCTGGAACGGCAGGCACGAGGCCTCGGCCCGTGCCCTCGCCTTTTGCGTGCGCCGCGCTGCGCGCCTTACAAAGACGTGCGGCGTGGACGAAAAGGTCACCGGGACTTTGCGTAGCCCAACCCTTGCAAGGCTTCGCGGATCTCGTCCAGAACTGCCGGATCGTCGATCGTGGCCGGCATCTTGAACTCCTCCCCGTCGGCGATTGCCACCATGGTCCGGCGCAGGATCTTGCCGGAGCGTGTCTTTGGCAGACGATCGACCACGCAGGCCAGTTTGAAGGCGGCCACCGGTCCGATCTGATTGCGAACCAGTTTCACGCATTCGGAAACGATCTCGCCATACTCCCGGTTCGTTCCGGTGTTGAGGCACAGGAAACCAAGCGGCATCTGTCCCTTGAGCTGGTCCGAAACCCCGATCACGGCGCATTCGGCAACATCAGGATGTCCGGCCAGAACCTCTTCCATCCCGCCGGTCGACAGGCGATGGCCGGCGACGTTGATCACGTCATCCGTCCGCGCCATTATGTAAAGATACCCGTCTGCATCTTTCATGCCCGCATCCCCGGTCTCATAGTAGCCGGGGAACGTCGTCATGTAGGATTTTCGGAAACGGTCCTCGGCGTTCCACAAAGTCGGCAAAGTGCCCGGCGGCAAAGGCAGTTTGATGGCGATGCCTCCAAGCGTGCCGTTCTCGACCGGGTTTCCGCCTTCGTCGAGGATCTGCACATCGTATCCCGGCATCGGCACCGCGGGAGAGCCCAGCTTGGTCGGCAGTTCCTCGATTCCCATTGGGTTTCCGGCGATGCACCAGCCGGTTTCGGTCTGCCACCAATGGTCGATCACCGGCACCTTCAGCATCTCCTGCGCCCATTGGATCGTATCGGGGTCCGCCCGTTCGCCCGCAAGGAAGACCGATTTCAGGCAGGACAGATCGTATTTGCCGATAAAGGCCCCCTTGGAATCCTCCCGTTTGACTGCGCGAAAGGCGGTGGGCGCGGTGAAGAAGCACTTGACGTTGTGTTCCGAAATTACCCGCCAGAAGGTTCCGGCATCCGGCGTGCCGACGGGCTTGCCCTCGAAGACGATGGTGGTGTTGCCATGGATCAGCGGCCCGTAGCAGATATAGCTGTGGCCCACGACCCAGCCCACGTCCGAAGCCGCCCAGAACACATCGCCCGGATCCACGTTGTAGAGGTTCTTCATCGTCCAGTTGAGCGCCACGAGATGTCCGGCCGTGGGGCGCACGACGCCCTTGGGCTGGCCGGTGGTGCCCGATGTGTACAGGATATAGGCGGGATGATTGCCCTCCACCGGGACGCATTCCGCGGGTTCCACGCCATACTGAAAACCGTGCCAGTTGTAGTCCCGGCCGGGGATCAGTTGGGCCACTTCCTGTTCACGCTGAAAGATCACGCAAAACTCTGGCTTGTGCGTGGCCTGCTCGATCGCACCGTCGAGGAGTGGCTTGTAATGGACCACGCGGCCCGGCTCCATCCCGCAGGAGGCGGCGATGATCGCCTTGGGCTTGGCGTCGTCGATGCGCACAGCCAGCTCATGTGCGGCAAAGCCGCCAAAGACCACGGAATGCACCGCGCCCAGGCGGGCGCAGGCCAGCATGGCCTCAAGCGCCTCGGGAACCATCGGCATGTAAATGATGACGCGGTCGCCTTTTTCGACGCCCTTGGCACGCAGGGCACCCGCCAGATTGGCGACGCGGTTGCGCAGCTCCACATAGGAGATTTCGCGCTTCGTATGGGTGATCGGGCTGTCGTAGATGATGGCCGTCTGTTCGCCACGGCCGTTTTCGACATGGCGGTCGACGGCATTCCAGCAGGTGTTGACCATGCCGTCTGCAAACCATTCGTAGATGTGGTCGCCGCGGTCAAACAGGGCCTTGGAGGGTTTGCGGTGCCAGTCAATCGCCTCGGCCGCGGCCATCCAGAAGCCTTCCGGATCGGCTTGGGAGCTTTCATATACGTCGCGGTAGCCCATTGGACCTCCTCCTTTTTCCCTTGCTCCGGGATTAGGCGCTTGGCCATTGAGCGGGCAAGGCTGTTACCGTTGGTCAGGACATAATATCGCACGGATTTTGCGAACCGCGCCTGCAAATATTTGCAAACCCCGCCAAAGCTTGCTTGAATCTTTGAAGATCATCCATGTTTGCAAATCCGAAAGGAGAGTCCTGTAATCAGGTATTCAAGCGCGGCGGGGAGAGTCGCGGGCCGTTGGACAACGGAAAGCCGGAACATCCCTCCGTCGTCTATTGCCGAACTTGTGATCGTTGTCACGTCTTGACCTCTTGCCAAGCGCGTGAACTCATCGCCGTAGAAGTGAAAGGGAGATCAGGTATGCAAAGCAACGCTTTCAGGGGTCTGGTCATGGCCATATGCGCCGTTTTTGTCCTCGGCACCGCGGCACAGGCGAACTGGGTGTTCGAAAGCGGTGAGGGGTCGTCCTCGCACGCGGCCCGTGTCTGCGCGGCCGGCGAAGAGACGCTGTGCCTTGAACTGGGATGCGGCGAGGGGGAGCCGCTTTCCTTTCGCCTGATCTCGGAGAACATGGCTGACATGGTTGCGGCCCCACGGCTGGACACGCTCTTGTTTGTCGGTTCGCAGCTTGCCGGGTCTCTGGATTTCAACGCCACCGGGCTTCAGACCTTTCAGGCCCCGCTGGAGGAAACCCATCTGCGCGGTGTGCAACGGCTGAAGGCGGGGCTGCGGGCCCAGTTGCATGTCTGGTACAGCAACGACTCCGCGCCCGAGATCCACCGCTTTACCCTGATCGGATCGCGCGTGGCGATCGACGCGGTCGAGGCGCAATGCCCCTTGCCCGACTTTGCGCAAAGAGAAATGGAGCGGCGCACTCAAGAGGATCCTGCGGCACGGATCGTGGGGGATATGCGCGAGGCCTGCACCGTGCTGAACGGCACCCTGACCGAAGGTGAAAACTTTGCCGTGCCCTTCGACATTGATGGAAAGGCTCCGATGGACCTGCGCGTTAATCACGGTGCGCTGGTCTGCGACAGCACGCCGGAAATGGTTTGCGGGGACGCGGGCTGTCTGACTTCGCTCTGGGTCGGGCTGGAGGATGGGCGTTATCGACGCGTCTTCATGAATGCGATTCAGGATGCCACCCCGACGGAAGAGCCGGGCGTGGTGTCGATATTCTTCAAGGGCGCGCGCTGCGGCGATGAGGACGCCGGGACTTGCGAACAGCCCTACATGCTTGACGGGGCGGAGCTGACGCCGCGACCGTGATCCGCGATCAACTGTAGTGATCCACCGGTGTGCCCGCGATGGCCGCCATGTTCAGCAACCCGCGTGCGGTGATGGCCGGCGTCACGATGTGCGCGCGGTTGCCCATCCCCATCAGGATTGGCCCGACTTCGAGTCCGCCGGCCTTCATCTTCAGGATGTTGCGCGTGGCGGAGGCGGCATCCGCATGGCCGAAGATCAGCACATTTGCCGCCCCTTCCATCCGGTTGCCCGGCAAGAGACGTTCGCGCAATTCGGGATCCAGCGCGCTGTCCACGTTCATTTCACCCTCATAGGAGAAATCGAGATCCTGATCGTCAAGGATCTCCAGCGCTTCGCGCAAGCGTTCGCCGCTACCGGACTGCTGGTTGCCGAATTGCGATTGCGAACAGAGCGCAACCTTGGGTTCAAGGCCGAAGCGCCGCACATGCCGGGCCGCACCGATGGTCGTCTCGGCGATCTGCGCGGCGGTGGGCAACTGGTGCACATGGGTGTCCGCGATGAACAGCGGCCCGTCCTCGAGGATCATCAGCGACAGCGCGCCCTGGGCATGCAGCTTGCGGGTGCCCAGCACCTGCCGGATATAGTTGAGATGCCAGCTGAACTCACCGAAGGTGCCGCAGATCAGGCTGTCGGCCTCATTGCGTTGCACCATGATGGCACCGATGGCGGTGGTGTTCGTGCGCATGATCGCGCGGGCAAGATCGGGCGTCACGCCGCGACGGGCCATGATCTCATGATAGGTGTTCCAGTAGTCGCGATAGCGCGGATCGTTCTCCGGGTTGACGATCTTGAAGTCACGTTCCGGCCGGATTTCAAGACCTAGACGCTCACACCGGGTGGTGATCACTTCCGGACGGCCGATCAGGATCGGCGTTTCGGTGGTCTCCTCAAGGATCGCCTGGGCCGCGCGCAGAACGCGCTCATCCTCGCCTTCGGCGAAGACGATGCGGCGCGATGCGGTGGCCGCCGCCTGAAAGACCGGCCGCATGAGCAGCAGCGATTTGTAGACCGACGCGTCCAGCCTTTGCTTGTAGGCGTCAAGGTCATCGAGCGGGCGCACCGCCACGCCGGACTCCATCGCTGCGCGCGCCACGGCGGTCGACACCACGCCCGACAGGCGCGGATCAAAAGGTTTCGGGATCAGGTAGTCCGCGCCGAAGGTCAGTTGTTCCCCGCGATAAGCGGCGGCAGCCTCCGCGCTGGTGGTGGCGCGGGCAAGCGCGGCGATGCCTTCGACACAGGCCACCTCCATCGCGTAGTTGATTTCCGTCGCACCCACATCCAACGCACCGCGAAAGATGAAGGGGAAACACAACACGTTGTTGACCTGATTGGGAAAGTCGCTGCGTCCGGTGGCGATGATCGCATCCGGTGCCACGGCGCGGGCGGCGTCGGGCATGATCTCGGGGTTGGGGTTGGCCAGCGCAAAGATGATCGGGCGTGTGGCCATGCGCGCGACCTGTTCCGGCTTCAGGACATTCGGACCGGACAGGCCCAGAAACAGGTCCGCACCGTCGATCACCTCGTCCAGCGTCCGCAGGTCCGTCGGCTGCGCGAATTCGGCCTTTTGCGGGTTCATGTCCTCTGCGCGACCCTCATGGACCACTCCGTGAATGTCGCACAGCCAGACGTTCTCACGCTTGACGCCCAGTTTCAGCAGCATGTTCAGGCAGGCGATCCCCGCCGCGCCACCGCCGGTCGACACCACCTTGATATCGCCCCAGGCCTTCTTTGCCACGTGCAATGCATTGGTTGCCGCAGCTCCCACAACAATGGCCGTCCCGTGCTGGTCGTCATGAAAGACGGGGATGTTCATCCGCTCGCGGCAGATCTTTTCGACGATGAAGCAATCCGGTGCCTTGATGTCCTCAAGGTTGATCGCGCCAAAGGTCGGCTCCAGCGCGCAGACGATCTCGGCCAGCTTTTCGGGGTCTGCTTCATCCACTTCGATATCAAAACAGTCGATATTGGCGAATTTCTTGAACAGGACCGCCTTGCCCTCCATCACCGGCTTGGAGGCGAGGGCGCCGATGTTTCCCAGTCCCAGCACCGCAGTGCCGTTCGACACGACGCCGACAAGGTTGCCGCGCGTCGTGTAGCGTGCTGCCGTGGTTGGGTCGGCCTTGATCTCCAGGCATGCTTCGGCGACGCCGGGCGAATAGGCACGGCTCAGATCGCGGCCGTTTGCCAGCGGCTTGGTTGCACGGACCTCCAGTTTCCCGGGGCGCGGGTTTTCATGATAGAACAGGGCGGCCTGACGCAGCGATTCATTGGTCGTATCGTTCATGAAATTCCCCTCCCGAGACGCCGTTCGGCGCTGAACCAGCTCAGGCACACGTCACAGAGTCGACGTCCCGATAGCAGTTTCGGTTTTTGATTGAAAATGAAAAGGGGCTGACGGGCGGGGCCTTCCGGACTGTCTTGTGCCCGTCCTGCACGCTTGTGCCCGTCCTGCACGCGGCCCCGCCCCTTGCATTCCTGCAAGCGCCTCCGCAACATGGAACACAACAGCGAGAAAGACAGACACCATGACCGACACAGATGAAGCTTCCGCCGACCTCGCCGCGGCGGCGCGTGCGGTGCGCGAAAACGCATATGTGCCCTATTCGCATTTCAAGGTCGGGGCCGCGTTGCGGACGGCGTCCGGCGCCATCCATGTGGGCTGCAACGTCGAGAATGTGGCCTACCCGGAGGGCACCTGTGCCGAGGCGGGCGCCATCGCGGCAATGGTTGCGGCGGGCGAGACGGAGATCACGGAGGCCTATGTCATCGCCGACAGTCCGCATCCAGTGCCGCCCTGCGGCGGCTGCCGGCAAAAGCTGATGGAATTCGCCCGAGGCGGAACGCCGGTCACGCTTGCGACGGTGGACGGTGCCGAACAGCGCGTCACGGTGGCCGACCTGCTGCCCGGTGCCTTCGACAAAAGCCACATGGACCGCGCGTGATGGATGCACGCAGCATCATTGCCGAACTGAGACGCGGAGAAGAACCCACCGCAGAGGAATTGGGCTGGTTCGCACAGGGGCTGGCCGATGGATCGGTCAGCGGTGCGCAGGGCGGGGCCTTTGCCATGGGGATCTGCCTGCGCGGCCTGTCGGAGGCCGGGCGCGTGGCGCTGACGCTGGCCATGCGCGATTCGGGGCGGGTGCTGGACTGGGATTTGGACGCGCCGGTTCTTGACAAGCACTCGACCGGGGGTGTGGGGGATTGCGTGTCGCTCGTTCTGGCCCCGGCGCTGGCGTGCTGCGGGGTCCATGTGCCGATGATCTCGGGCCGGGGCCTTGGCCATACCGGCGGCACCCTCGACAAGCTGGAGGCCATCCCCGGCTATTCCGTCAATCCGGACGAGGCACTGTTTCGCCATGTCGTGCGCGATATCGGCTGCGCCATCGTCGGTGCGTCGGCGGATATCGCTCCAGCGGACAAGCGGCTGTATGCGATCCGGGATGTGACGGGCACGGTGGAGAGCCTCGATCTGATCTGTGCGTCCATCCTGTCAAAGAAACTGGCTGCCGGGCTGCAAGGGCTGGTGCTGGACGTCAAGACTGGCTCTGGCGCGTTCATGAAGGACCGTGCCGCTGCCAGAGACCTTGCCGAGGCTCTGGTGAGCACGGCCAACGCGGCGGGCTGTCCGACGACGGCGTTGATTTCCGACATGTCGCAACCGCTGGCCTCCGCCTTGGGCAACGCTCTGGAGGTCGATGCCTCCATGGCCGTTCTGACGGGGCAGGCACAGGGCCCTCTGCTTGAGTTGACCATATCGTTGGGCGCGGAACTGTTGCACACCGCAGGCATCCGCGATGGCGAGGCGGGTCTGCGCAAGGCCATCGCCTCGGGCGACGCGGCGGAACGATTTGGACGCATGGTCTATGCCTTGGGCGGGCCGCTGGCCTTTGTCGATGACTGGCGCCGGTTTCTGCCCGAAGCTACGGTCATTCTCGAAGTGCCTGCGCTGCAAGACGGCGTGGTGAGCGCCATCGACGGAGAGGCGCTGGGCCTCGCTGTGGTCGATCTGGGCGGGGGCCGCCGTATCGAGACGGATCAGGTGGATCCTGCCGTCGGGTTAAGCGATGTGGTCCGCCTCGGAGAGCGGGTGGTCAAGGGCCAGCCGATGTTGCGCGTCCATGCCGCGCGCGAGGGGCAGGCGGCAGCGGCGGCACAGGTCGCGCTGGGTGCGATCACCATCTCCGCGGAGAGGCCACCAGAGGCGCCTCTGGTGTTGGAGCGTGTCGGCTGATGCGTGCATTTCTGGTGGTTCTGGATTCGGTTGGTATTGGCGGCGCGCCGGATGCGGCTGACTATTTCAACGGCGGCGTCAGGGACACTGGCGCAGACACACTTGGCCATATATTTGACGCCTGCGCCGCTGGTGAGGCCGACATCGGACGGTCCGGCCCGCTTTGTCTGCCGAATCTGGCTGCTCTGGGCCTGTTTCACGCCGCTGATCTTGCGAGTGGGGCCAATCGCGCCGGGCCGCATCAGCCCGAAGGGTTGTGGGGGGCCGCGACCGAAATATCCAGAGGCAAGGACACTCCGTCGGGTCATTGGGAACTGGCGGGGTTGCCGGTGCCCTGGGACTGGCATTATTTCCCACATACCATTCCGGCGTTTCCCGAACACCTGACCGCCAAGGTCTGCGAGATCGCCGGCACTGATGGTATCCTTGGCAACTGCCACGGATCTGGCACCGTCATGCTGGATGCCTTTGGCGCCGAACACATCCAGACCGGCTATCCGATTTGCTACACGTCGGTCGACAGTGTGTTCCAGATTGCCGCTCATGAAGAGTATTTCGGCCTGAACCGCCTGTTGCACCTGTGCGAAACGCTGGCCCCGCATTTGCACGCGATGAACGTGGGCCGCGTGATCGCGCGCCCCTTTGTCGGTGAGCCGGGGCATTTCACCCGGACGATCAACCGGCATGACTATGCCATTGCCCCGCCGCAGCCGATCCTGACCAACTGGGTGCAAGATGCGGGCCGCCGGGTCTATGCCGTGGGCAAGATCGGCGATATCCTGTCGATGGCCGGGATCGACGAGGTCCGCAAGGGAACAGACCGGACTTTGATGGGCCATTTGAACGATCTTGTGGACACTGCCGAGGACGGCAGCCTGACCTTTGCGAATTTCGTCGAATTCGACAGCCTCTACGGCCACCGGCGCAATGTGGCGGGCTATGCCGCGCATCTTGAATGGATCGATGCGGAATTGGGACGGCTTCTGCCAAGGTTGCGCGACGATGATCTCTTGCTCATCACTGCCGATCACGGCAATGACCCGACATGGTCCGGCACCGATCACACGCGCGAACGTGTGCCTGTTCTGGTGGCGGGCCTTGGCGCGGGCAAGATCGGGCAGGTCGCCTTTGCCGATGTGGCGGCTTCTGTCGCGGCCCATCTGAACGTGCCTGCCCATGGCCCCGGAGTGAGTTTCCTGTGACAGACCGTGACCCTGACCTCCCGCTGGACGAAGAGCAGCTTGACCGCATCGCCCGTATGCCGAAATGCGAACTGCATCTGCATTTCGAAGGTGCGGCGCCGCCACCCTTCATTCGGGGATTGGCACAGGAAAAGAAAGTCGATCTGAGCGGCATCTTCAACGAGGACGGAAGTTATGCCTTCCGCGACTTCGGCCATTTTCTGTCAGTCTATGAGGCCGCGACCTCCGTGCTGCAAACGCCTGAGGATTTTGCCCGTCTTTGCACGGCAGTGCTGGAGCAATCGGCGAAGAATGATGTGGTATACGCCGAAACCTTTCTGAGCCCGGATTTCTGTGGCGGTGGGGATGTATCGGCGTGGCGCGAATACCTCCATGCGATCCGCGAGGCAGGAAATGCGGCCGAACGTGACATGGGTGTGACGCTGCGCGGCATCGTCACCTGCATCCGCCATTTTGGCCCGGATCAGGCACGGCGCGTGGCGCTTTGCGCTGCCGAGACGGCGGGCGACTGGCTGGTGGGCTTTGGCATGGCCGGGCAGGAGGACATGGGCCAGCAGCGCGACTTTGCCTACAGTTTCGACCTTGCGCGCGAGGCGGGGCTTCGGTTGACCAGTCATGCGGGCGAATGGCGCGGACCCAAGGAGGTGCGCGCCGCGGTGGAGGATCTGGGCGTGGAACGGATCGGCCACGGCGTCCGGGCGATCACCGATCTGGCGACCGTGGACATGCTGGCGGAGCGTGGCATCACGCTGGAAGTCTGCCCGGGATCGAATGTCAGCCTTGGCATCTACCGCAGCCTGAAGGACCATCCGATTGCGCGGCTGCGTGACCGTGGTGTCAAGGTGACGGTATCTACCGATGACCCGCCGTTTTTTCATACGACGATGCGCGACGAATATCTCGGACTTGCCAAGGCCTTCGGATGGGACGAAGAGGTGTTCGCAGATCTCAACCGCGTCGCGATGGATGCCGCCTTCTGCGACGCGACCACGCGGGACGCCGTTTTGAAAAGACTGGAGACATCATGAGCGACACGCTGACCGTCGTTGACCACCCGCTGGTCAAGCACAAGCTGACCCTGATGCGCGAAAAGACCACTTCGACCGCGAGTTTCCGGCGCTTGCTGCGCGAGATCAGCCTGCTATTGGCCTATGAGGTCACGCGGGATCTGCCAATGACCACGCGCCGGATCGAGACACCCATGTGCGACATGGACGCCCCGGTGATCGAAGGCAAGAAACTGGCATTGGTATCGATCCTGCGCGCGGGCAACGGTTTGATGGATGGTATTCTGGAGTTGATCCCCGCAGCGCGTGTCGGGTTCGTCGGGCTCTACCGCGATGAAGAGACTCTGCAACCGGTGCAATACTACAATAAGTTGCCCGAGCGCATGAATGAACGTGTGGCGATTGTCGTGGACCCGATGTTGGCGACGGGCAATTCCTCTGCCGCGGCGGTCCAGCTGGTCAAGGACGCGGGGGCCAGGGACATCCGTTTCCTCTGTCTTCTTGCGGCGCCCGAAGGCGTGCGGCGCATGGCCGAGGCACATCCGGACGTTCCGGTGATCACCGCGGCATTGGACGAGAAATTGAACGAAAAGGGCTATATCATGCCCGGCCTCGGCGATGCGGGTGACCGGATGTACGGCACCAAATAAGGCGGTGGTCGCGATCAGGATCGCTACCCGTAGGGCGCGTCGTCCAAAAAGATTGACAATGTCACCAACATCCCCCGGATTGTCCCGACTTTGCCGGCGTGGTCTCGCAAGCTATTAACAATTCCAAGGGTTTACAGGTCGATCCCGGACGGGGTAATATTTCCCATCATCTGTGGGGGCAGACATGACCTTGAAATCATTCTCTTTTGTGGCGCTGTTGATTTCCGGATTCGGAATTTCTTCTCAGCCAGTGTCAGCTCAATCCGACATCCGGGAGGTTCCCGTGAACTTTCCACCCGACTCCTATGAGGAACGGCAATTCGTCGACAACCGCGGTTGCGTCTACGTGCGCGCGGGCTTTGACGGGGCGGTGACATGGGTGCCACGGGTGTCGCGGCAACGCGAACCGATCTGCGGACAGACGCCCACATTCGGCACAGAGGCCGCAGTTGAACCTGCAGCACCAGCGCCTGCCGCAGCCGAGCCGGTGCAGGTCACGGCAACTTCCCCTGACGAAGCACCGCCGCAGACAGCGGCGCCAACACCTGTCGCGGCAGCAGCCGAAGCGCCCGTTCGAACGGCGCCTACGTCCGCTGCGTCGGCACGCAGCGTGGCGCGGGCCCCTGCCTCCAAACCGGCAGCGGCACTGCCGCCGCGCGTTTTGCGTCGGGTGCCGGCGCAAACCCTCATGAGCCGCAAAGGATCTGATCGGAATGTCTCTCTCAAGACGATGATGGGGGTGGCGCAATCGACATGCCCGCCGGGACAACCCTACCGCATCATCAATGGAGAGCAGCTTCGCGTCGAATGTGGCGTGGAGATCGGTGCCAATGTGACCACGGTGCGCAACGGTGAAAGACCCGGAACGGTCAGGAAAATCGTTCATGCCAAAGGCGATCGGTCCGGTATCAAATCAAACCTGCCGCCACAGACCCGCATCGTTCCGGATCACGTCTACAAGGAACGGGATACACAAGTGGCGCATGTGCCCCTGGGCTACCGCCCCGCATGGAGCGATGGAAGGCTCAACCCATACCGCGCCTATCAGACCGTCGAGGGCTACAGGGCGAGCCAGAAAGTCTGGACCAATAAGGTGCCGCGCAGGCTGGTCGTTCAGGCGAAACGCCATGAGATCAAGGATCCGGTGATCGTAGGCCATGCAAGTGCGCCGCTGCCTGTGACCCGCCATGTTGCCCGAACCCCGCATGTCACAAGCAAGGGGGAGCCGCGCGATGCAGCGCCCGGCACCTCGGCCAATGATGCGCGGTGGATCGAGATCGGCGCCTTCACGACTGAGGAAAAGGCACGCACGGCCGCGTCGCGGTTGCAGGCGGCCGGGTTGACCGTGCGCATGGCCCAGCATCAGCAGAATGGTCAGACCATGTCGCGGCTGCGCGTTGGACCCTATGCCTCTCAGGGTGCATTGCAGACGGGCCTCAGCCGTGTGCATGGCTCGGGGTATACGCAGGCCTACATCCGCTGAGCGGATTGGGCAGACTTTTTTGGGGGCGTGCGTCCGGTCACCGGTGCATCAGGATCCACATATCGCTTGCAGGCGCACCCAGTCAGCGTCCGTCAGAACGGGGCGGCTGCCCTCTGTCGCACGGGGATCCGCCTCGATAAGGGAAAGCGTGCTTTCGCCCGTGATATCGATCGCGTAGGCATATGGCGAACTGCGGATTTCCGCGGCTTCGAAGACGGGGATCAACTTGTCCGTTGAAGGGCGGGGCTGAGGCGTCGTCATCAACTCCTCAGCATAGGCAACCAAGGCGCTTTGAGGGAGATCGCCAGTGGTCAGCAATCGAAGGCTCGCAATCAGACCGGCATGATCAAGCAGTGCGGCAAGCGGATCGGAGTCCGCGGCGCGGACGGTTTCGACCAGAACGAAACCCGCCGCGACATCCGGATCCTCAAAGTCTTCGAATACTGAGCGGTTGAGCAGGATGATCCGGCCGGGCAGATGCGCGCTCATCTGACCGCCACCGGGCAGGATCGCGACCCGCCCCCGTTGCAACAGGCGATCGGAAAACCGGGCAAGGGGTCCGCGCGCCTCCTGGGTCATGCAGGGCTTGCCGGACAAACGCTCGATATGTGACAGCAAGGCATTTCCGATGTCGGCGCGTTTTACCGGCGGGACCACGTTGACCGCATAACGCTCCAGCGCGCCGGGCAACCAGAATACAATCGCCGCGATCAACGCTGCGAAAACGCCACCGGACAGGTAAAAGCGCAGCTTTCCGGGACGTGGCCGCCGCCTCTCGATGACCCTGAGCAGCCGGTCGATGCCTGAAATCATTTCGGGCTCCGAAGCGGGCAGTTCCAGTGTTTCACCCGGTGCGTTGTCAGGGTGATAGATGGCTGGAATCTGCGTGCCGTTCGCCCGGTTGATGGCGCCCAAGGACCAGTGCGTCAAGGCGGTTCCGTTGATATCCGAAAGCGTCAATGTCGCATCCCCGAGGGAGACGATGACCTCCCGTCGCTGCTCATCCGGTGAGGGACGCCAGAGGCCGCTGGCTTCGAGGCGGGAGAATTGTTTCAGGGCGGTCATCTGGGCTGCTCTGCCTCGGTTTCACGGCACGTTACCATGCGGAAAAAGGCGCGGCAATCGAGGTCGATGAACGGCCCGGCCCGCACAGCGCGGGATCTCTGGGATGCCTGATCCCTCGGGGGCAACGGATTTATCGCCCGACTGCTGATAGCCCGGTCGGTTTTGCATGCATCCAGTAGGATGGAACAGCATCAAAATGAAAAACGCCGCCCGAAACTGGGGCGGCGCCATTTCTGTCACTTCGTCAATAGTCGACGTTCAGTCGCGCTCTTCGACGATTTCGACCAGATGCGGTATCTTGCGGATCATGCCGCGAACGGACGGCGTATCCTCAAGAACGCGGGTCTTGTGCATCTTGTTCAGCCCAAGGCCGACCAGCGTCTGGCGCTGGACAGCAGGGCGACGGATCGGCGAGCCGACCTGTTTTACAACGATGGTTTTGGCCATGGATCAAGCCTCCTCGGTCTGGGCCGAAGCCTCGGGCGCCGGCGCATCATCGCGCTTGGGCAGAATGTCGGCAACCTTCTTGCCGCGCCGCTGGGCCACGTTCCGCGGGCTCTGTTGCGTGCGCAGACCGTCGAGCGTGGCATGGATCATGGCATAGGGGTTCTGGGAGCCGGTCGATTTGGCAACCACGTCCTGAATGCCCAGCATTTCGAACACGGCACGCATCGGACCGCCGGCAATGATCCCCGTACCCTGAGGGGCGGTGCGCATGGTCACGTTACCCGCGCCCGCACGCCCCTTGACGTCGTGATGCAGGGTGCGGCCCTCTTTCAGCGGCACACGGATCATCTTGCGCTTGGCCTGTTCCGTCGCCTTGCGGATCGCCTCGGGGACTTCCTTGGCCTTGCCCTTGCCAAAGCCGACACGGCCCTTCTGATCTCCAACGACCACAAGAGCCGCGAAGCCGAAGCGCTTGCCGCCCTTGACGGTCTTGGACACACGGTTGATCGCAACGAGGCGATCCGCGAATTCGGGTGTTTCGTCGCGGTCGCGGCGTCCACCCCGGCGGTTATCACGTTCTGCCATGAGGCATTCCTTTCATCGTGGTGCCCAAGAGCACCGGATTGTCCGACCGCAGTGCCGTTGGACATGGTCCAAGGCCCCGATCATCGAGACGTTTCCGTCTGCACAGTCGTCTACCGGGGCGGACCCCGGCATGTTGGAAAAGACGGGCGGGACGACCAAAGTCAACCCGCCGCAATCTTCAGATCTTCAGTCCACCTTCACGTGCGGCCTCTGCCAGGGCCTTGACCCGTCCGTGAAAGAGAAAGCCGCCCCGGTCGAAATAGGCTTCGACAACGCCGGCGGCCTTCGCGCGCTCGGCAATCGCCGCCCCGACCTTGGTGGCCGCCTCGACGTTGTTCTTGCCGATCACGCCCAGTGCCGGTTCGAGAGAGGAGGCCGCCGCGATGGTGCGGCCTGCCACGTCGTCGATCAACTGGACCGAGATGTTCTTGTTCGACCGGTGGACCGAAAGGCGCACACGCCCTGCGTTCACCTTGCGAAGTTTGCTCCGGACGCGCAGACGGCGCTTCTGGAACAGTACACGTTTGCTCATTGCCATGTTCCGCGTCCTTACTTCTTCTTGCCTTCTTTCTGGAAGACGAACTCGCCCTTGTAGCGGATGCCCTTGCCCTTGTAGGGTTCAGGCCGCCGCCAATCGCGAATGTTCGCCGCGACCTGACCAACCTGCTGGTTGTCATGCCCTTCGACGATGATCTCTGTCGGCTTGGGGCAGGTCACGGTGATGCCTTCCGGAATTTCAAAATCCACGTCATGCGACAGCCCGAGGTTCAGTTTCAGGACCTTGCCCTGCAACTGTGCCCGGTAACCGACGCCGCGGATCTCAAGCTCTTTCTTGAAGGTGTTCTGCACGCCGTGAACGAGGTTCGACAGGACGGTGCGGGACATCCCCCACTGTTGAAGGGCGCGCTTGGACTTGCCGCGAGGCATGACCGTGATGGCGCTTTCTTCCACGGTGATCGTGACGTCGTCGGTCGCCTTGAAGGTCTGGGTGCCTTTCGGCCCCTTCACTTCGACGGTCTGGCCCGAGACGGCGGCCGAGACGCCCGAAGGCAGCTCAACCGGCTGTTTGCCAATACGAGACATTGATCAGCCTCCTTAGAACACGGTGCAAAGCACTTCGCCGCCAACATTGGCCGCGCGTGCGTTTGCATCCGACATCACACCCTTCGGGGTGGAGACAATCGACACACCCAGACCCTGACGGACCTGCGGAATGTCATCGACGCCCATGTAGACGCGACGACCGGGCTTGGAAACCCGCTTGACCTCGCGGATGACAGGCGTGCCATCGAAATACTTCAGGCTGATTTCCAGCGTCGGGTGACCGTTCACGCCGGTGCCGGATTCATAGCCGCGGATGTAACCTTCGTCCGCCAGCACGTCCAACACCCAGGCGCGCAGCTTTGACGCCGGCGTCGAGACGGTGGATTTGCCACGCAGTTGCGCGTTGCGGATACGGGTGAGCATATCGCCGATAGGATCGTTCATAATATCAGCCCTCCCTTACCAGCTCGATTTCACGACGCCCGGAAGCTTGCCGTTCGAACCGAGGTCGCGCAGGGCGATCCGGCTGATCTTGAGCTTGCGGTAATACGCGTGCGGACGACCGGTGATCTGGCAGCGGTTGTGCAGACGGGTCGGCGAGGAATTGCGCGGCAGCTTGGCCAGCTTCAGCCGGGCCTTGAAGCGCTCTTCCATCGGTTTGCTTTCGTCGTTCGCGATCTCTTTGAGTTCGGCGCGCTTGGCGGCATACCGGGCCACCAGGCGCTCGCGCTTCTTTTCGCGCTCGATCATGGATTTCTTGGCCATGTCTTTTGTCCCCTTACGCCTTGGTGAACGGCATGTTGAAGTGAGTGAGCAACGCCTTGGCCTGCTCATCTGCGCTGTGATCACCATACTGCTTTGCATTGGTGGTCACGATGATATCCATGCCCCAGACTTCGTCGACCTTGTCGAACTCGATCTCGGGGAACACGAT